>JAGOJA010000003.1:0-56838 GCA_017995345.1 Flavobacterium sp.
TATTTAGATTAATGGTACAAAAAAATCTCTCTGCAACTCAAAATAGATTGATTACTACTATTGCAAAAACTGCAACTGAAAAATATCTTGATTTCATTCATTTATATCCTACAATTCCACAAAGAGTAGCACAACATTATATTGCATCATACCTTGGTATCTCAGCTGAATTTTTAAGCAAAATAAGAACCAAATTGTCCAAACAATAATTATAGTTTTTCCTAAAAATTTAATTAGTTTCCTACTGACATTTACTTGTTTTTAGGAAGCTTTTTTTTTGCAATGAAGTTAAATCCTATTTTCAATCAGGATACTTGTACTGCACAGCATCATAACCCACATCGTTTTTTATTGTTTTTTTATTTTTCTTGAACTGAAACAATCTAAGGAATAAATTGAATTTTCAAATTTATATACTAAATTTTAAATCGATTAAAAAAATTTTTATACAATGCCGTACTTGAACTGGTTCAATGCACACTTTATTAAAGTTGGAGAACTTTGTCTCATCAAAAAATAAACCTTTAAAATAATAGCATAAAATTTTTCTTGAACTGGTTCAATGCACACTTTTTTAAAGTTGAAGAACTTTGTCTCATCAAAAATAAAGCAATAAAAATAATGACATAAAATTTTTCTTGAACTGGTTCAATGCACACCTTCTAAAAGTAGCAGAACTTTGCTTCATCAAAAACAAATTATCTAAAATAATAACATAAAAAATTTCTTGAACTAGTTCAATGCACACATTTTAAAAGTAGTAGAACTTTGCTTCATCAAAAAACAATAAGAAAATTATGGACAGAAAAGATTTTTTAAAGAAAGGTTTATTGGGAACTGGAATGTTTGTAGCGACAGCAGCAGTTGGAAATATTATGAAAAATAAGATCGATGAAATTCAAGAATTAGAAGCCTTTGGATACAATCATCTCCCTAATACAGAATCCAAAATTATGGAAAACACAGTTTTACACAAAGCAAATACAAGAGGTGTAGCAAGTCACGGTTGGTTAGAGAGTCGTCACACTTTTAGTTTTGCCAATTACAACAATCCTGAAAGAATGCATTTTGGAGTTTTAAGAGTGCTAAATGACGATAAGGTTGATCCAGGAATGGGTTTTGGAACTCATCCACATGACAATATGGAAATTATAAGTATTCCATTAGAAGGTGATTTAGAACACAATGACAGTATGGGAAATACAACTGTAATTAAAAATGGTGACATTCAGATCATGAGTGCCGGAACAGGAGTTTTTCACAGTGAATACAATAAGAATAAAGATAAATTGGTAAAATTTCTTCAAATATGGGTGTATCCTAATAAAAAGAATGTGACCCCTAGATATGACCAAATTACTTTAGATAAAAACGAAAGAAAAAACAAGTTCCAACAAATTATCTCACCAAATCCAGATGATGAAGGTGTTTGGATCCAACAAGATGCTTGGTTTCATTTAGGAGATTTTGATAAAGGAATAACAACAGATTATAAGATTAAAAAATCAGGCAACGGTGTATATGTCTTTGTATTAAAAGGAGAGGCAACCATTGAAGATCAAAAACTTGAAACGAGAGATGGTTTTGGAATATGGGACACTAATCAATTTACCATCACTGCAAATACTGAAGATACTGAAATCCTATTGATGGAAGTACCGATGTCTTTATAATGCTAATATTAATAATTAAACAACAATAACTTAAAATCACAAAAAAAATGGAAAATTCACATTGGGCTATTGACCCTACACACTCAGAAATTGGCTTTAAAGTAAAACACATGATGTTTACAAACGTATCAGGAAAATTCAATTCGTTTGAAGCAACTATCCAAAATGAAGATAACAACTTTGAAACTTCAAAAATCAACTTTTCAGCAGATACAACTTCAGTTGATACTAATAATGCTGATAGAGACAGCCACTTGAAAAGTGCAGATTTCTTTGATGTAGATAACTTCCCTAAGCTTTCTTTTGTATCTACAGATGTTAAGAAAATTAATGAAGGTGAATATAAAATATCTGGAGATTTAACAATTAAAGATGTTACTAAAAGTATCGTGTTAGATGTAGAATATAGCGGATTAATGACTGATCCATGGGGAAATACAAAAATAGGTCTTTCTTTAAATGGAAAAATAAACAGAAAAGAATTTGGTTTGACTTGGAACTCAACTCTTGAAGCAGGAGGAGTACTAGTTGGAGAAGAAATTAAATTAGTTTCTGAAATTCAATTTATTAAACAATAATTTATAATCCTTAAATTTTATCAAAATGAAAAAAGTAGTCTTATCGTTAGTAGTAGGTTTTACAGCCTTGACAGGTTTTGCACAAAAACCAAGTCCAAATTTATTAAATCCAACAAACCATACTCTTGTATTAATTGATCACGAAGGTCAAATGGCTTTTGCAACTAAAAGTATAGATGCAATTGAATTAAGAAACAATGTAGGTTTAATTGCAGGTACTTCCAAAATTTTTAAAGTACCAACTGTTGTTACTACAGTTGCTGAAAAATCATTTAGCGGACCTGTATTTCCAGAAATTCTTGAGGCTTTTCCTAACACAGCTCAATATATTGACAGAACAACAATGAATACTTGGGAAGATGTTAATGCGCACAAAGCAATCACTGGAAAAAACAAAAAGAAATTAGTTTTTGCTGGTTTATGGACTAGTGTATGTATTGTAGGGCCAGCATTATCAGCCTTAACTGATGGATATGAGGTTTATGTAGTAACTGATGCTTCTGGTGATGTTTCTAAAGAAGCTCATGACCAAGCTGTAACAAGAATGGTTCAAGCTGGAGCAAAACCTATTACTTCTTTACAATATTTACTTGAATTACAAAGAGATTGGGCTCGTGGAGAAACATATCAAGCAGTTACTGATTTAGCTGTTAAATATGGTGGAGCTTACGGTGTTGGTATCCAATACGCTAGAGAAATGGTAAAACATTAATTTAAACTAAAAGCGGGCGTAACAGCCCGCTTTTTAAAACTATAATTATGAAAATATTAAAAAATATTATTTTTACAGTCTTAGTTCTTTTCGGCCTTTCTACAATTGCGCAATCCAAGCAAAGCCCTACTTTAATCGTTTTTAATGCTAAAGTTCATACCCTTGATAATGCCAATACTATAGCAGAAGCAATTGCTGTTCAAAACGGAAAAATTATTAAAGTTGGTAAATCGAGTTCCATTTTAAAGTTAAAAACCAAAAACACAAAGCTTGTAGATGCCAAAGGGAAAACAATCGTTCCTGGAATATTTGACAGTCACATGCACATCATTAGAGGAGGTCGTTTTTACAACACTGAATTAAGATGGGATGGCGTACGCTCTCTTAAAAGAGCTCTGACAATGCTTAAAGAACAAGCACAAAGAACTCCAGAGGGACAATGGGTACGAGTTGTAGGCGGATGGAATGCCTATCAGTTTGAAGAAAAAAGACTACCTACATTAGCCGAAATAAATGAAGCTACAGGAAATGTACCTACATTTATTTTACATTTATATGGTCATGCTTATCTCAATAAAGCTGGTTTAACTGCATTAAACATCAATGCCGAAACTCCAAGTCCTAAAGGTGGTTTAGTACAAAAAGACGAAATGGGTAATCCTACTGGTCTTTTAGTAGCAGAACCAAATGCCTATCTTCTATATGCTACTTTAGCAAAACTACCTGAATTGACTGACGAGCAAAAAACAAACTCTACTCAGTTATTCATGTCCGAAATGAATCGTTTAGGAGTTACTTCAATTATGGATGCAGGTGGAGGATTTCAAAATTATCCTGATGATTACGGCATCACTGATTTACTTGCTAAAGAGGATAAACTTACTATCCGTTTGCCATTTTATCTTTTTGCTCAAAAACCAGGAAGTGAACTAATTGATTATACAAAGTGGATTAGTGAAGTCGAAATAGGAGAACATGATGATCACAAAAAATTAGATAAATTAGAGTACTATGTACAAGGTGGAGGAGAAAATCTTGTGGCTAGTGCAGGTGATTTTGAAAACTTTGATAAACCAAGACCTGATTTGTCACCAGAAATGGAAGGACAATTGAAAGCGGTAATTGGTACACTTGTGAAAAATCGTTGGCCATTTCGCTTACATGCGACTTACAATGAAAGTATCACGCGCTTCTTAAATGTAATTGAGGAAGTAAATGGCGAAACTCCTTTAAATGGTTTATTATGGTTTTTTGATCATGCGGAGACCATTTCTGAAGAAAACCTAGTACGAATAAAAGCATTGGGAGGTAGTATTGCAATTCAACACAGAATGGCGTATCAAGCGGAAAGTTTCATAAAAAGATATGGGAAAAAAGCGGCTGAAAATACACCTCCAGTTAAAAAAATGCTTGATTTAGGAATCACAGTTGGAATGGGATCTGATGGAACCCGTGTAAGTTCTTTCAATCCTTGGATAGGTTTATACTGGCTTACAACAGGAAAATCAATAGGAGAGACAAAACATCAAGCTGACAAAAACGTCTTAGACAGAACAACAGCCTTAAAGTTATTTACTCAAGGAAGTGCTAAATTAGTTCGTTTAGATGCTGACAGAGGAATGATTAAAGAAAATTACCTCGCTGATTTCATTGTCTTATCTGATGATTATTTCAGTGTTGCTGATCGTAAAATACAAGACATTACTGCTAACTTAACTGTCGTTGATGGTAAAATAGTATATGCTGATGAAGTGTTTCAAGGCTTAGCAAAGCCTTTACCTAAAGCCATACCGGAATGGAGTCCTGTAAATTTTTACGGAGGTTATCAAAAAAAATAATATAAATAAGCCATTAACAAGATGTTTGCGCAAGCGAACATCAATAAATAAAAAGTTGATACATATATGAAAAATAGTATTGATAGTTTAAAACATTGGAACCTAAAGACCATCTCGCTCGACAGTACAATGTTATTGTTCAGAGTTCTACTTTCTTTAGAAATAATGATTGTTCATGGCATGAAAAAAATAGGAATAGGTACAACAAATGCTGAAGTTGTACCTAATCCTTTTCATCTGCCTGAAGATATAAATCAAATAATGGCTCTTGCTGCAAACCTTTTATTCCCTTTTTTTATAATCATTGGTTGGTGCACCAGATGGGCAACATTACCTATTCTAGCGGTAACCTTAACTGGGTACTTTATAGTTCATGGAAATGATAGCTTACTAATGAGAGATATTCCTTTTATGTATAGTTTGTCGTTCCTACTAATATTTTGCTTAGGTCCCGGTAAATATTCTATCGATAAAATGTTTCAATCTAAATAGTATAGCTTCTTTTAAAAATGATTTCTAATGAAAAAATTAGTGTTTTTTCTCGCCGTTTTAATAACCGAATTAAGTATTGCTCAAAGCACTGTTAATTTCAAATCACTACGTTATGATGAGGATTACAGTACACTTTCATTAGACTCAAATGCCACTTTTTATTCGAAAATGAAAAATACTTCTTTGGATAAAAATCATAACTTTAGTCTTTCTATAGGTGGTGAATTAAGAAATCAATATCAATTTTTTAAAAATGAAAATTGGGGAGACGCACCAGAGGATAACAACGGTTTTTTACTCAATAGAGCTTTATTACATACCGACTTAAAATTTAAAAATAAGCTGCGATTATTTACACAATTACAAAGTAGCACCGCAATAAGCCGCATTACCCCTAATGCTGTCGAAAAAAACGAACTTGATATTCATCAATTATTCTTAGATTATTACTTTATAAATTCAGTTGAGAAACTAACGCTTAGATTGGGACGTCAGGAGGTGCTTTTTGGTTCACAACGATTGGTTTCAGTACGAGAAGGCCCTAATAGTAGACGGGCATTTGATGGTGCTAAATTAATGTTCAACAGCAATACATCTACATTATCTGCTTTCTACCTACATGAAGTGAATAATGTACCGGATGTATTTAATGACAAAATCACATCAAATCACAAACTTTTTGGTACGTATAATCAGTTCAAAAAAATCAATTATGTCCAAAATATTGACCTATATTATTTAGGAACCTACAATAAAAAAGCGGTTTTTAGTAACGGTATTGGAATCGAAAATAGAAGCACCATAGGAACTAGAATCTGGAACACCAGCTCAAAGTGGTCCTATGATTTTGAAGCCGTATATCAATTTGGAAAAATCAATGGTCAACAAATTTCGGCCTATACCCTATCCAGTAATACTAGTTTTGCGACAAATAAAACGAAGTTTGGATTTAAAACCGAAGTAATTAGTGGTGATTTAAAAAAAGAGGATAACAGACTAAACACCTTTAATCCTTTGTTTCCAAGAGGAGCTTACTTTGGCCTTGCTGCGCTTATTGGTCCCGAAAATTTAATTGATGCCCACCCCTATTTAGAATACGAAATCACCGATAGAATTGTTCTCGGATTAGATTACGATATGTTTTGGAGATATTCTAAATATGATGGTATTTATGGTGCTAATGTAAAGCCCATTTTTGATGTATCAACTTCAGACCAAAGAAACATTGGTACACAATTAGGCCTCAATTTTGAATTTCAAGTAAACCCATTTTTGAACTTAACATTAGAAGGAAATTGGTTTAATACCGGAAAATACATTAAAGAAGTCAGCACTGGAAAAGATATTTACTTCACTGCGTTTACTATGCAGTATAAATTTTAAATACAATAAGAATCATTTTTCTTTCGAAAGAGACAATGATGCAAAATATTTTAATGGTGAAGAAAATCGTCAGAAATATGGAATTAGACAATTACAATTTTTACGATGGAAAAATTATTTCTATTCAGCTACTACATTTAAAAATCGTTTTATTATTCTAAAAATGCAATAGACATAGAATAAAAAAAACAATGAAACTATGGAAAATTCAAACAACATTTGGTACCTCACTTTTATGCTAACAATGATAGCAGGATTTTGTGATACACTAACTTTTGTAGCGGCAGACACCATATTCTCGGCACATGTAACGGGTAACTTTATTGTTTTTGCATATCAAATTGTCAAAGGATCTGATTTAAACGCTTGGATAAAATTATTTTCTTTTCCTGTTTTCATAGCAGCAGTAATGATTGGCGGCTGGATGGCATCAAAAAGTAAATACAAATACAAATTATTGCTTTGGGAAGGTATAATACTTATCTCTAGCGGACTTATAGCTTATATCTTGAATACTTTAGAAATTTTCACTTCAGGGTCCGTTTACTTTGTCGCCATGTTGATCGTATTTGCAATGGGTTTGCAAAATACTTTTGGTAAACGCTTTAGCAAAGAAACTTTTGGACCTACAACAATGATGACAGGTAATGTGACACAGGCATCATTAGATATTCAAACGCTAATTCTTAATAAATTCAAGGATTCAGCGACACTTTTAAACTTAAAAAAACAACTGACAACTATTATTGGTTTCCTTATTGGATGTTGTTTAGGAGCTTTATCAGGAAAAAATATTGGATTAGTAAGCGTCGTTGTTCCAGGAGTAGCAATGGTAATTTGTTACCTTAAAAATAGAAACGTTGGCACTTTAATAACATAACTTTATAATTTTTTGAGTAAATTTATCTTCCTCAAAAAAAGTGAATTGGTGTGGGAAATCATACAGAATTACTAAAAGTCTAAACTAGTACACTCTATTCAAAAATTAAAGAACATAGAATTCAACACAGTTAGCAATTATTTAATTTAAACTTTATGGAAAATAAAATATTAGGCTTGCATCATATCACTGCAATTGCCAACAATGCCAAAATAAATCATGATTTCTATACCAAAGTCCTTGGCTTGAGAATGGTCAAAAAAACGGTCAATTTTGATGACCCAAACACCTATCATTTTTACTATGGAAATGAAAATGGTGCTCCGGGAACTATCTTAACTTTTTTCCCTTGGGAAGGCATCGGTAAGGGATATACAGGTACCGGACAAGCGACTGAAATTGGGTACTCAGTACCAGAAGGCAGCTTGGATTTTTGGGCAAACCGATTCAAAGAAAACAATATTACTATTGGTGAAAAATCAGAACGATTTGGAGAGCATTTTTTACCTTTTCAGGACCCTGACGGTCTCAATCTTAGCTTGATTGTACCCAAACAAAAAGACAATCGCATCGTTTGGGAAACTAATGAAATCAAACAAGATACAGCTACAAAGGGTTTCCATAATATTACATTGACCTTAAAAAGCATTGATAAAACAGCTAAAATCTTAACTGACATTTTTGGTTACGAATTAATTTCGCAAGAAAACAATCGTTTCCGTTTTGCCACCAATGCTGTAGAGAACGCTTCTATCGTAGACTTATTAGAAGAACCAAACGGAAAACCAGGCTACAACGCAGCAGGAACAAATCATCATGTGGCTTTTAGAGTGCCTAATGAAGAAGTCCTAATGAATTTTAGAGAGAAAATTTTAACCGAAAATTTAGGAATTACTCCAAAAATTAACCGAGATTACTTTTTCTCCTTATATTTTAGAGAACCGGGAGGTGTATTATTTGAACTTGCAACTGATAATCCTGGCTTCACTGTTGACGAACCTTTGGCTGAATTAGGAACCAATTTAAAATTGCCTAAACAATACGAGAATTCAAGAGAACTAATTGAAAATACACTACCTAAATTAATTTAAAATGAACGAAATAAAAATAAAACTAGGCTCAAATAATAAAGGTTTCATAATTCTATACGAAGATGATATTCGTGCGGGTGAAATGGTTATCAGTGTTGATGGCAGTACGTTAACCGTTTATCATACGGAGGTCGAAGAAAAATTTTCTGGAAAAGGTTATGCCAAATTATTGCTGGATGCTTTAGAAAAATATGCTATTGAAAATAAACTAAAAGTAGAAGCACTTTGCCCTTACGTTCATGCACAATTTAAAAAGAATCCAGATCGTTTTGAAACTATTTGGCAAAAAGACTAAAGTATGAGTAAATTAATCACAGGAATACATCACGTTACAGCAATTGCTGGTGGAGCACAAAAAAATTTGGAATTTTACGCTGGCGTATTAGGGCTTCGTTTAGTAAAAAAAACGGTCAACTTTGACGCGCCCGAGATATATCATTTGTATTACGGTGACGAACTAGGAAATCCAGGAAGCGTACTTACCTTTTTTCCATACCAAGGTTTAAAAATGGGACGTCACGGCAAGGGGATGTTAAATACAACGGCCTTTTCTGTACCGATGAATTCCATTGGTTTTTGGACCGAAAGGTTAAAGAAATTTGGTGTTGCGTATAAAGAACCGCAAGAACGATTTGAAAACGAAATTGTGATTTATTTTGAAGACCAAGATGGTTTGGGACTCGAACTTGTTTTTAATGATAATGATACCAGAACGGGATATTATAGCGGTTCGATTAATGAATCTAACGCGATTAGAGGTTTTCATAATGTCGAAATCTGGCAAGAAGGCTACGAACTCACCGCAGGCGTTCTTACTCAGCAATTAGATCATACTCTTATTGCCGAAAAAGGCAATCGTTTTAGGTTTGCTGCTTCAAATCAATCAGGGAATTATGTCGATATTGTTTGTGCACCTGATAGCTTAAAAGGTTTGGCAGGTAGCGGAATGGTGCATCATTTAGCATTTAAAACTCCTGATAAAGCATCGCAAGAAGCCATCCGACAAAAGATTGTGGAGCGAAATTTAAACCCAACCGAAATTCTAAATCGAAATTATTTTACCTCCATCTATTTCAAAGAACCAGGAGGGGTGTTGTTTGAAGTAGCTACTGAGCTACCAGGATTTACTGTTGATGAAGAGGTTGACCATCTAGGAGAAGAATTACAACTTCCAGCGTGGTTTGAAGAGCAAAGAGCACAGCTGCTAACAAAACTTCCTGAAATTACTATTGATAAATCTAAATATTTATAAAGTTATGCATGAAATTAAAATCATAAAATCGGGTAAAGAAAAGGCTGAAAAAGCGTTAATTCTAATTCATGGACGAGGAAGTAATGCAAATGATATTTTGGGTCTATCTTCCAATTTAAATACCGCTGATTTTGCCTTTTATGCGCCAGAAGCAACCAATAATACTTGGTATCCACACTCTTTTTTGGCTGTACCTCAAGACAATGAACCTTGGCTGTCATCTGCATTAGAATTAGTACATCAAACCGTTGTTCAAATTGAAAAAGAAGGTATAGCTAAAGAAAATATTTACTTTTTGGGTTTTTCCCAAGGTGCGTGTTTAACTGCCGAATATGTTGCTCGTAATGCTACAAAATATGGTGGAGTCGTTATTTTTACCGGTGGTTTAATAGGCGATACAATTTATAATGAAAATTATAAAGGTGATTTTCAAAATACTCCCGTTTTCATCGGAACCAGTAATCCCGACTTTCATGTTCCCGTAGAACGTGTTTATGCTACCACCAATATTCTAAAAAGTATGGGAGCTGATGTTACTGAGAAAATATACAACAACATGGGACATACCATTTCAATGGATGAAATAGAATGGGCCAATAAACTTATTTTTAAAACCTAATAATGATTGTCATAACACGAGTTTATAGCGATAGCAACGGAGAAAGTCATTTTGAAGACATAAATATCCCCTTAAAAAATTATGGGGATATTGGTTTTCTTTCAGAGGAGCAACTGGTAAGGGGAATAATATTTCGCGAAGTTGACCCTTCCTATAACTATGATTTTCACAAAGCGCCGCAGCGACAATACATCATTTTACTGGATGGTGGTGTCGAAATTGAAACTTCTCTTGGAGTCAAACGAACATTTAATACTGGCGAAATTTTATTAGTCGAAGATACAAGTGGAAAAGGGCACAAAACTAAAAATTTAGAGAACCGAATTCGGAAATCGATATTTATACCAATTTAGCTATTGAATGCCGTGTTGAAGGCATCTAATGGCTAAATTGGTACAAGCCAACTATAACACCATTTCGTTATACTTTACAGCCTAAAAACATAACTTTTTTTCCGTATTTTGCTGACTCTCAATAAAAACATATAATTTTGATGATAGAAAGAACAAGATTAAAGAAGTTATAAATACAAAAATGAAAATTTCTCAATTATTACTAAAACCTAGTCACTGTTTGATCATATTTCTGCATTCTGAAGGATTCCTATACCCACATACAGGATACTGTAAATTATGATTAAAGAAGTTAGACTTATTCTGATATTTATAGAAGAGAAAAAGAAATTACAATTTATATATGATAAATTTATAATCTGAAGTTATAGACCTCAATAAAAGGATGCTCTTTTGAACTGCCTCCATCAGTCTTATACTTTTTTGAGGGCAGTGCAATTCAAAGTTGCTTCTATGTTACTATTTTCTATAATTTCCTTTCGGCAAATAATAAAGCCAGCTAAAACCTATCAAGAACAATATTAGAGAAGCTATAAATGCGGGAATGAGAATTTCTTTATTATTATCTAAAGCATTGTTCAACGAAGCATATAACAACCAGATTTGGATAGTCACATTTAATATTAAAATGAATATCAGCGTCGAAAGGATGTTGTTTAGCTTGTTAGGATTCGCTTTGTTCTGGCTTGTTCTAAAATTACTCATAACAATTGAATTTAATTATTTCTGATTCTTAACTCAGTACTTTTTCTTCGGATGCTTTCACGTAAATATCGTTGTCTTTGAAGAACACTTCTAGTTTAGGTAAAGCTCTTGGCGGTGGACCTGCAATTACATCTCCCGTCATAGCATCAAACGAACCTTCGTGACAGGGACAATGAATAATTCCGGTTCCCGGCTTGTAAAAAACGGAACAGGAAAGATGAGTACATTTTTGCTCATAAGCCTTGTATTCTCCATTTTCAAGATGAATTAATATATAAGGAACGGTACTCCCTTCAATAACAAAACCGCGAGTTCCACCTACCGGAACTTCGTCTAGCTTGCAAACAAAATGTTCACCAGCCACCTCTTCCTTTGGCAACAAATACGCTTTGGCAGCGACCAAACCACTTCCAACCATTAACCCTCCAGAAACTAGTGTCAGGAATTTCGCAAAATCACGACGACTTACTTGTGTGGCTTCTTGTTTTAAAATTGGAAAATCTTTTTTCCAGTTTTTATTTAAATTATCTTCTTTTGACATTTTTTAAAGTTTAAAGTTTAAAGTTCCATGCTTACAGTTGTACTACTACTTTTTCACAATTCACTTTTCACGACTAATATATTATCAACTCAGTACTGCCTTTAGGCATCATGATATTCACTTTGGTATTTACAATCTCTTTTCCAAAAACAAAGGTATTTACAGGAGTACTGTTTGGGCGCATTTCTTCGATTTCTGCTTTGGTACCGTAGAACAACGCTCCACTAGGGCAAACGGTGGCGCACATTGGTTTTTTTCCAACGCTTGTTCTGTCATAACACATAGTACACTTCATCATCAAATCGTACTCTTCTATTTTTTTTGGCACACCAAAGGGACAAGCAATCACGCAATTCGAACAACCGATACACCTTTCGGTATTGGCTGTATGCACAATTCCGAATTCGTCTTTTGATATCGCATCAGCGGGGCATACACTAGCGCAAACAGGATCGTCACAATGCATACACACCTGGACTGTCGTTTGAACGGTTGAAGCACGATCAACATAATTGACATGAATCATAGAGTCCTGCCCGTTTGTTTCACATTCGGCGCAAGCCATCTCGCAAGCTTTACAACCAATGCAACGTTGCATATCTACAAAAAACTCTTCATTTGTATTGAAACTGGTATAGTTCATATTTTAGTTTTTTTATAGATTAAACACTGGCATAAGCATTAGATTCTTTGGATGGTGGCGCAATTTCTTTGAGCGGTTCTAAGTGACAGGCACAAACCTTAAATTCCGGTATTTTTGAAATTGGGTCTAATGTTCCTGGTGTTAAGAGGTTTGCTGATTTTTTTCCAGACCAGTGATACGGAATAAAAACAGTATCTTCTCTAATGGTTTCCACAATATTCGCAGGAAAAATTCCTTCTCCTCTCCGAGTAGAAACCTTGATTAATTCTCTTTGTTGAATACCGTATTGTTTGGCTAAATTAGGATGAATTTCTAATAATGGCTCGGGAAATTGATCTACTAACTTTCCAATTCTACGCGTTTGTGTTCCGCTTAGATATTGAGAAACAACACGGCCTGTGGTTAAAATTATAGGATAATCTGCATCGGTTACTTCTCCTGGAAGTTTGTATGGTGCCGGATTAAAATGCGCTTTCCCATCAGGTGTTTTGAATTTTTTATCTTCCCATAAACGAGGAGTACCAGGATGGTCTTCTGTTGGACATGGCCAAAAAACTCCCATATTCTCTTCGATTCTTTTGTAGGTGATACCATTATAATCAGCTGTTCCTCCTTTTGAAGCAACACGTAATTCGTTAAAAATCGCTTCGTTGGTATCATAGGTGAATTTATCTTCTTCACCCAAGCGTTTTGCTATTTCTAATATGATAGAAGTATCCGTTCTTGCATCTCCGGGAGGTGTTACCGCCTGACGAATTCTGATTACTCTTCCCTCAGCTGAGGTGGTTGTTCCTTCTTCCTCTTCTTGCAAAGAACCCGCAAGAACAATATCGGCATGGCGCGCAGTTTCGTTTAGGAAAAAATCGATACAAACATAAAATTCCAATTTCTCTAAGGCTTCTCTAACATAGTTACTATTAGGCAACGACACTAACGGATTGAAACAAATAGACAACAATCCTTTGATCTCACCACGGTGAATGGCTTCGATAATTTCATAAGCCGAAAGCCCTTTTCCAGGCATATCCTTTTCATCAATTCCCCAAACATCCGCAATATACTTACGGTGCTCTGGATTTTCGATATCTCGATTTCCGGGTAATTGATCGCATTTATGACCGTGTTCTCTTCCTCCCTGACCATTTCCTTGACCAGTAATAGTCCCATATCCACAATACGGTTTTCCTATTCGTCCTGTTGCCAGAACCAAATTAATACAACCTAAAACGTTATCTACTCCTTTAGAATGGTGTTCAATTCCGCGGGCATGAAGCAAGAAACTGGTTTTGGCTTTACCCCATAACTCAGCGGCCTCTTTTATTTTTTCTTTCTTGATTCCAGTAACTTCTTCTGCCCATTCTAAGGTATAATCCTTAACCGAGTCTAAGGTAACGTCAAATCCAGAAGTATAATTATCTATAAAATCATGATCCAGCATGTCATGATCCACAAGGTATTTCAGCATGGCTCCGTAAAGCGCTGAATCAGTACCTGGTTTTACGTCTAAATGCACATCGGCAGTTCTGGCAAGCGGAATCATTCTTGGATCGATTACAATCAGTTTGGCTCCGCGATCTCTCGCTTTCCAAATCCAGTGTGTCAATGTTGGAAAAGTTTCACTAATATTGGCACCAGCCACAATAATCACTTCGGCATATTCTAAATCTGAATAAGTATTTGAAGCGCGGTCTAATCCAAATGCTTTTTTGTTCCCCGCACCGGCGCTCACCATACACAAACGGCCGTTATAATCTAGGTTCTTTGTTTTTACAGCCACACGAGCAAATTTACCCATGAGGTAACTTTTTTCATTGGTTAATGAAACACCCGAAAGTATCGAAAAAGCATCTTTGCCATATTGTTCCTGAATGCGTTTAATTTCCGAAACCGTTTTATCCATCGCTTCATCCCACGAAATAGGTTCAAAACCTTTTCCTTCTACCCTTTTTATAGGGCCTAACAAACGGTCAGGATGATTGTTTTGCAGGTAGCGTTGTACTCCTTTTGGACAAAGACGACCTTCATTAAAAGGAAATTCCATCCACGGTTCAAAACCAACTACTTTATTGCTTTTAACTAACAATTGAATTCCGCATTGCATACCACAAAAGCAACAATGTGTTTTCACCACTTCATCCGGTTCGTCCCTTCCGTCATAGCCTTCTTTTGGACTATAATTTAGATGCGGACCAAAATCTTCTATTATTTTTTCTGCTGAAACAGGTAATTTTGCCATGTTTATATATTTTTTATTCTTGATTTTTCTTTGTGTTATTTTTATACCCCAATTGTAAATTGCGATGGAACACTAAAGACTAAACATTGATTGTTTATAAATTATCCAAATAAATTACCGCCTGCTTCTCTTGCTTTCAAATGGGCTTGTGCTAAACGGGATCTTTTTCCTTCAGGACTTAAATCCAAATGGGAACCACCATCTTCCATACTGAAATCAAAACCAAGTTCTTTCGTTACCGTTTTAAGGTCATTGATGTGTAAATTTGTAGCATACTCTTCTCCTGTATGCTTGCAAACCGCCATTCCTTGCTTCATCCCTTGTTTCTTGTAAATATGAGCGCCAATCTGTGCTGGACGTTGAATAATATGAAAGAATTTCCCAAAAGGAATCCAAATCAAAAACATAATAACAGTCACGGCATGAATTACGGCCAAGAAATCAAAAGCAAAACCTTTCATAAACTGATACGAATAGGTTAATCCTAATCCTGTTACTGATATGGCAATCAATAAAATAAGAGGCAATAAATCTCCTTCAAATGACTGCGTAGCAATTAACCCCGGATTAGTCAAACGTCTTCTTAAATAATACAACGAACCCAAAATCACTAAATAAGAAGACCAGTTTAACGCATGAAAGGTCAAAAAAGCCATTATAGAACCAAGTTGAAACTCCATCACTTTAAAACCAAAAAAATGAGCTTCATACAACGATATGTTATTTGGAGCCATGGTAAAATGAATCCATCCGAAAGTCAAAGGAATTGTAATTAAAAATGCCGACGTACACCCTACAGCTATCATAAAATGCGCAACCCATCGGTACTTTCCTCTTGGGTAAATAAATTTCTGGAAAGCGATGTTTTCAATGGTTTCTTTGGAAGCAAACCAAAGATGCGAAAACACTTTCCCCGTAACTAAATAGGTAATCCCTCTCTTAAAATAAATCCATGTGGGTGGTCTTTGTAACCAAACTGAATAGCGGTACACAATCCCAAAAAAAGCGAAAACCGTCCCAAATAAATAGGTTACTAAAGCGGCATCAAAATTCTGTAAATTCCTGGAACCAAAAAACACCAGCACAATACAGAATATTGACATTCCAGTAGCTATTAGTAAGGCCTTGGTATTAAAAGTTTTATTTTTCATTTCTTGATTTTTAATAAATTGTATCTAAGTCGTTTTGTTAAGAAACCTACAAGACCCGAAAACCTTGTGGGTATATAAAATAATTTCTTTTTTTTTAAAACGAATATGAATTCAAAAACTAACTTGGTTTTTCGCAACCTTTACGGTTATAAAACCACCAATTTATCGTTGTTGCTAATATAGTAAAAAGAATCAATCCAATAAAAAATTGATTTGCACCACCATTAGTAGCAATATTACTTCCTATTAAAGAGGCAAAAATAAATGGTCCGAATGCCGCAATTGCTGCAGTCCATCCTATTACTCCAGCTGCCTGACGTTGATTCTCAGAAAAGATAATAGGATATTGTCTAAAAGTGCCCGCATTACCAATTCCTGTGAAGAAGAACATTACTAAAATTACTCCTACAAAAAGTGGAAATTGCTCCATACTTGTTGGGACTACTAACCCTTGACTTACTAAAATTACAGCACCTCCTAAAATCCCCAATCCTGTGATCGTTGTCAATATTGCTCCTCCCACTTTGTCAGCAACAAACCCAAAAACAATTCTGCTGGCCGAACCAATTAAAGGCCCGTAAAAAGCATATTTCAGAGGATCTGGTGCATTTGGAAATTCTCCATATAAAAATTTAATCATCAACGGAAAGGCTGCAGATAAGCCCGCAAAAGTTCCAAAAGTCATTACATAAGTTATCGTACAATACCAAGTATGTTTGTTGCTAAAAATATCCATCTGCTCTTTGATAGAAGCTTTCATTGGAATACTTCTCAAATAAAACCAACTCAAAATAGCCATGATAATTAAAAAAGGAACATACCAAAAAGTGGCAGATTGAATATAAATATCCTTATTAATTACCGCATGATTACCTGGATGCAACTTATTTAAAAAAATCTGAGCCAATTTTGGATTAGCATTGTCAATTATTTTTGCTTTTACTTTCAAAGGTAATGATACAAAAACTTGGGAGTTGTCTTTGGAGTTGATTGCTTTACAAACAGAGTCCATCACTTTTGAATCTACATTAGACAAAATAGCCTTTTGTTTTTTCGGATCTATTGTAGAAAATAGTTCGGCTTGTTTTTCTAGGCTTGTATTGGCAAAAATTTGTTTTGCTTCTTTTACTTCTATTTTGGTAAAAGTAGATGGAGGGCCATAAAGAGCCACACTAAGAACTACAGGAGTAACAAACTGTGCCAAGGAAACACCAAAGTTTCCAATACCAGCCTGAATCCCCAAGGCCGTTCCTTTCAATCTTTTTGGAAAAAACAAACTTGTGCTCGGCATATAAGATGAAAAATCTCCACCACCAAAACCAGTTGCAAAGGCTAAAATCATAAACAACCAAAAAGGAGTTGCTGGATTCATTACTGCAATTCCAATTCCAATTACGGGAAGCAATTTAATTAATGTAGCAAAGGTCACTACATGCCTAGTTCCAAATATTGGCAAAATAAAAGTATGAATAATTCTTAAAATACCTGCCGCTAATCCAGGAACCGCTGCTAACCAAAAAAGTTGGTTTTTAGTATATGAAAAACCAAGTCCTGGTAACTTTACAACAATTACACTCATGATAAACCATGAGGCAAAAGATAAAATTAATGTAAGTGTTGTAATGGTAAGGGTTTTCCAAGCTATTTTGCTTCCCGTTTCATTCCAGAATTTTTCATCTTCCGGTTCCCATTTGTCTAGCCAAGTTTTCATATTAGATTGGTTTAATTTATTTTGATTTTTATTTAATGGTTCTGTCCTTCAACTTTATGACTTTCGACAATAAGACTTGTTCGACTATTTTTTAATGATTAATATACTCAATATCCCTAGTAAATCCTGGAGTTGTTTTTCTAAGGGCATTAATAATGGTTTTGTGCATCCAAATCAAACAAGCTGTGGAAATTGCAAATATGAAAAGCCATGAACTTGTCCAGAGTCCGGTGAAATTCAAGAGGTAACTAAAGATAATTGGTCCAAAAAAACCACCTAATCCTCCTATCAATCCTACCATTCCGCCCACAACTCCTACTTCATTGGGGAAATATTCTGGAATGTGTTTGTAGACTGCCGCTTTACCAATTCCCCATGAAATCCCTATCAGTACCACCAGGATAACATACACCCACATATTAGCTGCAAATTTGATTTGAGTTACGCCTTTGGCTAACAATTCTTTCTTGCTAACGGCTTGATTTTCTTTGACTACAATTTCTTGCCATGAAGTTTTAATCGGTAAAATGGATGCATCAGTTAGTTCAACATCTACTTTTGGCTTAATCTTGTAGTCATTATTGTTTAATACTAATCCAGAAGCTGTTACTGAAGTTACAACACCGCTATTATTAGCCATTACGCCAGGTCCTGAGGTAAAGATTTCCATTTTTGGAAACATCAATAAGAAACTAATTACCATACTAGAACCCAACACCCAGTACATTACTTTTCTGGCTCCAAATTTATCTGACAAATACCCTCCAAAAGCTCTAATTACACCACCAGGTAAACTAAATAGGGTTGCAAACATTCCTCCCATAACAAGTGAAGTATGGTAAACGTTCATAAAGTTTGGCAACAACCATTGAGAGTAGGCCACAAAACAACCAAAAACCAAGAAGTAATAGGCACCAAACCTCCATACTCTGGCAGATTTTAATGGAGTCAGTAATGCTTTTAAGTTTTTAGTATCTCCTTGTGGTTTTTTGTTTTTAGCAAATATTATAAAGAGAACTCCAATAGCGACCAAAACCGCTCCGTAAGTTATCGGTAGCATTTTCCAGCCATCAGTAGGATCGTTTTTAGAAAAATCATTCAATAAAGTAGGAGCAATAAAAGTAGTGATTGCCGCACCAGCATTTCCCATACCAAATATTCCTAAAGCTCTTCCCTGCCAGTTTTGTGGGTACCAAACCGAAGTATAACCAATACCTACTGAAAAACTAGTTCCTATAAGTCCGAAAAGGAAACTCAGCACGGCAAAACTCCAAAAAGTGTCTGCAAAAGGAAGTAAAAACAAAGGGATAGCACAAAGAAACAATAAGAAGGAGAATATAATTTTCCCTCCGTATTTATCGGTTAGAATCCCAATAGGCAGTCGGAAGATGGCGCCAGATAATATGGGAATTCCCAAAAGCCAACCTACTTCTACAACGCTCCAATTAAAAATGCCTCTATCTACAAGGAAAGTGACCAAAACACCATTTAAAGTCCAACAGGCAAAAGAAACGGTAAATGCTAATGTGTTTAGAAATAATATTTTGTGGGATTCTCTTAAACTACTCATGTTATTTTTAACTTAATTATAAATTAAAATAGGAAAAATCTATCCTGTTTTTAATGGTGTGAAATTAAATAGATCCTTATTATTAAAACATGATATATGTCAGTCAAACAAAAAACATTCAAATCCCCAAAAGAGCTATAGCTATTATGTCCTAAAAGTAATAATAATATTGCTATTAGGTTTAGCTTTTAGCTTCTTTAAAAGAATAAAATTTTTACTACAAATAATAAGCGACTGGTAATAAAGGAGTTGTGAGAAATACTTCACCCATTATGTTGTAGAATTCTTTTCTTAATTTTATCCCCCAATCATTATCATACTCCTGTTTTGAGAAAACAGTTCCGGATTTTGGAATTTATCATCATCATCCATACCGCCTCGAATCGCCATTTTTAATTTTATATTTTGAAAAATAAGTGGCTCAATCGATTTTCCTGTGCGCAAGTTGTGCAATAAATCTGTTTCGGAATTCGAGAAAAGACAGTTTTTTAGTTTGCCATCAGCTGTCAAACGAATGCGATTGCAGGTACTACAAAAAGGGTTTGTCACCGAACTAATAACAGAGAAACTTCCCTTGTAGGAAGTTATTTTATGGTTTTTGGCGGTGTCGTTCGGTTTATCAGTCAAACGTTCCACATTTTCAACAGAATATCTATCATTAACTTGCGAAAGGATTTCGGCATAAGACACTAGTTTGTCTTTCTTCCACTGATTTCCGTCAAAAGGCATGAATTCGATAAACCGAATTTGAATATTGCGATCTTTAGTCATTTCGATAAAATCAATTATTTCGTCGTCATTGAAATCTTTTATCACGACCACATTCAGTTTTAGCTGAAACCCATTGGCGTCAAGCAATTCTAAATTCTCCCAAAATTTGTCGAAATAGTTTCTGCGTGTAATTTGATTAAACTTATCCTCTTGAAGGCTATCAATACTTACATTAAGTGTATGTACGCCGGCTTCTTTAAAAGTGTCTATAAAATCATGCACCAAGATCCCATTCGTCGTCAAGGTAAGCTCCACTCCTAGTTTTCCAAGTCGTTGAATGATGTCTTTGGCATCTTTACGAACCAAGGGTTCACCGCCAGTCAATCTAATTTTGTTTACCCCCAAGTTTACAAAAGTCTGAGCAATGCTAATAATTTCATCTGTAGTCATCAGATGCGCTTTTGGTGTCAGCGCAATTCCTTCGGCTGGCATACAATACGTGCATCTCAAATTACAATTCTCTGTAATCGAAATGCGCAAATAACTGTGCATGCGTCCGTGGGTGTCCTGCATTTGAATATTATTTGCCATGGTTGAACCCGTTTAAAATTTTGAATAAATGCAAAACTGAAGGAAAAACGGCATCCATCGATTCTCCAGCACCTGCGGTAGAACCCGGCAAGGCCATAATTAGTGTATTCCCCTTAAAACCTACCACACTACGTGACAACATTGCATAAGGCGTGCGGTCCTGACCGTAAGAACGAATGGCTTCCTCGATACCTGGAATGCGACGATCCAATAAAGGAATCACCGCTTCGGGAGTGACGTCTCTGTTTGACAATCCCGTCCCGCCAGTGATGATCAGCAGGTCGGTTTTTTGGGCACAGAGTTTATTTATCGTGTTTTGGATATCCAAAACCTCATCAGGAATGATACTATAATTAGAAATTGCTAACCCTAAGTTTTTGATTTTATCTGAGATTACTTTTCCTGCTCGATCTTCTTTTTTTCCGCTAGAAACACTGTCTGAGCACACCATAACCGCTACGGCTAAATCTCGAACTTCCTTGTTTCCGTAATCGGATTTTCCTCCTTTTTTGTGCAGTAATTTTATAGTCGAAATCTCTACGTTTTTGTCAATTGGTTTCAGCATATCATACATCGTCAAAGCTACAATTGAAGCGCCATGCATGGCCTCGACCTCAACACCGGTTCTATAAATTGCTTTTACGGTTACTTTTATCAATACCGAATCGTCTAAAAACTCATATTCAATTCCTGTAAACTCAATAGGCATTGGATGGCAATCCGGAATTGAGCTCGATGTGTTTTTTACCGCAAAAAGTCCTGCGGTTCTGGAAACTTCCAAAACATCGCCTTTTGGAACGGTTTTGTTCAAAATTGCTTGCATAGTTCCTGGCGAGCCTACTTTTACAATGGCCTGTGCCGTTGCCGTGCGTTGCGTGATTATTTTATGGGTGATGTCTACCATTTTATGTTTTTTATTTAAAATTTCACAAAGACTCACAAAGGATACGCGAAAGTTTCGCAGAAATTATATTTCTCTTAGTGTATCTCTGAGATTCTTAGTGCAACTTCGTGTATCAGCCTATTTATTTACTTTCCAAGTATACGTTTCGTCTTCCATTATTTCTTTACCAAAAACGGCTGTCTTTTCTTTTATTTCTTCCACCAAAAATTCCAAAGCTTTATAAACTACTTTTCGCCTTGGTGCCGATACAAAAACAAACAGACAGATCTCCCCCGTTTTTACGGTTCCCAAGCTGTGGTATATGTGCAAACACGAAAGTTCATATTTAGCAAAAGCCGCTTCTCGAATTTCATGGAACGTTTGCTCTGCCATTTCCTCATAAGCTGTATATTCAATAGCGGCAACCGTTTTCCCTTCAATCACATCGGCACGCACTTGACCCAAAAAGATATTGTGTGCTCCAATAGTCGTTTTACTTTGGTGCTTGGCTATCGAATTCCCAATGAATTCTGCTGGTATTGCCCCTTGAATAAAGGATGTTTTTTTAGGTTTTACTGTTGACATTATATAGGAATTATTATTTATTTTCTAATTGTGTTTTGATGGATTGAATTCCATTTTCAAGATGCGAAAGTTTTGTAAACCCTTTTTTCTTCAAATAGGCTAAGGCCAATTGACTGCGTTGTCCGCTTTGGCAAAACAACACGATTTCTTTGTTTTTATCCAGTTGCTTGCAGTAGTCTTCTAAAAATGAAATTGGCACATTCACTACATTTAGGGATTTCCATTTGGGTTCTTCATATTCTTCCCTGATATCGATAACCAAACAATTTTCCTGAAGGCATTTTTCCATGAAAATTATTGCTGTTAAATTCTCATCTACAATATTCAAATTCTGCTTTTGAATCGCTAATCCATTGGCGAGACCTATTGCTATTGCTGCAGGGTTTCTATTGAAACCGACAAGCTGTGTTTGATAATGCAAGCCATCATAAAGCAGCAGTTTTCCCGACAACACTGTTCCGATTTCGAGAATGATTTTAAGTACCTCTGTGGCTTGAAATGAACCTAAAGTGTTTGGTAAAACTCCTAAAACGCCTGAAGCAACACAATTAGGTGCGACTCCTAAATTTTCCGCTTGTGGAAACAAACAACGGTAACTTGGACCGTTTTTATAGTTAAAAACCGACACCTGTCCTTCAAACTTATAAATCGAAGCATACACCACCGGAATGTTTTTGACAATAGAAATATCATTAATCAGATAGCGAACTCCAATTGTATCTGTACAATCTACAATCATTTGGTAGTCGCCTACGATTTCAAAAGCATTTTGGGTATTAAAAAACTCATTAAAAACACGAACTTTCACATAAGGATTGAGTTCCATTACCGCTTCGGCAGCTGTTAAGGCTTTGCTTTTTCCACAATCTCTCAAAGTATACAACAACTGACGATGTAAATTAGTCTCTTCAACAACATCTCCATCTACAATTCCGATAAAACCGACTCCAGCTGCAGCCAAATTTTGCAGAACCGGACAACCCAAACCACCAGCTCCAATTACTAAAACACTAGCGTCTCGTAATTTTTGCTGTCCTAAAACCCCAATTTCTGGAAGAATTATTTGTCTGGAATATCGCATTGTGTTTATCACTTGTTTTTCTTTTTCGTCTTTTGACTTTCGTCTTTTGACTTTTGGATTTTGATTTTTGACTTAAAAATTACCCTCCGGCGAAAGGTGGCAGAAAAGCTATTACATCCTGATCCTTTATGGTTGTATCTGTCCCTGCCATCGCCTGATTTATGGCAATGGAATAATTGTTTTTTTGCAATTCCTGATAGGCTGATTCCATTTTTAATTTCAAAGAATTCACTGTCATATTGGAACCTTCCAACACTAGCTGCTCTTCTTTCTTCTTGGTTATTTCTGCCAATACCCCAAAATATTTAATATTTAGAATCATAATTGTATTTTTTGATACTCTTCGGGAGTATTTATATTTTGCACTTGAGTTCTCCATTTTTCAGGAATATAAAGTGTTTGATGTTTGACTTCTTCAATTATTTGTCGCAATCGCAACTGCTCCTTTTTTAAATTTTCTTCGAAAACGCTTACCAATGATTGTTCATAAATAGCAATAAGCGGATAGGCCTTTTTATCCAGTTGTACTTGCGTCATTTCATAACAATCATTTTTATTTTCTAGTATCCAAAGCAACAATTCCGCCGAAACCAATGGCGCATCAACACTGAGTATGAAATTCAGTTTGGCTCTGGAATACTGCAAAGCGGTGTAAATCCCGCCAACAGGTCCTTTGTCCGAAACAAGGTCTTCAATTCTTTTATATCCCAGAAAATCATAATCGGCATTCGAAGAAACAATAACAATATTCTCACCCACTATTGATTTTACGGCCTCGCAAATATGGCTTACAAATGGTTTTCCAGCTAAAGGCAACAAGCCTTTGTCGGTTCCCATACGTTGGCTTTTACCTCCAGCTAATATGAATGCGGTTATTTTGTCTTTCATTCGTGTTTATTCTATTTTTTCTATTCTCCCTTTACTTCTCCCAATTTACTGCTCATTGCTCACTCCTACAATCAAGCCGTTGCATATAATTTATAAATCGCTATTCCGAGGACCAATGCGAGTACATTTTTTAAAACAACAGAATTAAATTTCTTGCTGCCGTAATAGGCGCCAAAAAAACCTCCCACGAATACAATTCCGATTAACGGAAGTGACGATTCAGGCAAAACACCTCCTTTTAGCAGGAAACCAGAAATTCCAGAAATAGAATTTACCAATATAAATAAAGCTGAAACCGCTGCCGTTTGTTTCATAGTTCCCCACCCCATAAGAAGGATTACAGGACTTAAAATTATTCCGCCTCCAATTCCTATCAATCCTGACAAAAAACCAATGACAGAACCTACAATTAAAGCAACATATAAATTCAGTGGCACTACATCCTTTTTTTCTTTCCCTAAAAAACCCATTAATCTTAAAACGGCAAAAATCAATACCGTTGCCAGAATTACTTTATAATAAAATGTTGAAATCGTAAGATATCCTCCTAAAAAAGAAAATGGAACTGATGTAATTACAAAAGGATAAAAAAGATCCCATTTGAATTTTTTCTCTCGATAATAAAAATAAAAGGAGATTCCAGAAACCAGAATATTAAGGACCAAAGCCGTTGGTTTCATAACCGATATTGGGAAAGCGAAGGCGCTCATCAATGCCAAATATCCGCTAGCTCCACCGTGTCCCACACTCGCATACAGAAAAGCGACTATGGGCAACAAAATCAATAATAAAGGCATGTCAAACAAATCTATTGGAGTCATATCCCATGCTTTTTTAATTGTTCGTCTAGAAATATCCAACAGTCTGCATTGATTGCTTCAAAAATTTCGATTAGAGATTTCCCATAAGGAGTCAGTATCGTACCGCCACCCTTATTTCCCCCTACGTGCGTTTCTATCAAGGGACTCTTTGCCGCTTTATTGGAGGCATCCACTAGTTTCCACGCTTTTTGATAGGATAAATTCATGGCTTTGGCGGCCTTATTCAACGAACCCGTGTCCTCAATTAATTTTAATAACTGCACACGGCCTTCACTGATAAGGATTCCCTCGTCATTTTCAATCCAAATTTTGCTCTTGATTTTCAAAACGGAATATATTTCGTTATACTTTTACAAATATAACGAAAAGAACAAGCTCTTAAAAATGATAAATATCAACTTTTGAATCTTTCTCCATTTCGTAAGTGCCTTCCGATAGCACTACCAAGCCATTGGCCACCGAAAAAGTATTGAGCATCGAAGAATTTTGATGGGTTAGAATGGTCACTGTGTCACCCTCAATACTGGCCTTTAAGAACTGGCAACGGCTATTATTAACGCTAAAATTGTGCGTTAGCATTTTTTGTGTCGTTTCATTATAGTTGGCCGCAATTCCAGAAAGAATGGTTAATGTTGGCAACACATATACGTAAAAACAAGTCAGACAGGCTGCGGGATTACCAGGCAAAGCAAATACTATTTTATCTTTTAGCTTTCCAGCAAATAGTGGTTTACCAGGTTTTTGGTTGACTTTGTAGAAAAGTGTTTCCACTTCGAGTTTCTTTAAAGCCTGCGCCACAAAATCATAATCGCCAACGGATATTCCGCCAGAAACCAATATTACGTCATTTTCTGATAGTGCTTGTAGTAGCTTGGCTTTTGTATTATTGAAATCATCTTTTACTTCGTACAAATTGACAGTGTCAAAAAAAGCATCTTTTAAAGCAGACTCAAGCATAATACCATTGCTTTCATACACTTTTCCATATTCCAAATCGGTTCCCGGTTTTACTAGTTCATTACCGGTAATTAGAATTCCAATGGTGGGTTTCTGATACACTTTTACGGAAGTGAAACCAAGACCCGCAAGAAACCCTATAGAAGCTGCGTTAAGTACTGAGCCTTTTTCAAGCACTAGATCGCCTTTAGTATTTTGTTCACCAATAGGTCTGATATTCAGTCCTAATTTAGGATGTTCCTGAAGTTGCAACATCTTTCCTTTAACACTAACTTTTTCAATTTGGATAACAGCTTGCGCCGAATCCGGAACAGCTGCGCCTGTAAAAATTTTGACGGCCTGACCAGAAAGAAGATTCACTTGATGGGTGTCTCCCGCTTTTATTTCGCCAATAATTTCATATTCTAAACTATCGTGCAAACATAATGCAAAGCCATCCATCGCTGATTGCCTGAAAGGCGGCATATTTATAGGAGAATATAGGTTTTGAGACAGCACGTGTTTGCGGGCTTGTACTAATGAATATTCCACTTCCTTAGATTCTGGTAAATTGTTTTTTAATATCGAAAAAGCGTCCTGAACTGAAATCATCTGTTATTTATATTTGAATTCAAAAATACGATTCAGAAACGGTTTCTCCATCTATTTAGGTGCTTTCTTGTCTTTTAATATAAAAAAGCTATTGCTTCTTGTAAATATTGATACTTACAGGTTCAAAAAAGATATTTGTTTTGCATTTAATTTTAACGGAAATAGAACCAAATTACAATCAATTATACCTCATAGCTAATCAATGTTTATTCATATTTCTTAAAATTCCGCCGCTGGCTTCTTTAATATATTGGATAAACATAAATGCGTCGGGATCCAGTTTTTTTATTTCTTCTTTAATTCGTAGCAATTCGAGTCGGGTAACTACTGTGACAATAATATCGCAGTCTAATTTCGTTTCGAAATTATTTGGTAAGTAACCTCTTTCCCCTTTAATGACGGTAATTCCTTTTCCGAATTTTTGTACTATTAATGATTTAATCAATTCACTTTTAGAAGAAATAATGTGCAAGGAAGTAAATTGTTCAAAACCATTGGATATATAATCAAGGGATTTTACAGCTGAAAAATAAGTAACGATAGAATACAATGCCGTAGAAATTCCAAAAGACCATGCGGCAGCAAGAAACAACAAGGTATTCATAGCAAAAATAACCTCTGCTATATTGAGTCCAATTTTTTTTATAGTTACCAAAGCTAATATTTCTACACCATCAGCTGTAGAGCCACTACGAATACACAAACCCATTCCCACACCAATAAGACAACCCCCAAACAAAGCAATTAATAGCGGATCTGATGTCACGGGATCCACATCGAGAAAGGTCATACTGACTGCAATCAATACGAAAGTCAGCAGACTTTGAAAAGCAAACGTTTTGCCAAGCATGCGTTTTCCAATAAACAAAAAGGGAATATTTAAAACTAATACTAAAACACCAAATGGCCATTTAGTAATTTCATGAACCAGTATTGAAATACCTATAATACCTCCATCCAAAAATTTATTTGGTATCATAAACCCCTTTAAAGCTAAAGTTATCAAGACTACTCCTACTAAATTTAAAGCAATATTTTTAAAACAAAATATTTTTTTCCAATTGATTGAATTTTGTTCAGTAATCATAAGGATATATTTGAATTACTATTCTTCTGTAACACTAATTTAACGAATAATCTTTAAATAACTGACTAATAAATAGTTGCGAAATAAAATTATTTTATTTTTTGTAATTATTTACACATTATTTTGTATTAATACTTCCAAACTATTATTTTATGATTCATTTCCCTGTCGGAATTCAATTTCATTATTTTATATAAAAATGTAATTTGAATACCAACCCTAGCATAGTAAACTGATTGTATTCTACAAAAAAAAAACTAAATTTGATATATAAAATAGACTAACAAACTTAAAATCAATTCGTTAATCGCCAGCGCCTCCTACTATATTGGTCTATTTAAATTAGTATTAATTAGATTTCTAAATGTATTCATTATGGGCAAAAAAGTAGAAATCGTATTGACTGTTCAAGCCAGTAGTCTTTACGCAATGAGTAATCCATCACCAACCGATATTGACCTTAAATGTTCATTATCTGATGATAATTCCGGAAGTTCCTCAAACGGCACTTTAATGAACTTTCTATCCAAGGTATACCTCAACCAAGATGTAAAATGGAAAGGCGTGACAAATGATCAAGGATATTCTGTTGCAATTGACAGTATTGTTTTTGAACCTGAATCTAGTGATGTGAATTTTTTTGACACTTCGACCATTCATGGCACCGGAGGAAGGTCAGGAAATGCAACCGCAAAGGTTAAAAATGATTCGAATTTGATCGATAAGCATGATAAGTACACGCTTAATTTTAGTGTTTACGCCAATGGAAATTCTTCTAAATCTTTTCAAATAGACCCAAAATTAGCAGCAAACCCATGATACTTGCAACAGATTTTAAATGTTTTGTCAAAATCTTATTTTCTGTGTGTTTATTGTTTTTTCAGCGCGCAAGCATTTTTGCGCAGAATCAAAAAGTCGCTGATAGTCTAGTTAAAATCTATCAGAAAAACAAGCTTGAAAATTCTGAAAAATTAGAATTACTTAGGAATTTATCTTTCAATGAAGTGAATAATCTCGAATTATCACTAAAATATGCCGATGAACTTATTGCACTGTCAAAGTTAGAAAAAAATTATTTATACCTCCACAGAGGATATTATCAAAAAGGGAATAAAAACAGGCTTATCGGAGATTTAAACAAAGCCTTGAATGACTTTTTCAAGAGTGCAGAAGCCGCAAGCAAAGCAAAATTTATTACTGGCAAAGGAGTTGCTTATATGTCAATAGCTGATGTATATTCGATTATGGGAAACGCTAATAATGCAGAGGTATATTATACCAAATCAATCGATTTATTAAGAAAAACCAAGGACTCTATCGCGTTAGCCAGTGCTTTATTAAACGCTGGAGATGAATATTCTAAAAACAAAAAATTCAATCTAGCTTTAAAGCATTTTGAAGAAGCGAGAGTCATTTTCGACAAGACTAATTATTTGATTGGCACTGGTTATACGCTAGGAAATATTGGAATGGTATATACAAAACAGGGTGACAATGAACTTGGGAAGATCTACATCACTAAAGCTATCAAAATTCTGGAAAAACTTAAGGATTTTTATGCCATGTCAGAATATCTACTATACATGTCAGACATTTATTTGACACAGAATGATTGGACAACTTCACTCCGCTATGCCAAACGAAGTCTGGATTTGGCACAAAAATATGGATTGAAAGACCAAATCAGTAATTCAAATCTTAAAATTTCCGAACTCTATCAAAAAGCCGGAAACCACAAAGAATCCTTTACCTATTATAAAAATTACATCAAGTACCGGGATAGTGTAACCAACCTAAAATCAGTCCAACAAATGGCTGATATGCGGACTAATTATGAAGTTTCGCAAAAGCAAATTGAAGTAGATTTACTCGAAAAAGATTCGGAAATTCAGAAATTGAAAGAAAAAAAACAACAAAATATTATATACGCAACAGCTATTTCCCTATTTCTTATTTTGATAATTACCATAGGGTTTTACAGACGATATAAATTTATAAAAATGACCAATGCTATTATTGAAGAGGAAAAAAATCGTTCGAACACCTTGTTACTCAACATACTTCCTGAGGAAACGGCTCTTGAATTAAAAAAAAATGGAAAGGTTCAGGCTAAAAAATTTGAATCGGTAACCGTATTATTCACTGATTTTGAAAAATTCACTTATTATGCAGACAAATTATCCCCAGAAAAATTAGTAGAAAGTATTGATTTCTATTTTTCAAAATTTGATAAAATAATGGAAAAATACAATTTAGAGAAAATAAAAACCGTGGGTGATGCTTATATGTGTGCGGGCGGGTTGCCCTTCCCCACTGGAGATCATGCCTATAGAGTGGTACTTGCGGCCCTCGAAATTACAAGATTTGTAAATGCTTCCAAAGAACTAAATGTAGGAAACCAAACTCGTTTTAAAGTCCGAATCGGAATCAATACAGGACCCATAGTGGCGGGAGTAGTTGGTATTAAGAAATTTTCGTATGATATTTGGGGTGATACCGTAAACATCGCTTCTCGAATGGAATCCAACTCGGAACCAGGAAAAATTAATATATCCGAATGCACCTATCAAATAATTAAGAATGATTTTGATTGCGAATACAGAGGCGAAATCGAAGTGAAAAATAAAGGAATGATGAAAATGTACTTTGTAAATAGCCCTATATTCTCAATTTAAAACTACAAACACCTAATTAATCAACCTTAAAAAACCTTTTGTTTTTTTGATTTGATAAAATAAGGCAGCTTCAAAAGCGGGTTGTTTTACTTACCTTTATAAAAATCAAAAAAAATGAAAGCACACTCCTATAAAGATCACATTCGGTAGTATCCATCACATCATTTTGTATATTATCCAATCATAATGGCATTATTCTCCTTCAGCATTTATTTTATTTTCACAACCGAAGATTTCTTAATTTAGGCATTTATCAGTGTGATTTTTGTGCTACTTTTTTGTCTTGCTTTTATGCTTCGACAACATTATGCTTTCACTTTACAAAACCGAATTGTACGTCTAGAACTGCGCTACCGTTATTTTTCTATTATAGGAAAAAGACTAGAGTATTTTGAAAACCAATTAAATGACAATCAATTATTTGCCTTACTTTTTGCGCCAGACAATGAACTTCTTGGACTTATCCAAAAAGCGCTAAGTGAAAACCTTTCGGGAACAGCAATCAAAAAAGCCATAAATCACTGGAAAGGCGATTACGAAAGAGTTTAAAATCTACTAAAAAATAATACTTCTGATTTTGCCCCTATTGCGATTCAGAATTTTGTTTCTTTGTTGTGAAGAGACAGCAATAAAAACTGAATTTAAAACTCCTAAATGCCAGAATATTTTCTAGATATCCAATACAAAAACATCATTTACAACCAAGAAGAAGTCAATTTTAAGGAATTTGAGTGTTGTACTTTTAGCAATTGTAATTTTTCTACTTGCAATTTCATAGACGTTACCTTCATAGACTGTGTATTTAATGATTGTATTTTTAATAATGCTAAAATTAATCATGTCGCTTTTAGAACAGCAACTTTTAATCGTTGTGAAATCAAAGAAGTCAATTTTTCTATGTGCGATAAATTAATTTTCGAAATTGCTTTTAAGGATTGTGTTTTGGATTTCTCCAAATTCTATACTTTAAAAATGAAAGGAACGTCATTCACCAATTGCAGTATTATTGCAGTAGATTTTATGAGTACTGATTTGACCGAAGTGGCTTTTGAAAACTGCGATTTATACCGTTCTGAATTTGCAAAAGCAATTGCTAATAAAGCCGATTTTAGAACCAGCTATAATTACACGATTGACCCAACGAAAACAAAATTAAAAAAGGCTGTTTTTTCGTTAAACGAAGTAAAAGGGTTGCTTTTCAAACACGAACTCATCATAAAATAAAAACCCTAGTTGGAAGTAATAAAGCTAATAAATCCATTCTAGTAGTCGTGTACATCTCACAATTTAATTCTTTTGATAAAGATTCGATCCATTTGCTTTACGCAAAAATAAACTCGATTGACAGTTCATCATCATTTTAGGAAACTATCTTAAATACTTTCTAAGTTGAATTTATTTAATTTTTACGTTATCTAGATACAGCTCAAAAATGGCTTTTACTTTTTCTAAAGTCTCTATAGCTGGAGAAGGTGTTTCGCCAAGTTCGTACTGCATATTCATTAACTCCCATTTGTGTTTTCCCAATTGGTGAAAAGGAATAATCTCAACCCTTTCTACTGTTTTATAACCCGAAAAATGGTTGGCCCATTCGTGTAAATATTCAACTTGATCCGTCCATCCCGGTACTAAAACATAGCGCAACCACATGGGTTTACCAGTGCTTTCACGGTATTCTGCAAGTTCTAAAGTGGTCTTATTATTCAAACCGGTTAATTTTTTGTGCCATTCTTCGTTGATGTGTTTTACATCTAACATCAATAAATCGGTTCTTTCTAAAAGTTCTTTGGTTTGAGAATCCAAAACTCGTCCATTCGAATCCAGACAAGTATTGATGCCTTGTTCGTGCAAACGGTCAAAAAAGGCAATTAATTTGGCTCTTTGCAATAGCGGTTCTCCGCCCGAAACGGTCACTCCACCCTGCTTTCCAAAATAAGCTTTTTGTTTTAATGCTTTTGTAACGAGTTCATCGATGGTGACCAATGAACCTCCGTGTACATCTATTGAATCCGGATTTTGACAATACAAACATCTAAATTGGCATCCTTGAACAAATACAACCATTCTTATTCCAGGGCCGTCATGCGTTCCAAAGGTTTCTAAAGAATGTATTCTTAAGGAGTCAAAGTCGGAATCGTTTAATAAATGATTGGGTTGTTCTGGGAAGTACATATTTTATTTCATTTATTGATTTAATAAATGCTATTCCTTTAAAAAAAATTAAAGAAATAGCATTTATAAAAGCTTACGTTGTTTTTTTGAAGCTTTGCAATCAATTACATCGTATCATGGAAAGTTCTGCTAATAACTTCTAGTTGGTGCGCTTTAGACAAACGCACAAAATTAACAGCGTACCCAGAAACACGAATCGTCAATTGAGGATAATTCTCAGGATGATTATACGCATCAACTAAAGTTTCTTTATTTAAGATATTAACATTCAAGTGATGGGCATTTCTTCCAAAATAAGCATCCAAAGTAGTTGTCAAATTGGCTACTTGTTCTTCCATAGTAGTACCTAATGATTTTGGAACCATCGTGAAAGTATAAGAAATTCCATCTTGGGCATCGTTATAGTTTAATTTACTAACAGAATTCAAAGAAGCAATTGCGCCGTTTTCATCTCTTCCGTGCATTGGATTTGCCCCTGGAGCAAAAGCTTGACCGGCTTTACGTCCGTCTGGCGTTGCACCAGTATTTGAACCGTACATTACATTAGAAGTAATGGTAAGTAATGAAAGTGTAGGTACTGAATTTTTATATGTTTCGTGTTTTCTTAACTCATCAATAAAAATTTTAGTCACTTCTTGCGCAATACTATCTACTCTATCATCGTCATTACCAAATTTTGGATAATCTCCTTCGATGTTGAAATCAGTAGTCAATCCAAATTCGTTTCTGATTGGAGTTACTTTGGCATATTTAATAGCTGAAAGTGAATCAGCAATAATAGAAATTCCGGCAGCACCATAAGCAATGTCAATATTTGGATTAGAGTCAATCAAAGCCATTTGAGCTCTTTCATAGTAATATTTATCGTGCATGTAATGAATGATGTACATGGATTTAGCATACACACGAGCTACTTCGGCCAATGTTTTCTTGAAAGATTTCATCACAGCATCATAATCCAATACTTCATCGTCCATTTCTGAAATGTTGTTCACTACTTGCACTCCCTCTGCTTCTTCTCTACCACCATTCAAAGACATTAAAAGCGCTTTTGGCAAGTTGGCACGAGCCCCAAAGTGTTGAATTGTTTTTCCAATTTCTTGGTAAGAAACACAACAAGCAATACCGTAATCGTCTGAACCACGATTTTCTCTCATCAAGTCATCATTTTCATATTGAAGCGAAGAGGTGTCTATTGAAACTTGTGCACAAAAATCTTTGAATCCCTGTGGCAAACTTTCAGACCAAAGAATAGTCAAGTTTGGTTCTGGAGAAGCTCCCAAGTTATAAAGTGTTTGCAAGAAACGGAAAGAAGTTTTAGTTACTTTAGTTCTTCCATCGTGCAATTGACCACCAATAGCTTCAGTAACCCAAGTTGGATCTCCACCAAAAATAGCATCATAAGCTCCCGGACGAAGATGACGCACCAAACGCAATTTCATTACAAATTGGTCAATGTATTCTTGGGCAAGCACCTCATCAATAAGTCCTTCCTCTATATCATTTTGAATATATACATCCAAGAATGACGAAACATTACCAAGAGACATTGCTGCTCCATCTTGTTCTTTAACCGCACTTAAATATCCTAAATAGGTAAACTGAACCGCTTCGTGTGCAGTTGCAGCAGGTTTTGAAATGTCTATTCCATAAGAAAAAGCCATTTTTTTCATATCAAGCAATGCTTTTATTTGCTCCGAAATTTCTTCGCGCAAACGAACTTTAGCATCATTCATTTCACCCGAAACATTTGCGATATCAGCTTTCTTTTCGGCAATCAATCTATCAATTCCGTACAGAGCCACTCTTCTAAAATCACCAATGATTCTTCCTCTGGCATAATTATCAGGCAAACCAGTCAATACGTGTTTTGAACGGTAGGTTTTAATTTCACTATCATAAGCGTCAAATACGGCTTGATTGTGGTTTTTTGCGTAATTAAAAATATCAACTACTCGGTCAGAAACTTTCAATCCTCTTTCGGCAACGGCAGATTCTACCAATTTGATTCCCCCAAATGGTTTCATTGCCCTTTTTAGAAGTTCGTCGGTTTGAAGTCCTACTATAGTTTCATATTCTTTTTGAATGTATCCAGGTTCAAAAGAAGTTATATTGGAAATCACTTCGGTATCAATTGCTAAACAACCATCATTTTCTCTTTCTTTCAAAAGAAACTCTTTACAAACATCCCAAAGTTTGGTTGTTTTTTCAGACGGTCCTACAAGAAAACTGCCGTCACCTTTATATGGTTTTATGTTTTGTAAAATGAAATCATGTACATTAATACTGTTTTTCCAAACTCCTGTTTTAAAAGCTATTCTTTCTAACAAATTTTCCATTTTTGATATTTTAATTGCCTATTTTTATTTATGTGTTATTTTATTGACTTTTCAACACCCTAAAATTACGAAATATGTAAATAGGTTGTAAATTTGATATGTTTTTTGACAAAAAATCAATTATTTATCCAAAAAACTAAATATTTTGCCTTTTTTATACGCTATCAATTAATTATGATTTTATTTTGGTTGTTTTTGAAGATAAAAAACTAAGACAACGCTAACGTTATAGTCCTATAATTTATTGGTTTTTGAGTCATTTTCTTCCGAAAAACAAAAACCAAAACTTCCGTTATAAAATAAAAACCTTCCTTTTATTTTAAAAAACCTTTAAAACCAAGACAAAAAATTTAGTTTAAAATGAATACATCTTTATAAATTGAAAAAATCTATCTGAGGGATTTAACGTAAAATTCCCTTTCAAAGCATACACTTTGCAAGGGAATTAAATTAGCTTTATATCTAAAATCGAGTCTTTCAACTTCGCTTTACTGAAAAAATTAAATTAAATCTATTCCAGTACATTTACTACTCAAATGGTAATAAATAGTAGTTTAAGAAATTATTTTTCCGTCTTCCATCGTAATAATTCTATTGGTTCTTTCAGCAAAATCAGTATCGTGAGTTACCACCAATAAAGTCTGGTTTTGTTCTTGTGTAAGTCTATTGAAAATATCAAAAACTAGGTCGCTGTTTTTCCTGTCTAAATTCCCTGTAGGCTCATCGCCCATAATAATCAACGGATCATTTATCAAAGCGCGTGCAATGGCCACCCGTTGTTTTTGTCCGCCACTCAATTGATTTGGCATTTTTAGTGCTTGGTCTTCCATGTCGAGGGTTTTTAAATGTTCCATGGCGCGATGCTCTAATTCTTGATCTGAATATTTGGCTAATTTCATCCCCGGAAGCATTACGTTTTTCAGCACATTATACTCCGCCAATAAGTAATGAAACTGAAATACAAAACCTATTTTTTCATTTCTAATTAATGCTAACTCTTGATCCGTTTTCCCCGTAACAAGTTCATTATGAATAAATATCTGACCGTCATAATCCGTGTCCATAGTAGAAAGCAAATACAATAAAGTCGACTTTCCACAACCTGACTTTCCTACTATCGAAACAAACTCGCCATGGTCGACAGTCATGCTAATTTCCTTTAAAACCTGAAATTTTACGGGGTCGTAAAAATATTTACTCAGCCCAATTGTCTCTAAAACAGTGTTATTCTCCATCTTTATTTCCCTCTGATAATTTCTACTGGATCTACTTTACTGGCTTTTAAAGCTGGAAAAAGTCCGGCAATGATCGTTGTAAATAATGCAAATGTAATCCCGATACCATAATATATCGGGTCATAATTGATAGGATACGTTTTCACCGTGGGCAATGACGCCGTTTCAAACGGAATAATATCTATAATAGAAGAGAAAATATAGCCAAAAAGTAAACCAAACAATCCTCCGGTAAGTCCTATAATTATCGAAAGGGAAATAAAAATCCATTTCACATCATTGCCGGAAAATCCACTAGCTTTCAAAATCGCAATACTATCCATTTTTTCATAAATCATCATGTTCAGAATGTTATAAATTCCAAAACCGGCAACAATCAGCAACACTACACCAACGGAATAAGAAATGATACTTCGCACCGAACTTCCCGTTTCAAACTGAGAATTGGCAGTTTGATAATCTATTGTATCGAGATCAAACGTAGCTCGAAACTCTTTTGCGACAGCAGGTGCTGAAGCCATATCGTATAAATTTACCTGAATATCAGTGATATAATTTGTAGGTTCTCCTTGTAGTTTTTGGGCTGTTTCCAATGAGGTATAACTATTCACATTATCGATTTCAGCAATACCAATTTCGGAAATACCTACGATTTTAAGCGAAGCCAAAGTTCCTTTGGAAGTGGTAATTTTGATTATATCTCCTTTAGCAAGCAGCATTTTATCAGACAAACCTTTCCCGATAATAATACTGTTATTCTGAAGCAAATCAGCAACTTTTCCTTCTATGATATAATCGCTTATTTTAAACAATTTGTCTTCGGCCAAAACATCAATTCCATTAATTATTCCGGAAATTTCAATCGTCCCTGAATTAAAAAAAACAGGCGAAGTCACCTTAGGTGCAACATCAATAACTCGAGGATCTTGTTTTAAAGTAGCTATAATTGTTTTACTATTGTAAATGGATTTTCCTCGGTCTTTAGGTTTTATCGAACGAATAAAATTGGTGTTTTTCTTGAACGCATCGGACAAAAACACGGGTTGCTTTTCAGAAGGTTTAATTTCGTTGTACAAAAGAACATGTGGCGTTCTGTTGAGCATTAAGCCATCCAATAAATCATTTAAACCATTCATAAAACTAACCAAAGAAATAAACATCGCAATACTGAAAGTTACTCCAACAGCAGCAACAATAGTTTGTTTCAATCGCGCTTGAAGCAAATGCAAAGCAATGTTTAAAATAAGTTTAAAGTTCATTATTTAGGTTTATAAATCGTTTCTCCAGCCTTTAATCCCGCAATTATTTCTACTTTCTGATAATCACTTAAACCCGTTTTTACTTCTCGTTTTTCGTCTTTATTTACTAAAACATATTTGCCTTCCATTAAGTATGTTTTTGGAATCGTAATGGTGTTTTTCTTTATCTGAATGATAATATTGGCTTCGGCGGTAAGATTGGGGTAGAGTTTTTGAGGTGGTTTTATAAAATGTGCTTCAATTTTAAAAGTCCGAGAACGCTCATTCATTATTGGATAAATTTTAGCAATGACAGCATCAAAAACCTGCCCTTTGTAACTATCCATTGTTACCAGAACTCTTTGTCCCGTTCGCACACGAACCATGTCATTTTCATCCACTTCTAGTTCTAATAAAAATGAATTTTCCTGACCAATTATTGCCAAAGGAGTTTGTGGTGTAACTAGCGTTCCTTCTTTTACCAAAACATCAAAAAGCTGTCCAGAAAAGGCACTTTTAACAGTAAAATCACTTTGAGATTTCTGATTAATTTTTAGGTTGACACTATTTCTGCTTTGGTCATTCTTCAATTGGGCTTTGAGTTGTTCCAATTGCTTTTTAGCCGACTCATAATTAATTTTGGAACTTTTATACGCTAATTCGACTCTTTCAAAATCAACTTCAGAAATTCCTCCCTGATTCCGGATGTTTTTATTTCGATTGTAAATGGATTCATCTAAAGTCAATTTGTCTCTACTCGATTGGACTTTCATTTCCATTTCAGCAATTTTATCTTGAATGTATCGACTGTTTTCTAGACTTAATTGATACGCTAATCGAGCATTTTCAGTATTCAGTTCCGCTTTATAGCTTTCCAATTCAAATAGTGATTGACCTTTACTAACGGCTTGCCCCACAATACCATTTACCTTTAGTAATGTACCATTTACCGTAGCATAAACCGTATATTGCCCATCCGCTTTTATAACTCCGGAAGCATAAACACTTTCCGTAACTTCTCCTAGTGTTGGTTTAATTTCTTCTGTTTCTTTTTTAGAACAAGAAAGCAAAGTAAGAACTAGTAAATAAAATAGTGATTGTAATTTCAAACTCATTTCGCTTTTCATTTAACTTTATAGGTTGTTGCAAATTCTTTCTATAAATATACGACATTAACCATTTTGAAGTTCTATAAATTGTTGTAAAATTATCAGCTAAAAAGTGTTTCTCACAAGGACAATTCAATAGATTATAGTTTTTTTTCCATTTTGTAATCCTCCATTTTGTAGCCGTGATCTAATTCTGTATTTTCTTCGGAAACCACTTCAAAACCTACTTTTTTATAAAAATGTAAAGCATTATTATATCTGTTTACGTTCAACGAAACAGCAACCGATTGATTTTTTCTGGCTAAATTTTCAATAGCGTCCATTACTAATTTTCCTGCTCCTTTTCCTTGTGCTTCAGGAAGTAAATAGATTTTATGAAGATGTGTTCGATTTTTATCTAAATAATTATGTTCATACGAAGCAAATCCAAGGCAAAGTTCGGCTTCATTGACCAACAGAAAACAATGTCGTTTTTCATTTAAATTCTCAAGTAGCGTTTCCTCTGAGTAAAATAGATTGAGCATATAATCAATCTGCTCTTTTGATAAGATGGCTCCGTAAGTAGACGGCCATGTTTTATAGGCAATTTCTCGAATGTTTTTAAAGTCTTTTGCAGTGCCTTGCGATAGTGATAGCATCATAATTATTTAAATTAAAGTAAATCTCCTTTCGGAAAAAAAACAGAGAATTTACAGCCTACATTGATTTCTCCTTCTGCTTTTATAAATCCTTTATGATTGTCTACAATCCGGCTACATATAGCTAGACCAATTCCTGTTCCTGAATATTTAGGATCCACTTCTAATCGTTTGAACAAAAGGAATATTTTTTCGGCATATTCCTGGTCGAAACCAATTCCATTATCAGTGACAACAATTTTATAATAGTCTTCTTTATTAATTATTTTATTGTCAAGAACCTCTTTGTCCGTAATTTCCTGGGAACTAATACTGATTTGTAGCTGTACCTCTTCTTTACTGTACTTAAGAGCATTGAAGATTAAATTAATAAAAAGTTGCTTAATCTGAAAAGGTATTGCATGTATTGTTGGAAGTTCCCCTATTTGGATAACTGCATTTTTATCTTCAATATTTGACGATAAGTCCTGTAGTATTTCATCAATAATCATATTTAAATCTGTTTCTAGAAAAACCTTGTCCCCTTTTATTGTTCTGGAATAATTAACTAAGTCTATTAATAAAGTTTGCATTTTGTTTGCTGTTATACGAACTTTTGAAAAATATTCTTTTCCCTTTTCTGATAGTGAATCCAATTCTTTTTCTTCTATTCTGGAAATAAACATTTGAATCTTACGAAGCGGTTCCTGCAAATCATGGCTTACAATAGTATTAAAAGCTTCGAGTTCTTTATTAATATATTGAAGCTCTTTATTATTTTCCTCTAGTTCTAATGTTTTTTTGTATTGACTTGTGATATCATAATTCACTCCTATTTTAATTAAATCTCCGTTTCCGTCTTTGACGAAACTTCCAACACCCATGATGTATTTTATATCACCATTTGCCGTCAGAAATCTAAAAACCATGGAGGTCGTTTGGTGATTTAACAACGAATTTATGTGAACTTTGGACACATAATCCACATCATCGGGATGAATGTATTTAATTGAATTTTCAATATTAGGTACGAATGCATTGGGCTCAAACCCCATTAGACGGAACATATTATCTGAAAAAGAATATGTATTAGTCTCTATATTCACCATCCAATGTCCAAATCCGGCTGTCTTTTCAGCAGTATTATAGGACTCATTAAGTAATTTTAATTTATTATTTGCCTTTCGCAGTTCATCAATATCAACATTCATCTTATTAAATGACAGTAATAATATTAAAAGAGAGAGGATTACCAATAAAAAAGCAGTTATCATTGAATCCCGCAACTCAAATTGATGATTGTCATTTTGAAACTTTGTTTTTGCACTTTCCGAAAACACTATTTTAGTGACAAAAGCTTTCATCATATCAGTAGCATCACTGCTTTCTAGCAACTTAGCATTTAAGTCTAATGGGCTTGAATTTTTGCTTTTAACAATAATTAAAGTCTGTCTGAATAGTTTAAATCTATAATCAATTATTTTTTTTAGCCGATCAATTTCCTTGTTTCTAGCCGGCGTTTTTGAAGTTAATATTTTGAGTCTTTTAATACTTTCTTCAATCTTACCTCTGCTTAAAAAACGATTTTCAATATAAGACTCCTCCTTTGTAATGATATAACTCCGCAAATTCGTCTCATAAATACTGATTATTGATAAAAGTTTTTCTAGTTCAATTTGAGTTTCATTAGAATTTGCAATTAACTCAACTGTTGCATCTAGCTTTTTCATTTGCGAATAGAACATCGAAGCTATATAAACAATAATTAAGATTGCAACGGCTAATGCAGTTTTAAAGATCTGAGAATTTTTATATAATCCTAAAAATTTCATTTAAATACTATTAAACACTAAATAAAAAAGTTTCTATATTTAATCCCGAAGTGTGAAACTGCCAATTCATGTTCACAACTTCTTTAATTATTTTTTTCAACTCTGTAAAATTATTTGGCTTTTTAATGTAAATATTAGCCCCTTCAATGAACGTATCTTCTATATCCTTTTCTGATGAAGAAGTAGAATAGATAGCTATAGAAACATCTTTGTATCGATTATTGGACCTAATTTCTTTTAAGCATTCAAATCCATTTTTAAATGGCATATTCAAATCCAGGAATAAGATGTGCGGTAATTTTATGTCTGGAAGTTGCAGATATTCCATCAAATCTTTCCCATCATTAAACATGGTCAATTTGCTATTCATTTTTAGCTCATTTATTGCTTCATTAAAAAAAGCGCGATCATCCTCATCATCATCAGCAATGAGAATATGTATAGGATCTTGATGTGAAATCATAATTTTTATATTTTTTAATGCTATTTGTTCTAAGCATTATTTGCTAAACGTCTTCTTTTATCAACAATCCTTTTAAACATTGAAGGAGTTAATCCTGTTACTTTTTTAAATTGACTTGATAAATAGGCTACACTACTGTAATTTAATATAAAAGAAATCTCCGTTAATGTTAATTCCTCCTCTATTATTAATTTTTTTGCTTTTTCTATTTTTTGAATGATAATAAAATTTTCAATTGATGTGTACGTATACTCTGAAAAAACATTAGACAAATAGCCATAACTCAAATTCAGTTTATCCGAAAGATAATGTGAAATTGTTGTTATAGGCATTTTATCTTTTTCAAAAATCATTTCTACAATGGCATCTTTAATCCTTTGTATAAGTTGGCTTTTTTGACTATTGAGTATATAAATAGAATATTTATTGAGTGCATTTTGTAACTCTTCAAAAGTTTCCTCAGAGGTTTCATCACTAATTTCGATTTCTCCTAAATCAAAAAGTTGATATTGAATCTCTAATCTTTCAAGCTGTTCTTGCAAGATTACTCTACAGGCAGCATTTCCATCATAATTAATATAAACCTTCATCTAAAATAACTGTAAATAATTAGCATTAAAAGATAAATATAAATGAAAAAAATTAATCGTTGAACAAATATTTAAAACCTACCTGAAATAAAATATTGAAATCAAACTAAAAACTATTTTTTTTTATACAATCAACTCAATTTTAACGGATTAAAAACAGCATTTAGCGCAATAGTTTTCAATCTAATCAAACGTATTTTCTTACCTATAAATCGTTTTGTTTTTGTCATAATTAGCAATAACTAATGCCTCAAATTCTAACCATTCGCTTCATCGTTTTTTTAAATCGATTCCTACACCATATTTCTTTGAATAGGGGACAAAAGTCGTACAATGTCCCGACTCACTTTCCATCAAACCTCTATATAAAGCAGACAATTTCCCAACATTGCAATTCTCCGAAAGCATTTTGAAACGAAGGCAACTTTGGGTTTCAACCCGCTATGGGAACAATAACCGTTCCACTAAACTAGAAAACTTACGTTAAATCCTGGTGTTCTGGGTTATTTGTGACTCTAATTTTAGCATTTGTAGGCGCTTATTGTTCACACCAAAGGTCATCTGTAAAGATTTATTTGATGTTTTTTTCTAAAATATTCATCATTCCGTTGGAAACTTTAATACAGAAATAATTTTGTTCAAAAAGTCATAAAGCCAAAAATCGAAAGCCAAAAGCAAGACAGAATATTAAATTCTATTCAAAAACTTTCGACTTTCGACTTTAAAAAACGGTAAGACGTATTTTTTAATATACGAAAATAGCTCTTTCGCTCATCATTTCGTTTACTTCATTAGCCACTTCTTCGATGATATCCTCGTTAGTATGATTCATTAGGACTCTATCAATTAGTTCCACAATAGTTTCCATGTCTTCTTCAACCAGACCACGAGTAGTGATAGCTGGAGTTCCCACACGAATACCAGAAGTTACAAATGGTGATTTATCATCAAAAGGAACCATGTTTTTATTTACCGTAATTTCTGCTCTTACCAATGCATTTTCAGCATCTTTCCCAGAAATATTCTTGTTTCTTAAATCAATCAACATCATGTGGTTATCCGTACCTCCAGAAATGATTTGATAGCCTCTTTTTACAAAAGCATCAGCCATAGCATTGGCATTTTTTTGTAATTGTAAAGCATACGTAAAGAATTCATCTTTCAAGGCTTCACCAAAAGCTACTGCTTTTGCAGCAATAATGTGCATCAAAGGACCTCCTTGATTTCCAGGGAAAACAGCTAGATCTAATAAAGATGACATCATTCTGATCTCTCCTTTTGGAGTAGTTAAACCAAAAGGGTTTTCAAAATCTTTACCCATCAAGATTAATCCTCCACGAGGACCGCGCAATGTTTTGTGTGTTGTAGTCGTTACAATATGACAATGAGGTAATGGGTCATTCATCAATCCTTTTGCGATAAGCCCTGCTGGATGAGAAATATCAGCTAATAAAATAGCACCTACACTATCAGCAATCACTCTAAAACGTTCAAAATCCATATCACGAGAATATGCCGAAGCTCCAGCTATGATTAATTTTGGTTGTTCTTTTGTTGCAATTTCTTGGATTTTATCATAATTTAATAAACCTGTTTCCTTATCAACACCATAAAAAGATGGAGTATATAAACGTCCGGAGAAGTTTACAGCTGAACCATGAGTTAAATGTCCACCGTGAGACAAATCAAAACCTAAAATTTTATCCCCAGGTTTAATACAGGCATGATACACTGCTGTATTGGCTTGTGAACCAGAGTGTGGTTGTACATTTGCATAAGCAGCTCCAAATAATTCCTTGGCTCTGTCTATTGCAATTTGCTCAATAACATCAACTACTTCACAACCCCCGTAGTATCTTTTGCCAGGATATCCTTCAGCATATTTATTGGTTAAAACTGAACCCGCAGCTTCCATTACTTCGTCACTTACGAAATTTTCCGAAGCGATAAGTTCCAATCCGTGTATTTGTCTTTCTTGTTCTTCTAGAATAAGGTCAAAAATTTGTTCGTCGCGTTGCATTTTTTTGATTTTCGTTAATTTGAAGCAAAAATACAAAAAAACGTTTGGTTAATAGTTAGATTATAATATATTTGACGAGTAATTTTCAACAAATTAATTAACAGCCATATGTCAATAACAGCCAACGATATTAATAGAAAATCATGGTTAGAAGTCTCTTCTACTAGCGATTTCCCTATTCAAAACATTCCTTTTGGTGTTTTTCTTACCAAAGAAAACATAGTAACAGTCGGGACGAGGATAGGAGATTTCGCAATTGATTTAGGAGCTTTGCAACAATTAAACTATTTCGAAGGTATTGAGCTGACAGATGACATGTTCATGCAGGACACTTTGAATGATTTTATTTCTGACGGTCAAAAAACATGGCGTCTAGTTAGAAACAGAATTGCCGATATTTTTGATGAAAAAAATTCAAAATTACGCGACAATGCAAAGGACAAAGATATTATTATATTCAGAATGGAAGATGTCGAAATGCAATTACCAGTACTTATTGGTGATTATACGGACTTCTATTCCAGCAAAGAGCATGCAACTAATGTAGGAAAAATGTTTCGTGACCCTGAAAATGCATTGTTGCCAAACTGGCTACATATTCCTGTAGGCTATCATGGCAGAAGCTCTACGATAGTTCCTTCTGGAATTCCCGTACACAGACCCATGGGGCAAATGTTACCAAATGGGGAAACTTCGCCAGTTTTTGGTTCTTCTCGTTCCGTCGACTTTGAACTCGAAACAGCCTTTATTACCACTGATGTCAATATTATGGGGGAAAACATTCTGATAACCGAAGCTCATGAATATATTTTTGGAATGGTTTTATTGAATGACTGGAGTGCCCGTGACATTCAAAAATGGGAATACGTGCCATTAGGACCTTTTTTAGCAAAAAACTTTGCTACTTCAATTTCTCCTTGGATTGTTACTATGGATGCTTTGGAACCTTTTAGAACCAAAGGACCAAAACAAGAGCCTACGCCACTTCCTTATTTACAGCAAAAAGGAAAACATTCTTATGACATAAATTTACAAGTAGCCATTCAGCCTGAAAACTCAGAAGCAACTGTAGTTTCTAATTCGAATTTTAAATATATGTATTGGACCATGAGTCAGCAATTAGCACATCACACCTCTAATGGTTGTCGAGTAAACTCTGGAGATATGATGGGCTCAGGCACCATTTCAGGACCTACACCAGATAGTTTTGGCTCGATGCTCGAACTAACTTGGGGAGGAAAAAACCCAATAAAACTGAATGACGGAACAGAACGTAAATTTATCAATGATAACGACACCGTAATTATGAAAGGTTTTTGTCAAAACTCACATGTAAGAATTGGTTTTGGCGAAGTTTCCAGTAAATTACTGCCTCCATTTGTAAGAAAATAAAAACACACACTTTCTAAAAACCTAACAATTGTACTATTTTTGTTAGGTTTTTTGTTTATTTTCTAAATTCAAATTTAAAAATAATTATCCTGTTTAAAACAGCTGAAATATCCTCAAAAATCATTTATTTAATGGTAATGCTTATGAAAAAAATTACGCTAATACTATCCCTGTTCGTGCTGATTTCCTCTTGTGGCGTGAAACAAACCCAAAATTTATTAAGTTCCGGAAATTACGATCAAGCAATTGACAATGCTATATCAAATTTGCGAACTAACAAAGATAAAAAAGGCAAACAAGATTATGTGTACTTGCTGGAAGAGGCTTTCGCCAAAGCAAAAGAACGAGATTTGAACGCTATAAATTTACTGTCAAAAGATGCAAATCCCGCACAACTGGAAAAAATGTACAATACGTATTTACAATTAAATTCTCGCCAGGAAAAAATAAAACCTGTACTTCCTTTAAGACTAATTAAAGAAGGAAGAAATGCCATTTTTCCATTTGATAATTATAATGACCAAATCATTGACAGTAAAAACGCATTGTCTGCTTATTTATATGCAACTGCAAAAAAATTAATGGGAACTTCTGATAAAATGAATTTCCGGAAAGCGTATGATGATTTAGAATATTTAAACCAAATAAATCCAAGCTATAAAAACGTATTGCAACTTATGGATGAAGCTAAATTTAAAGGTTCCGATTATGTTTCGGTTTATACCAAAAACGAAACGAACATGATTATTCCCATTCGTCTTCAAAATGATTTATTAGATTTTAGCACCTTTGGTTTAAATGATAAATGGACTGTTTACCACAGCAACAAACAAAAAGGTATTAATTATGATTACGGAATGATGATTAATTTTCGAGAAATTTATATTTCACCAGAACAAGTCAAAGAAAAAGAGTTTGTAAAAGAACGCATTATAAAAGATGGTGTCAAAAAACTGATTGATTCAAATGGTAAAGAGGTACTTGACGAAAAGGGCAAAGTTGTAATGGTCGATAACCTTAAAACGGTAGTGGTACGAATTTATGAATTTAGACAATTTAAGTCTTGCCAAATCACTGCAAAGATTGACTATATCAATTTTAGAAGCAATCAATTATTACAATCCTTTCCAATAACAAGTGAGTTTGTTTTCGAAAATATTTATGCCACTTACAAAGGAGATCGACGCGCTTCAGACGACAATTATTACTCTTATTTTGACAAAAGGGCAGTCGCTTTTCCTAACAACGAACAAATGGTTTATGATACAGGAGAGGATTTAAAAGCAAAAATAAAAGATGTTATTAATAGAAACAGGTTTAGAAACTAATCAACTTCATACAAATACAATCGTCTAAACTCCTTGATAATGAACCACATCAAGGAGTTTTTTTTGTTTAAAAAATAAACATTCCATTGAATTTTTGTTATAAAATTCAAAATTAGTGTTGTGTTATAAAAATATTTGTATTTTTGCACCGATGGATATAACAAGTTTACATATTACTTCTTTGTCACGGACAAACGGACCGACTACTTCTCCCGAAGTACGGATACTATCGCTATAGTACCCAAAATTTGTTTCGTATCTTTATTCATTTTTCATTTTTTCCACTTTGAAATCACCCCTATTTTCCATTGGATTAATACCTCCCGAAACCCATACTTATCTGTTACTATCTTGTTGTCGTTCAATTTATTGTACAGCAATAAATAGCTTTAACATTATATTGATATTCGGGGAAAATCATTTTCAAAAACAAATAAAAAAATCATTTTATAACTCCAAAATCCAACACTTAAAATGAATATTTCAATCATTATAACTCAGGAAGAACATTATAAATATTCGCAAGAAATATGTGACACCATAGAACTGTCTGCGCTATTGAGAGGCACAGGAATTGCTAAAAGAACTCCTGACTACATTCAAAAAAAAATGGAGAATAAGGATGCCGTTATCGCATTAGACAATGGGAAATTTGCCGGTTTTTGCTATATCGAAAGTTGGCAACACGGGAAATTTGTAGCCCATTCTGGTTTAATTGTACATCCTGATTACAGAAATTTAGGTTTAGCTAAAAAAATCAAATCATTTGTTTTTGATTATTCATTGCAAAAATTTCCCGAAGCTAAGGTTTTTGGAATCACAACTGGATTAGCAGTAATGAAAATCAATTCAGATTTAGGCTACAAACCTGTTCCTTTTTCGGAGTTGACAACAGATCCTACTTTTTGGGCTGGTTGTAAAACCTGCACCAATTTTGAAATTCTAAAAAGTAAAGACAACAAAATGTGTTTGTGTACCGGAATGCTTTACGATCCTAAAGAAAAACCTAAAGACCCGCCAAAACATCCATTTAATATTAGAGTATTAAACCGATTAAAATCAATTAAGGAAGCCCTGTTTTTAAAAAAATAAATCAAATCTCTCCCGAAGTCTCCCAAGGGATGTGAAAAAATAAATATCATGAAAAAAGTTGTATTAGCATATAGTGGAGGTTTAGACACCTCCTATTGTCTTAAATATTTGAAAAACGAAAAAGGATATGAAGTTCATACCGTTCTTATTAACACTGGAGGTTTTGATGAAGCTGAACTAGCCGCTATTGAAAAAAGAGCCTACGATTTAGGAAGTGCACAACACGCAAACCTTACTATTGTAGAAAAATATTACGATAAAGCCATTAAATATTTGATTTATGGAAATGTGTTAAAAAACAATACCTATCCATTATCCGTCAGTGCGGAACGTGTTTTTCAAGCCATTGAAGCAATTAAATACGCTAAATCTGTTGGTGCAGAAGCTATCGCTCACGGTAGTACCGGAGCAGGAAATGACCAAATTCGGTTTGATTTGATTTTTCAAACTATCGCTCCCGAAATCGAAATCATCACTCCTATCCGTGACTTGAAATTATCAAGACAGGAAGAAGTGGATTATTTAGCTAAAAACGGAGTGCATTATTCTTGGGAAAAAGCACAATATTCTATCAATAAAGGATTGTGGGGAACAAGTGTTGGAGGTAAAGAAACATTAACTTCACACCAAGCTTTACCAAGTGAAGCCTATCCTTCGCAATTATCAAAAGAAGGTGAAGAGAAAGTAACACTTGAATTCAAAAAAGGGGAATTGGTTGCCGTAAATGGAAAAACAGACAAACCATCGAATAATATTGTGGCTCTTGAAAAATTAGCCAATGCGTACGCAATAGGTAGAGATACGCACGTGGGTGATACAATTATCGGAATCAAAGGACGAGTTGGTTTTGAAGCTGCTGCGCCACTTATCATTATCAAAGCACACCATTTATTAGAGAAACATACATTAGGTAAATGGCAACAATACTGGAAAGAGCAACTAGGAAACTGGTACGGAATGTTATTTCATGAAGGTCAATTTCTTGATCCTGTTATGCGTAACATCGAGGCTTTCTTGGAAGACACTCAAAAAACAGTAAACGGAATAGTTACTGTTTCTTTAAAACCATATCATTTTTCGCTTGACGGAATCGAATCTGAAAACGATTTAATGAATACTGGTTTTGGTCAATATGGTGAAATGAACAATGCTTGGACGGCTGAGGATGCAAAAGGATTTATCAAAATTCTGGGAAATGCCCAAAACATATTTTCATCTGTAAATAATGAAACGTACGAGTAATTAATTGCTCACAAGTTTGAACAGAAGCTTTAAACCGTTAAGGTAATTAAGCTTACTACTCCTTAATGATTTAAAAACAAAAACTTACTATTTCTTAATTATCTTAATGGTTAAAAAAAACCTTGCAAGAAACATTAAAAAAAAATAAAAATTATGATTAATGTTGGAATAATTGGCGGTTCGGGTTACACAGCGGGGGAACTTATCAGAATATTGATGTTTCATCCTAATGCAAAATTAGATTTTGTCTACAGTACAACCAATGCTGGAAAACCACTTTCGGTTGCGCATCATGATTTACTAGGTGATATTGAAATGAATTTTACAGATACTGTGAATCCAAATGTGAATGTTGTTTTCTTGTGTTTGGGACACGGAAAATCGATTTCTTTTTTAGAAAATAATCAATTTGCAAAACATACCAAAATCATCGATTTAGGAAATGATTTCAGATTGACGAAAGACAAAGACTTTGAAGGCAAATCATTCGTTTACGGCTTACCTGAACTAAACAAAGCCAACATTAAAAACGCAAACTATATCGCTAATCCGGGTTGTTTTGCAACAGCAATTCAACTAGCATTATTACCATTGGCTAAAAATAAAATGCTTACAAGTGATGTTCATATAAACGCTACAACTGGAAGTACGGGAGCTGGAGTTACACCTTCGGAAACCACCCATTTTAGCTGGAGATCAAATAATATGTCACATTACAAAGCTTTTGACCATCAACATTTAGGTGAAATAAACCAAAGTGTGAATCAATTACAAACTTCGTATGCTGATGAATTAATTTTTATTCCCAACAGAGGAGATTTTGCAAGAGGAATTTTCGCAACATTATACACCGATGTAGCGGAAAGTTTAGAAGACGTAGTGGCAAAATATGAGGCTTTTTATGCAGCTCAACCATTTGTAACCGTTACCACCACTGGAATCAACATGAAACAAGTAGTACAAACCAACAAATGTATTATTAGTTTAATGAAAAAAGGAAACCGGTTGTTGATTACTTCAGTAATTGACAATTTAACAAAAGGAGCCTCAGGACAAGCCGTACAAAACATGAATTTGATGTTTGGACTGGATGAAACCACAGGATTGCATTTGAAACCTTCAGGCTTTTAAAAATTTGTTTCAAGTTTAAGGCTGCACACATAACCTTAAACCTTAAACCATTTAAACAAAAAACAAAATGAACTTATTTGACGTTTACCCATTATACCCAATTACCCCTGTAAAAGCATTAGATTGTACGATTACAGACGATAAAGGAATCGAATATTTAGACTTATATTCTGGTCACGGAGTAATTTCTATCGGTCACACCCAACCGGATTATGTGACCAAAGTAAAAGCACAATTAGACAATTTGAGTTTTTACTCGAATGCAATTCAGAATCCATTGCAAGTAGAACTCGCTGAAAAACTAGGAAAAGCTTCGGGCTTGACAGATCACAGTTTGTTTTTATGCAGTTCTGGGGCTGAAGCTAATGAAAATGCGTTGAAAGTAGCTTCTTTTCACACGAACAAATCAAGAGTGATTGCTTTTGACAATTCGTTTCACGGAAGAACTTCGGCTGCAGTTGCGGCTACCGATAACAAAAAAATTGTTGCGCCAATCAATGCACAACAAGTAGTTACTTTCTTGCCATTGAACCAAATTGATTTGGTAGAAGCTGAACTCAAAAAAGGCGATGTTTGCGCCGTAATCATCGAGCCAATTCAAGGCGTTGGTGGTTTAGATCAAGCAACTACCGAGTTTTTCCAAGCACTTGAAAAAGTATGTGCGGACAAAGAAGTCGTTTTAATTTTAGACGAAGTACAATCAGGTTACGGACGAAGTGGGAAATTCTTTGCTTTTCAGCACCACGGAATCAATCCTGACATTGTAACGACTGCCAAAGGAATGGGGAACGGTTTCCCGATTGGAGGCGTTTTAATTTCGCCAAAATTCCAAGCGAGCTATGGATTACTAGGAACTACTTTTGGTGGAAGTCATCTAGCTTGTGCTGCAGGAATTGCAGTTTTAGACGTTATGGAAGCTAAAAACCTAATCGAAAATACGAACAAAGTATCTGAATACTTTTTTGAAGCGATTAAAGTGATTCCAGAAATCATCAAAGTAAAAGGAAGAGGATTAATGCTGGGCGTTGAATTTGATTTTGACGTAAGCGCTTTGAGAAAGAAAATGATAATCGAAAAACATATTTTCACTGGTGGTGCGAACAATAAAAACCTATTAAGAATTCTTCCTCCATTGACAATTACTACGGAAGCAATTGACACATTTATAGTGGCTTTGCGAGAATCATTGGCAGAATTGAAATAATTTTAAAACATTAAACAAAAACCAATGAACCACTTATTATCAATAGAAAAACGAAATTCAGTTTTAAATCGGATGGCCAAAATTCTGGAACAAGAAAGAGCCAATCTTAAAGCGATTAATCAACAGGATTTAAACAATTATACTGGTGATGATTTGGCCATGGAAAAACGTTTACTGGTTGATGACGCCAAAATTGACGGCATGATTTTGTCTCTGCAACAATTAGCAAGTCAAGAAGATCCTATTGGTGTGGAACGATTCCATTTTGTACACGACAATGGAATTAAAATTACCAATAAAACAGCGGCTTTTGGAACCATAATGATTATTTATGAATCCAGACCTGATGTCACTGTTGAAGCTGGTGGAATCGCATTTAAATCTGGAAACAAAATTTTATTAAAAGGTGGAAAAGAATCTTTAGGATCCAACTTAAAAATTGTGGAGTTGTGGCATCAAGCTTTGACTGATAATAATGTTGCTACTTCTTGGGTCGAATATTTAAATTATGATAGAACGGAAACTCAGGCATTTTTAGAAAAACCAACACAAAAAGTAGATTTAATCGTTCCTCGTGGTGGTGAAAATCTCATTGCTTTTGTAAAAAAACACGCCACTTGTCCAGTAATCATAAGTGGTCGAGGAAATAATTTTGTATATGTAAATGCCGAAGCAAATTTAGAAAAAGCAACTGCAATTATCATTAACGGAAAAACTTCAAATATATCTGTTTGCAACGCTTTGGATAAAGTTTTAATTGATACCAATCTTGACAATTGGGAAGCTTTTGCAAAGAAAATTATTTCCGAATTACAACAAAGAAACGTTACTGTTTTAGGTGATGAAAACATTTCAAAAGCAACTAATGTGCCTCAGATTGAATCGGAGTTAATTTGGCACGAAGAGTTTTTAGATTATAAAATTGTTATTGGAACAACCAATTCAAATCAAGAAGCGATTGACAAAATCAATACCTATTGTGGAGGGCATTCAGCTTCAATCATCACACAAAATAATGCAATTGCCCAAGAATTCATGGAAAACGTGGATACGGCTGCGGTGTATCAAAATGCGTCTACCCGATTTACTGATGGAGGACAATTTGGTTTAGGTGGAGAATTGGCGATAAGCACCGATAAATTGCACCAACGCGGACCAATAGGCTTGCAACATTTGGTTACCAATAAATGGTATATTTACGGAGATGGACAAATACGGTAGTGTTCAATAAACAGTTATTAGTGTTCAGTTTGAAAAATCATCAACCACTAAATTAGAATTTAAAAAAGCTTTGTGAGCTTTGAGTTTTTAAAGTAAAAATAAAACTTTGTGCCCTTTGTGGTTAAACAACTATGGCTAAAAAAAGAATATTATTAAAGTTAGGAAGCAATACGTTAACCAAAGAAACCAATCATATTTCGAGAGGAAAGATTGAAGATATTGGGATACAAATAGCCGCTTTACAAGACGATTACGAGTTCATCATTGTGAGTTCCGGTGCGATTGCAGCCGCCAAACAATTTGTAAAACTGGAAAACCAAGACAAAGATGTTTTTGTAAAACAAGCATTGGCTTCGATTGGGCAGCCTCATTTGATGCGGATTTACCAAGAGAATTTTAGTGATTTAGGATTGTTGATTTCGCAGTGTTTGCTTTCTTATTCCGATTTCGAAAAAGAACAATCCAAAGTAAATATCGTGAACACCATCAATGTGTTGGTCAAAAATAATTACATCCCAATTATCAATGAAAATGATACTGTGGCTACGGATGAAATTCGGTTTGGTGATAACGATAAATTAGCCGCTTTAACCGCCGTTTTACTAAATGTTGACATTTTGATTATTGCTACAAATACGAACGGGATTTATACCAAAACATCAATTAATGATGCTGCTCCTGAAACCATTTCTATAGTAACTGATTTGAAAGTATTGGAAAAAGAGATTGGCGATTCGAAATCCTCACATGGAACCGGCGGAATGCAATCTAAAATAGAAGCCTCGGCAATTGCCAAAGCAGCCAATATTGAAACCTGGATTGTCAATGGATTGGAAGATAATTTTATTTTGAAAGCTTTAAAAAACGAAATACATTTTACTAAAATTCTATAAATAATGTACACAGATTAAACGGATTCGCTATCGCGAAGACACTGATAAAAACAGATTTTTAAAATGGATTTAAAACATAAAGAATTAACGGATGGTATTTTAAAAACTTTTTATGAAGTCTATAATGAATTGGGATATGGCTTTTTAGAAAAAGTATATCAAAATTCAATGTATATAGAATTGAAAAATAAAGGATACAAAGTTGAAGCTCAAAGTAAAATTAAAGTTTACTATAAAGAAACTGAAGTTGGCGAATATTATGCAGATTTAATGGTAGAAAATCTAGTGATATTGGAACTAAAAGCAGTTGATTATATTGTAAAAGATTTTGAAAACCAAATTTTAAATTATTTAAGAAGCACCGATTGTGAAGTAGGTTTACTTTTAAACTTTGGAAAGAAACCTGAATTCAGAAGGAAAATTTTTGAAAATAACAGAAAATAAGAAATATTAAAAATCCGTTTTAATCTGTGTCTTCGCGATAGCGAATCCGTTTAATCCGCGTCCAAAAACTTAAAACACATAACAATGAACTACATCTCAATACAAAACATAGATTCGCTCGACAAATGGGTGAAACAAGCATTAAAAATTAAAAAAAAACCATTAAAAAACAAAAAACTTGGTAAGAACAAAACCTTGGGAATGTTGTTTTTTAATTCCAGTCTAAGAACGCGATTGAGTACTCAAAAAGCAGCTTTAAATTTAGGAATGAACGTCATGGTAATGAATTTTACCAGCGAAGGATGGACGCTAGAATTTGAAGATGGTGCAGTAATGAATCAAGGGGCATCAGAACATATTAAAGAAGCTGCCGAAGTAGTTTCTCAATATTGCGACATTATCGCTATCAGAGCTTTTGCCGGACTGATTGATAAAGAAAAAGACAATGCCGAAACCGTACTTTCTGGTTTCTTAAAATACGCTACTGTTCCTATTGTCAATATGGAAAGCGCTACAGGGCATCCGTTACAGTCATTGGCAGACGCGATTACCATGGCGGAACACAAAACAGAACACCGACCAAAAGTAGTTTTAACTTGGGCACCACATCCTAAAGCGTTACCTCAAGCTGTAGCCAATTCCTTCGTGCAAATGATGCAGTTACAAGACGCTGATTTTGTAATCACGCATCCCGAAGGCTACGAATTGGATCCTGAAATCACAAAAGATTCCAAGATTGAATACGACCAAGATAAAGCTTTTGAAAATGCTGATTTTATTTATACCAAAAATTGGAGTAATTATAAGGAATATGGTCAGATTACTAATTCCGATCCTAATTGGACCGTAACTGCCGATAAAATGAAGTTGACTAACAATGCTAAGTTTATGCACTGTTTGCCCGTAAGACGTAATGTAATTGTTACAGATGAAGTGATTGACAGTGAAAACTCACTCGTGATTGAACAAGCTAATAATAGAACCTATGCTGTACAATTAGTGTTGGAAAAAATATTGAGCTTCTTAGCGCCCAAAGAGAAAACAAAAAAGAAATCAAAAAAAGATAAGAAATGATTCAAAAAGCCAAAAGTCTATCTATCATAAAAATCGGTGGAAACATTATTGATAATGCTAATGAATTAAACCAATTTTTATCTAATTTTTCAAAGATTGAAGGGTACAAAGTATTGGTTCATGGTGGCGGAAAATCAGCGACAAAAATGGCCGAAAGCATTGGCTTAATACCTCAAATGATTGATGGAAGACGCATCACCGATGCACCTATGCTTGATGTAGTTGTGATGATTTACGCAGGCCAAATCAACAAAAATATTGTTGCTCAATTGCAAGCCAATAACACTAATGCAATGGGGTTTTCCGGTGCCGATGGAAATTTAATTCAATCCACAAAAAGAAATCATCCAACTATTGATTATGGTTTTGTGGGCGATGTTCAAAAAGTAAATACACCAGTATTAGAAACGTTGCTTTCAAATGGAATCGTTCCTGTATTTTGTGCGATTACACATGATGGAAAAGGACAATTATTAAACACCAATGCGGACACCATCGCCAGTGAATTAGCCATTGCCTTATCCGAATTTTTTGAGGTAACTTTGAACTATTGTTTCGAAAAGCCAGGCGTGTTATTTGATGCTGAAGACGATACTTCCGTAATTGAGAATATCAATCCAGCATTATATTCCAAATTAAAAGCCGAAAAAGCCATACATTCCGGGATGATTCCTAAATTAGACAACTGTTTCAATAGTTTGTCCAAAGGAGTTCAACAAATAAAAATTGGTCATCACAAAATGTTGCAAGACAAGACCGCAATTTATACGAGCATCAAACTATAAAAGTAAAACTCGAATTTTCACTAATTAAAAACCGTAGCGCCATAGCCGTATAAAAATATGAAGAGTATAGAAACCCTTACACAAGAAGCCATAGCACTATTAAAAAACCTGATTGAAACCGAATCTTTTTCAAGTGAAGAAGAACACACAGCGGCTTTGATTGAAAAATGGTTTACACAAAATAACATCCCTTTCGAAAGAGAAAATAATAATGTTTGGGCGTATAATAAGACATTTGATAAGAGTAAACCAACTCTTTTATTGAATTCCCATCATGATACCGTAAGACCCAATCAGGCATATACCAAAGATCCTTTAAAAGCCATTGTCGAAGATGGTAAATTATATGGTTTAGGTAGTAATGATGCAGGAGGTTGTTTGGTTTCCTTGTTGGCTACTTTTGCACATTTTTATTCGAATGAAAAACTACCTTACAATATCGTAATGGTCGCTTCAGCCGAAGAAGAAAGCAGCGGAAAAAATGGGTTAAACAGCGTACTCAAACATTTACCAAAGTTGGACTGCGCAATTGTAGGTGAACCCACTTTGATGCAATTAGCCATAGCCGAAAAAGGGCTATTGGTACTCGATGTTATTGTAAAAGGAACGCCAAGTCATGCCGCACATCAAAACGAAGACAATCCAATTTACAATGCTATTCCCGTAATCGAATGGTTTAACAGCTTTAAATTCGAAAAAATATCAGAGCAATTAGGCCCCGTAAAAATGACTGTAACCCAAATCAATGCTGGAAAACAACACAATGTTGTGCCGTCTCAATGCGATTTGGTTGTCGATATTAGGGTGAATGATTGCTATACAAATTCCGAAATTTTAGCTATTATCAAAAAACAGCTAACTGCTGAAATCAATCCGCGATCCATGCATTTGAATGCCTCATCGATTCCTGTTGCGCATGGATTGGTGCAGGCTGGAATAGCACTAGGAAGAACAACCTATGGCTCACCTACTCTTTCGGATCAGTCGGTATTGAGTTGTCAATCCTTGAAATTGGGTCCTGGAGATACGCTGCGGTCACACTCCGCAAACGAATTTATATTTATAAACGAAATTGAAGAAGGAATTGAGTTGTATATCAAAATACTAACTGATTTTTTC
>JAGOJA010000003.1:56938-64721 GCA_017995345.1 Flavobacterium sp.
ACCGTTGGCAACGACAGGGAACTAGATTTAGTGCTGGCAAAATATGATGCGTTAGGCTCTATTGCGCATGCAAAGATGCTGGGACAAATTGGTCTTTTAACAGACTCCGAAACCGTTTCTTTGGTTTTGGCTTTGGAAGAAATCATTAAAGATACTGAAAGCGGTAATTTCATAATCGAAGACAGTTTTGAAGACGTACATTCCAAAATTGAGTATTTACTAACTGTAAAACTCGGCGATGCTGGGAAAAAAATTCACACTGCCCGTTCTCGTAACGACCAAGTATTAGTTGATGTGAATTTATATCTTAAAGACGTCGTTAAAGAACTAAAAGAACAAGTAAAAAGCCTTTTTGATTTGCTAATGGAATCGGCAGAAAAACATCAAAATGTGTTGTTACCCGGATATACGCACCTTCAAATTGCCATGCCCTCTTCTTTTGGAATGTGGTTTTCTGCTTACGCCGAAACTTTGATTGATGATATCGCAATGCTAAATGCCGCTTTGAAAATTGTGGACCAAAATCCGCTAGGTTCAGCCGCAGGTTACGGAAGCTCGTTTCCCATAGACAGAACATTCACTACAAAAGAATTAGGTTTTGAAACGCTAAAATACAATTCGGTAGCGGCCCAAATGAGCCGTGGAAAATCAGAAAAAACAGTCGCTTTTGCGATGAGCAGCGTGGCAGCAACTTTGGCTAAATTCTCGATGGATGTGTGTTTGTATATGAGTCAAAATTTTGATTTCATCACTTTGCCTTCGCATCTTACAACAGGCTCGAGCATCATGCCACACAAGAAAAACCCAGATGTTTTTGAATTAATCCGTGGTAAATGCAACAAAATTCAAGCGTTACCATACGAAATTACTTTAATTACCAACAACCTTCCAAGTGGCTATCACCGCGATTTACAATTATTGAAAGAAGGGTTGTTTCCAGCAATTCAGAACCTGAAAGCATGTTTAGACATTGCCCTATTTTCTATCAAAGACATTAAAGTAAAAGAGCATATTTTAGACGATAAAAAATACGATTATTTATTTACGGTAGATTCCTTAAACGAAATGGTAGTTGCAGGAATGCCTTTTAGAGATGCCTACAAAGCAGTTGCAGAACAACTGGAAAACGGTACTTTTCAATCTCCAAAAGAGACCAAACATACGCATGAAGGAAGCATCAACAACCTTTGTTTAGATGCCATTAAAGAAAAAATGAGAGTTGCATTTTAGAAATCCTATTCAAAATTTAGGATTTTAAAAAAAGGTAGTTTTATCAGTTTTAAAAAAATCCATTCCGATTTTTGATACGAATGGATTTGTTGTATTTCTACGAATTCATTTGTAAAAAAAATTATATTTTAAACTAAAAATAAATACTTAATACCTATATTTGATTATTGGTTATTTTAAATTAAAACGATGAAAAAATTTGAAGAGCAGGCAAATCAAAGTCTTTTTGAGAAAAATTTAATAACAGATGAGCAGTTTAAGCAAATTACGGCTCATCGGAATTTAAATATTTTTTCATTGCATTCGGAATTAAAACTATTCTTATACTTATCCGTTCTGCTCTTTACGTCTGGAATTGGTATTTTAATTTATCAAAACATTGATACAATTGGTCATATAGCTATTCTCTCTTTATTATTGATCGTAACAGCAATTTGTTTTTATTTTTGTTTTAAAAACAGTGTAGGATTTAGCTATCAGGAAACCCAATTTAAAAACTCCGTATTCGACTACCTAATTCTTGCGGCTGTTCTACTAAGTATTATTTTCATTGGTTATTTACAATTTCAATATACTGTTTTTGGTACTCATTATGGATTAGCCACCTTGGTGCCAACCACAATCGCATTTTTTTGTGCCTATTATTTTGACAATAAAAGCATTTTGTCTCTTGCAATTACAGGTTTAGCCGCTTATGTAGGGCTATCCGTTTCGCCTCAGTCTTTACTAAACAATTCTTTTTATGAAACGACCACTTTAAGTTATTCTGCAATTATCCTTGGTATAGCACTGTTGATTTGGTCTATGTATAGTGCAAAAATAAACTTGAAAAAACATTTCAATTTAATATATCTCACTTTTGCTTTACATCTAATCAGTATTTCTTGTATTAAGAATTTATTCAATAGTTATTGGGTACTATTTGTATTACTATTACTAGCATCATCCTATTATTTTTTTACAACAAGCCACCAAATTAAATCGGCTTCTCTCTTTATTTTTACTATTATATATGCTTATGTGGGAATAAACATTTGTCTTTTCAAATTAGTAGAGTTTATAAATTTTGATAGTGATTTATTAGTACCCTTCTTTTTTTTAGTACCTTTTTATTTTATTGGTTCTATAATTTTATTCATTCTTTTGGTCAAAAAATTTAATAAAGATAAAACCTATGATACAATACGATAAAACAGATTTGGAGCATGCGTTTTTAGTTGATGAGGCAAATTCATTAAGAAATGCTCAATTTATAGAAAAACTACAATATAATGTAATCCATAAAAATTTAACAAGCCTTAAAAGTCAGAAAAACATACTAATTCGAATAGGATTCTTCGTATTGGGAAGTTTTTTATATTCATCTATCTGCGGATTTATTAGTTTAATTGCTATAGATTCATTTGACGAAAATTATAAATTTCTAGTGTATCTTTTTGCTATAATTGGTTTTATAGGGACAGAATTCCTAACCAAACAAAAATTTTATGGTTATGGTCTTGATGACGCTTTTATGATTGGTTCCCAACTATACTTGGCTTTAGCAGTAGGAATTTCAACTGATGGAAACGAATTAGCAATAGCCTTAACCATAACTATCTCTTCGTTATTAAGCTATTTACGTTATGTACAAGTACCCATGGCGGTGCTATTTTGTTTGTCGGCAAGTGCATCAATAATCTATATGATGTTTGAATTGGGTACTATCGGGAAAACTATTTTACCTTTTGTAATGATGGTATTTGCTATAGCTGGATATTTATGCAGTAAATCAATTTTAAAAAAATTAAGCAAACCATTTTACACAAAAGGACTCGTTTTAGTGAGTAGCTTTAGCCTTATTTTATTTTACTTATCAGGAAATTATCTTGTAGTAAGAGAATTATCTGTTGCATTACTAGCTGCTGATATTGCTCCTAACAGTGACATTCCGTTTGCGTTTTTCTTCTACGCTTTTACTTTTATAGTCCCAGTGGGATTTCTTGTTTATTCTCTAGTAAAAAAAGATCGCATCATGCTTTGGATTGGTTTATTAAGCTTAGCTTTTTCAATTTACACTATTCGTTTTTACTATTCTATTTTACCTATCGAAACAGTTTTAACTATTGGAGGCTTATTTTTATTTGCTTTTACTTATTTTGCCATAAAAAGAATTAAAAACAATACAACTGGAATTACGTTTCAACCCGATCGATTTACTCCAGCAAATGCTATTGGCAATGCCGAAGCGCTAATTACCTCACAAGTGGGTTTAAATCCTGAAATAAAAACACCACAATCTCCTATGGAGTTTGGCGGTGGAGATTTTAGTGGCGGTGGTTCCGGAGGTAGTTATTAAAGCAAAAATCTAAAATTTTAAGCGCAAATTCCCTAATTAAAAGAGCACTAAAAAAACAGATACACAAATTAAAAACTGCAAATCTGTAATCTTACAACTAAAGTTATTGCAAAGGAAAAAATTTGCGACCCGAGAGCTTTGCTCAACTTGACGAAGTAATTTGCGGCAAATAAAAATTGCTTGTTACAAATCAAATTATACTTTAGCTTTCAATTCTCCTGCATCAATATCACTATGCGAAACGTTGTAAATAGCTTTTCCGTCTTTGATTAAAATCAATTGAGGGGATTGATGCGTCACACCAAAATGATGCGCAATTTCATTAGAAATATTACGATGCGCTATCAAATCTAAAAAATATGGCGTAACTTTATCTCTGCTATCAAACTCATTTTCAAACTGTTTCAGCGCCATCCTACTTACGCTGCATCTGGTACTGTGCTTGAAAATGACTACCGGTTTTTCAATCGAAGTAGCAATAATTTCATTTAGTTGCCCTAAATCGGTTAGTTCAGTCCAGTTGATTTTGCTTTCATTTGAATCCTTGTCGTCTGAACTACTAAAAATACTTTTAAAAAAACTCATAATTGTCTCGTTTTAAGACATTTTGACGTTAACCTATGATAAAAATCATGAAGATCATGTCAATTTGTCTGTATTATTGTATTGGAATATAAATTGAATATTGATTGGCAAAGTTAGTTAAATAACCACAAAACAATTTAACATCATGAACATAAATAAATTTACTATTAAGTCTCAGGAAGCCATCCAACTTTCGCAACAATTGGCGCAAAGCGAAGGACAACAACAAATAGAAAACGAACATATTTTCAAGGCTATTTTTGAAGTTGATGAAAATGTTGCGCCATTTATACTCAAGAAACTCAACGTAAATGTGCCTTTGTTTCTTCAAGTATTGGACAGCACCATTCAGAGCTTTCCAAAAGTTTCCGGTGGTGAAATAATGCTTTCCAGAACCGCAAATTCAACGCTAAACGAAGCCGAAATTATCGCAAAGAAAATGAATGATGAATTCGTTTCTGTAGAGCATCTGATTTTGGCTATTTTTGATTCAAAAACAAAAGTAGCACAAATTCTAAAAGACCAAGGTGTTACCGGAAAAGGGTTGAAAGCTGCTATAGAAGAATTAAGAAAAGGAGAAAGAGTGACTTCAGCATCAGCGGAGGAAACCTATAATTCTTTGAATAAATATGCCAAAAACCTCAACGAATTGGTGCGATCAGGTAAACTCGATCCAGTCATTGGCCGTGACGAGGAAATTCGCAGAGTACTGCAAATTCTAACACGTAGAACTAAAAATAACCCCATGCTAGTGGGCGAACCCGGAGTGGGAAAAACCGCCATCGCTGAAGGATTGGCTCACCGAATTGTAGATGGAGATGTTCCTGATAATTTGAAAGATAAAATCGTGTATTCTCTTGATATGGGAGCCTTAATTGCTGGTGCCAAATTCAAAGGGGAATTTGAAGAACGATTGAAATCCGTGGTAAAAGAAGTGACTTCTGCCGAAGGTGACATTGTTTTATTCATTGACGAAATTCATACACTGGTTGGAGCCGGTGGTGGCGAAGGCGCTATGGATGCAGCTAATATTCTGAAACCAGCATTGGCACGTGGAGAACTACGTGCGATTGGAGCCACAACTTTAGACGAATATCAAAAATACTTTGAAAAAGACAAAGCGCTCGAAAGACGTTTCCAAAAAATAATGATTGACGAACCAGATACCGAAAGTGCCATTTCGATATTGCGTGGAATCAAAGAAAAATATGAAACGCACCATAAAGTCCAAATAAAAGACGATGCTATTATTGCGGCTGTCGAATTATCACAACGTTATATTACCAACCGTTTTCTTCCGGACAAAGCCATTGATTTAATGGATGAAGCAGCTTCAAAAATACGCATGGAAATCAATTCGAAACCTGAAGAGCTTGATGTTTTGGATCGAAAAGTAATGCAATTGGAAATAGAAATTGAAGCCATTAAAAGAGAGAAAGACGAAAGCAAACTCAAGGTTTTGGGAATGGATTTGGCCAACCTCAAAGAAGATCGCAACGAAATCTACGCCAAATGGAAATCAGAAAAAGACATCGTTGACAACATTCAAGCTGTAAAAACAGAAATTGAAGATTTCAAATACGAAGCCGAACGTGCCGAACGAGATGGCGATTATGGAAAAGTAGCCGAAATTCGTTACGGTAAAATCAAAGAAGCTCAAGAACGCTTGGATGCGTTTCAAAAACAATTGGCCGAAGATCAAACGGAAGGAACTTCATTAATAAAAGAAGAAGTTACTCGGGAAGATATTGCAGAAGTTGTGGCCAAATGGACTGGAATTCCAGTGATGAAAATGCTCCAGGGCGAACGTGAAAAACTGCTGAAACTGGAAGATGAATTGCATCACAGAGTCGTAGGACAAGAAGAAGCAATTGAGGCTGTGAGTGATGCTGTACGCCGTAGTCGTGCGGGATTACAGGATATGAAAAAACCGGTGGGAACCTTTCTTTTCCTTGGAACAACAGGAGTAGGAAAAACGGAATTGGCAAAAGCCCTAGCTGAATACTTATTCGACGATGAAAATGCGATGACTCGTATTGATATGAGCGAATACCAAGAACGCCACAGCGTAAGCCGTTTGGTTGGTGCGCCTCCGGGATATGTGGGTTATGACGAAGGCGGACAATTGACTGAAGCCGTGCGCAGAAAACCCTATTCTGTAATCTTATTGGATGAGATCGAAAAAGCGCATCCCGATACGTTTAACATCTTGTTACAAGTACTAGACGAGGGACGTTTGACAGACAACAAAGGACGTTTGGCCGATTTCAAGAACACAATTATCATTATGACTTCTAATATGGGAAGCCAGATAATCCAGGATAAATTTGAAAATCTCAAAGGAAGTGTAGAAGCCGCAACCGAAGCTGCAAAAGTAGAAGTGCTGGGATTATTGAAACAAACCGTGCGTCCGGAATTCATCAACCGTATTGATGAGATTGTAATGTTTACGCCATTGACCAATGAAAACATTACCAAAATTGTAAGTTTACAACTGAAAAGTGTGACTAAAATGTTAGCGTTGCAAGGCATCACTATGGACGCCACTCCGGAAGCTATCGCCTATTTAGCCGAGAAAGGATACGATCCGCAATTTGGAGCTAGACCAGTAAAAAGAGTGATTCAAAGAGATGTACTCAATGAATTATCCAAAGAAATTCTGTCTGGAAAAATAACCACAGACAGTATCGTTTTGATCGATGCCTTTGACGGAAAACTGGTTTTTAGAAATCAAACAGAAATAGTTTCTTAAGCATTTTTAGTTTTCTGTATTGAAATGTAACAAAAAATGTATTCAGAACCTTTAAACCTATGAAAACATCAGCCTTTCGGCTGATGTTTTCATTAGAATATTAATTAAACTCTTTATGTCAAAATGGATACTATAAGAATACAACGGGTTTATGACAACAAAAAACCAGATGGTAGCTATCGCATTTTGGTAGATAAACTTTGGCCTCGTGGCATAAAAAAAGCTGATTTGAATTTTGATGAGTGGAATAAAGAAATTACGCCTTCAACAGAACTTAGAAGATGGTTTGACCACAAACCGGAACGGTTTGATCAATTTACAGAATTGTATAAAGAAGAACTTACTTCAAAGAAAAATGAATTAGATCGATTGAGAAAAATCTCTAAAACTAAAACAGTCAGTTTGCTGTATGGTGCCAAAGACACTAAAATAAATCATGCCATTATTTTAAAAAATATTTTGCTAAAAAACCTATAATTGGGGCACTAAAAAACAGTACAAAAACACTCGTCGTAAGACCGGTGTTTTTTTTTGCTTTTTTATGTGAGCTCAAATAGTATTGAATTTTCAGCACGAGTTGTCTCACTGTTCACAGTATCTTTTTTTTAAACCCAACCCTTCCCGCTCTCTGATACGAAATGAAAGATTAAAAACGTTTACAAAAAGAATTCGTGCTCCCATCGGGGCTCAAACAATAAATTTTTTATTTCTAAATTAATTTATAAATAAAAAAGTTTTAGATTCGCACCAATAAACAAAATGCATTAATCAATTTTTGGCAAAACAAGACCAAAATCAACACCGTAACTAAAACAAATTACAATGGCATCAGGTTTTTTCGCACTATTAGATGATATCGCAGCAATTATGGATGATGT
>JAGOJA010000032.1 GCA_017995345.1 Flavobacterium sp.
AACTCCTTTTTTGAAAAGCTAAATCAAATTTCTTTTTTCAAAAAGACAAATAATTGTAGTTTAAATCACCTATATTTACTTTCTAATTAACAAAAATCAGTTCGTTTAGAGGTTTTTAGACGAACTGACGTTACCGGGCATTGTAAAACGACACTCAAACAGACAATATGAACATAGAAAATATTAGACAATTCATCAAAGAGAAAGCGGAACAGTTCGGTGCAAAGACAGACAACGAATTTAATAAGCCTTATGTTGAGCGAAACAACACGGGACAAGAGGCTTTAAAAGACAACGGAGCTTACTTTGGTTTTATTCATCCAGAAGAAGAAGCTTCGGGACCATTCCACGACTTTTCACTAACTATATTTCCAAACGAACAAGACCAACCTTGGTTAGTTTGTTTGGGTATTGGTTCTAGTGGTTTTAAAAATGATTATGAACTAGCTACCTATCCAGGCCTAAGAAGACTATTTTCTAAACTTATTAATGAAAAGGGATTTTGTAAATCGGACTTTTCTGACATAGAAACAAGTTTGCCAAAGTCCATCACTGGCAGCCTTGATTTACAACACATAAAAAACACAATAAAGACTTACACAAAAGTTTTACCAGCTTGCCAAATTGTTGATGACCCAGAAAGCGAAGCGGGCAAGAAAACAATTGCTGCCTTTGTAGCTGGTTATGCAAAACTTAGAGACTGGCCCTCAAACAAAGACCACAGAAAAGCCATTTCAGAAGCTTTAGAACCTTTTCTTAAGACAGAGACAATTGATGAAGCAGAAGAAATTAAAAATCTTTTGAGCGAAAGAAAATATATTGTACTTCAAGGACCTCCCGGGACTGGGAAAACAAGAACAGCAAAAGAAGTTGCAGAAAAAATTAAAGCAAAAACATTTTTTACCCAGTTCCACGCAGAGACAAGTTTTTCAGATTTTATTTTTGGTATTCGCCCAGAATTAAATAGTAAAGAACTTAGCTACAAAGAAAATTTGGGAAGTTTTACCGAGGCTTTGAAGTATGCGAAAGAACACGAGAATGAAAAAATCCTTTTGATAATTGACGAAATAAATAGAGCAAATCTTTCGAATGTTTTAGGCCCCATTTTCTATTTGTTTGAACATAAAATGGACAAATCGAATGTTGAAATTGAGATTTCCCCTGGTTTCAAAATTGCCAAACTGCCAGATAATTTTTCAGTAATTGCTACCATGAACACTGCCGACAGAAGTTTGGCAGTTGTTGACTTTGCTTTACGTAGACGATTTGCATGGTACACATTAAAACCTAAGGCTATTATTTCAAAACAATTCTTCAAGGAAGATTTTGCAAGAATTCAAGAAATATTCGACTGGTATGCCTCGAGTAATGAATTATCATTGCAACCAGGACAAGGCTACTTTATTGCAGACAGCGAAGAGGAAATGACAAACCGTATCAGGTACGAAATATTCCCATTGATAAAAGAATATTTACAAGAAGGGTTGATTAGAAATGCTAGAGAAGAATTCAATAATTATTTCGCCATTCGAATATACAAATCTCTTTTTGAATGAGTAAGCCATTAGATGTTTTTTGTGAAGTGCCTTGCTTAACTGAACAATCAAGACAGTTAAGTGGAATTGCTTTGCAAAAAAAATGGTTTAAATCAGCTGACAAAAGAATTATTGGCCAGTACCTTCAAAAGTTTATAGACTATAATTCATCGCAATTCAGGTTCATAGGGGTTCAACCATTTATTATTGGATCTGACCAAAATACATCTTTGACTTTTCGTTCTTCCAGTTTTATTGGTACAATTCCTTTAATAGCATCTGACACAGGAAAGCAAATAGGTGACTTTGTCGTAATGCCAAGGTTTACTGGTCGAGACCGTTTTGAAGATTACATTGAAATTCTGAATTTGCTTGGAACAGAAATAAGCCCGGAAGTTATTGACAGCTTGCCTCTTGCTTCTGGTAAAAACTTCCGACCACCGTTATATTTAGAAGCAGTTAAATTCATTGCTTCTCTCGAAGCATTACTATCAAGACCTTGGCGTAAGTTTGATAATATTGAAAAAATATCTAGCCAACCTTCTGGACAAATCAATTGGACCAAATACATCAACAACGAATACAAAATTGAAAATCGTTTGAAGTTTCCAACTAGGAAAAATATTTTAAGTGAGTTTCATAGCGAATATGCCGAAATACGATATGTATTTGACATTTGTAAGAATGAATTACTTTCTTCTAATACGCCACAAAGAATAAAAAACACAATCCGTGTAAAGCTTAGTTTCATTGAAGAAAAGTTGTATCACCATAAGCCTAAAGCGACAAATAATATTATTACTAAATCATCTGACAGCCCAACAGTAAAAACGTGTAAAGAACAAGCTAATAAAATTCTTAACTTTAATTTGGTTGACAGCACAGCATGGAGAGTAGACTTCTCAGATGTTTTTGAAAAATTCGTTCAACACATTTTTAAAGCAGTTGCTAAAGAGACCGGAGGAAAATTATTTGCAAATTTCAAGTTCCACTCACGAACTTCTAAGCACTATTCGTGGGAACTAAAACACATTGAACCAGACGCTATATATCAAAAGGAAAACCTCTTAGTATTCATAGACGCTAAATACAAATCAAACCTTTATAACAAGTTCGACAACAGCGAAACTCTGAAAGACGACCACAGACATGATTTACACCAAATTATGGCTTATACTTCTTTCAGTAAGACAGACTTTAAATATGGGTTTCTTTGTTATCCATCAGACCAGTTAGAATTGAAAGCTATAAAATATAAGAACGGAATTAACGAAGTAACAAATACAGTTTTAGTAATGGGTATTCCATTAAAAAAGGACAGTATCAATGAAGCAAAGCGACTATTAACAAACGAACTAAATGAACTTGAAAGAAGAACAACAACCCGGTAACACGGGTTTGGCAAAAGTGGCAGTTCAGAGCTCCGCAGACACATTTGTGGTTAATCAAAGTTTGGTTCTCCGCATCAACATTTGTGGTAAAAATCGCCACCTTCGCCAAGCCCGAAACCTTTAGCCGTCAGTGTAGCGAACCGAAAAACCGACAGACAAAACCGAAAAAACAAGACTTAATGTTAATCAAATTAAATAATTTTACGCATAAATCTTTTGTTGGCTACACAAATCCCAACGATTTACTTTTTCGTACCAAAAACATTCTATTTGGTTACAATGGAAAAGGAAAAAGTTCTATTGTTATTGGTATTAAAGATGAATTTCTAAAAGACACGACCAAAAAGCTAGATAATCTTAGAATTTTTGATAGAGATTACATTTCAAATTCATTATTGCTTGAAAATTCGGATGATAAAATTAAAGGCGTTGAGGCAAGTTTTGGTAAAGGTGGCGTTGATATAGAAAACAAGATAAAAGAACTTGAAAAACTAATTATCAAAGAAGATGAAATTGGAAAACTTGACATAGGTATTTCCAAATTACGCAAAGAAATTAGAACTGAAATAGACAAAATTCACGATAGAAGAAAAGGCGAAGCAAATATTCAAAGAAAATCCAAAGATGAATGTGTTGAGCGAGTAATTGAACTTTACAAAAAGGATTATCAGGATGCAAAAAAAATAGAAGCAGATGATGAAAAACTGATAAAGATTAACGGTGACAATGAAATTGAGAAACAAATTGCACAAAATGAAAATTTGAGGACATTAAACTTATCTAAAATTCAAACAACTTTAATTGAAGAAGTAAAAGTAATATTCCAAGAAAAGTTTGGTGAAGATATTTCAATCCCGGAATTTGAAGTTGTTCAATGGATTGAATCAGGTTTGAAACTTCACAAAGATGGCGATAACTGTAAATTCTGCGAGGGTAACTTAGATTTTTCAGATGTCAAGTCGAAAATAGCCGAATTCAAAGAAAATAAACGTCATAAAGCAACTGAAAAGCTAAAGCAGTTCAGAGAACAGTTTCAAAGTCTTGTAGAGAGTATCAAAACTATTGAGAAAGAATCTAAAATTTATACTACCAACATTGGTAATGAGATAGACCAACATTTTTCCGCAATCTCTGAAAACAAAAAAACTATTGATTCCCTTATTATCTCGTGTCAATCGAAAATTGACAACATTGAAGCTCAAGAAAATTTCGACTTTGCACTTTTAGCAGAAACTTTGAAAGAGACTGATGAATCAATTTCAACTATTTCTAAAACCAAAAACGAACAATTATTAGATTTAAGAAAGAAATTAAATAATCTAACCACTTTAGTAAAAGGTGCAATTGATTTGGAAATACTAAATTCAGTTACTATAGTAGACAAGCAAAAGGAGGTTAAAGAAAAGGAAATTGACCTTGAAGAAAAGCGGAAGAACAACAAGAAAAAACAACAAGAAATTCAAGATTTAAAGCAACAAAAAAGCCTTACAAAAAATTTTGCAGATTTTGTTTCACAAATTCTCAATGAGATAAATATCTCATTAAAAGTTGAGCTTGATACTGACAACAAAAATTACATTATCAAAAGTACCAACGAAAATGCTACTCTTACTATTAAAGATATTAGTGAAGGAGAAAAAAACCTATTAGCATTGTTGTTTTTTTATTATGAACTTTTTGCAGACAACAAACAACAACGTGTAAAACCTGAAATTGAAATTATTATAGTAGATGACCCAATTTCAAGTATGGATGATTCAAACAAGTTTTACATTTTAGAACTTATGAAAAACCTTTTGGAACTCGCAAATCAACAAATCTTTGTTTTGACACATTCTTGGGATGACTATTGTAATTTATCTTATGGCAAAGAGAATAATGCAGATTTTGCAACTTTTGAATTAAGAAAAAAAAATGGTGTAAGTGAATTGGCAAAGTTGTCGAGTAAAGAAAAACCATACAAATACTTATTTAAGGAAATCTTTGCTTTTTCACAGAAAAGTGAAGAAGAATTAAAAACTGAATGTCAAATATATCATTATCCAAACGTAATGAGAAGAATTTTTGAAGAATGGTATGGGTTTAAAGTTGGTAGAGATTTAAACTTCACTAGCAATCTTCAAAAGCAAGTAGAAAGTCATTTCGTTATTACAAGCAATAATGAGAAAACAAAACTTGGTTTACTAATAAAGGTTTGCAATATTTTATCTCATTCAATAAATGGCTCGATGAATCCACAAGAAATTCACCTGTCAGCGAAATATTTGATGCGTCTTATTAAGGACAAAGACAAACTGCATTTTGACAATATGAAGCAATAATTTATAACACGAACAAATAACACCGAACGTCAGTTCGTTTAGAGGTTTTTAGACGAACTGACGTTGTGTGCAATTTTACCGCACGAAAACCTTAAACAAGAACATTTGGAAATTTTACAAAACATAACAACTGCAGATTGGATAAACATTGTTATCGCAAGTATAACGCTACTAACAGCAATTATCGCTTTACTTACGATTAATGAAATACGTAAACAAAGAGTTCATAGTTACTTTCCTGATATAAATATGGTAAACTTCTCATTCTACGTTTATAAAGGAGATTTCGACGAAGAAAACAAATCAGTTTATCTTTATTCATATAAAAATAAAAAAACTCAAAAATTGGAGGATTTAATGAGTTAAAAATTGGGATAAATAATATTGGTTTTGGAGTTGCAAAAAATGTTAGATGGAATTGGAGTTTTGATTTTGAGAACGCTAAAGAAATTATCTGTAATGATAAAAGTGTTAAATGGGAAAAAAACGAAGATTTCATTTTAATAGATTCGATTGCCCAAAATATTGAATGGGCTTTTGATATGGAAGAAGATAATATTGGAGGAAGTTTCAATTTTATTTTACCGTATGGAAATGAAAACAGAGAAACAGAAATTGTTATACCTGACTATTTCATAAATTTATATTGGTTATATATGGTTAATCAAATTAGTGGAAAAGAACTAACCAAATCCATTCATGATTTTTTTCCATTATTAGAACTTAACGTAAAATATACAGATATACATTCTAATGAATTATCAAAAACCTTTTTAATAGAAATAAGATTTGATATGATTGCAAGTCCAAAAGAAGACACTAAAGAACTTGCTAAATTTAGATTTGAAATATCAGAAAAACAATAAAAACTGCTTACAACAGCTAGGGTTTCGTTGCGGCTGAAAGCCGAACAATGAAACCCGTGTTGAACGGAACCGATTACATGCCGTCAACACTTATGGAGTTATCGCTAAGTTGTTTGAGTGAATTTCAAGAGGATTAAATGTCCTCTTTTTTTTTTGTGGTAAATCAAGATGCTTTTTACATTTTTCCGCTCCCGAAGTTTGTGGATTGAGCACAAGTCCCCTTACCCATAAAATTAACTTTCACAGGAACTTAAACTTTGGCCACCGCCAAGATACCAAGCAGGTGGACCACGCTGGTCAAAAACTGCTATCCGGTGTAAATCCTGCACCGACTTTCAACTGTCCAAATGCACTAATGCTTGTCATCGACAAGTGCCAAATTAGCTTAGGAAATAAATCATAATGTTTTTAGAGCAATTTCTTAAACTAAAGTCAAGTTACTCCCTCAAAATTGTCATCTGGACAAAGAAGGACGCCCTATATATTTGGAAATTCAGTAAAATTTTCGTATGTTCGTTTAATCGAGAACAGCTGTTTTCAAAATTCGCAAAACGTAGAGGTGCAAACGTTTTAGCTAATAGAAGAGTTAGTAATACAAAAAAATGACCAAACATTTTAAAAGGGAAGAAATCCGAAAATTCAACAGAGTAGGGAATTAAGCACCTTAAAAAAGTACAAATGACACTCAGACAAAAATTAGAAGTATTAGCAACTGAAAAGAATACGCCTTGTGTTACTATTTCGCTAAATACACACCGCACACATCCTGACAATGCTCAGGATGTAATTCTATTAAAAAACCTTTTAAAAGAAGCCGAAGAAAGACTTGTGAATGAATTTGGAAAACGACCCCTGGCATCTTTATTAGAAAAGTTATCAGCAATTGAATTAGATGCAAACTATAACTTGGATTCATTACACATTTTTCTTTCTAATGATACGGAAGAAATTATAAAGTCTCCTTGGCCAACACAAACCAATAGTGTTCAAATTTCGGACACCTTTGGTACTCGCGCTCTAATAAAATCATTTAATAGAAGTGAAGAATATTTAATCCTTTTGCTTTCGCAAGGTGGTGTTTCGCTTTATAATGCGACCAATGATGGTGTTATAAACGAAATTAAAAATGATGACTTTCCGTTTTTGGAAAACCCACATTATGCAAATGACAGAGAAAAGCGCAGTGACAGTGAGCTTAAGGACAATATGGTTCGTGAGTATTTCAACAAAGTTGATAAGGCAGTTGTAAAGGTCTATAACGAAACAGGATTACATTGTGTAGTAATTTGCACCGAAGACAACTACAGCCGTTTTATGCAGGTTGCGGACAAACCAACAATTTATCTTGGTTACGCTAACATCGATTACAACAAAACTGACACTCATCATATTGCAAAACAAGCTTGGGATATAGTTAAAGCTTCGCTTTATAATCGCAAAACCGAAGCTATAATTGAAATAAAGGAAGCCGTGGGTCAAGGAAGTGTTTTGACCGACTTGCAGGAAATTTATCAAGCTTCGATTGATGGACGTGGCGACTTGCTAATAGTGCATGATAACTATGTTCAGCCAGTTTATTTGACAGGTGAAAGGGCTTTTGAATTGGTGACTGATAAAACAAAGCCGGGAGTAATAGATGACATCACAAGCGACATTGCTTGGAATGTGTTATCAAAAAACGGGAGGGTAATTTTTACTATGCAAGACGAAATCAAAGAACTTGGTAAAATTGTACTAAAAACTAGGTACTAAACCACTAGCTATAACCGATGAAGTTTTGTGGCGTGCGTTGCAGGAACAATGAAACTCGGGTTGCACAGAAGCACTACACTTAAATCCTTTATGAGGTTTTGCCTATAAATGTGTTAGAAAATTTTAAAGAGGCCCTTGTGCCTCTTTTTTTTGGAGTAGTTTTTAACACAAATAACTAGAGCGTTTTCTTTAGCTACTTCCCTAAAAGTATCATCCTAACAAAGAAGGCACACTCTATCCATTTGTAAACTTAGTGGAATTATCGTTTTTTCATCGTATTTTCGGCTAAACAAAAACACTCATTTTTCGTAAGTTGCAAAACGGCTACAGTGGTGGGAGAGTTGAAAAAGCATAATTTCATGCGTTAAATACCCCAAGTACTGAAAGTCACCAGAATTACTTTACTGTTAAGCACAGCATCAATTATGTCAGAAAATTTCTTCTTTTTAGAAAAGGCTCAAGATCAAGTTAAATAAAAACAAAGTGAAAAAGATGGGAAATGCAGCCTCAAGCTGGACTATTTGTCAGGAATGTCAAGGACGCGGCAAAAAAAGTCGAGGACTCAGCAAAAAAGCGAGACTTCGCTATCAAATGGAATTCGATCAATTTGAAAAAACGAATGGTGAAGGGACTCCTCCTGAGCATCCTAAAGGTCATCTTTACTCCTGCTTGAACTGCAGCGGATGCGGTTTGGTTCCTTCTGATAGTCAACCTATATCGGATACAGAAAACTATCCACATGTAGCAATTATTGGTGGTGGCATCGGCGGTGTGGCTCTAGCTGTGGCTTGTTTGCATCGCAAAATTCCTTTTACACTTTACGAACGCGATAGCAACTTTGAGGTACGCTCGCAAGGCTATGGACTCACTTTGCAACAAGCTAGTAAAGCCATCGAGGGATTGGGTGTTTTCGGATTGAAAGAAGGTGTGGTTTCAACCAAACATGTTGTTCATACTACTGAAGGAAAAGTAATCGGGGAATGGGGAGTCCGAAAATGGGTGGATTCAGATGCGAAAACGACTCCGAAACGGACCAATGTGCATATCGCTCGACAGTCGTTGCGCTTAGCATTGTTGGAGCAACTTGGCGGACATGATGCAGTACAGTGGGGACACCAGTTAGTTGATTTTAAGAAATCTCAGAGTGATGGTATAACCCTAAGCTTTAAAGTAAACGGTCAGTTTCAGCAAGTCAAGGCGGATCTTGTAGTAGGAGCTGATGGCATTCGCAGTTTGGTACGCAAGTTACTGATTGGTGAAGAAAATACGCCTTTGCGTTACTTAGATTGCATTGTAATTTTAGGAATTTGTCCTTTAAACGCTATTGAAGGAGTTAATAGTTTGTTACTCGATTCGGCCACAGTGTTTCAAACCGCCAATGGCAATGAACGAATCTATATAATGCCGTATACGTCAAACTCGGTAATGTGGCAACTTAGCTTCCCGATGCTTGAAAAAGAAGCCAAGCAATTAAGTGCTCTAGGACCCCAAGCACTCAAAGAAGAAGCATGCAAGAGAACACAGTGGCACGATCCCATTCCTCAAATTTTAGCAGCGACCCAAGAAGCTCAGATTTCTGGTTATCCTGTGTACGACCGGGAATTGCTCAAACCCGAATTGTTTTCGAAAGCAGGATCAGTAACGCTAATTGGAGATGCGGCTCACCCAATGAGTCCGTTCAAAGGACAGGGGGCAAATCAAGCGCTGCTGGATGCGCTTACGCTCGCTCGGGGAATCTCAAAGGGATGTAACTCTCCCTCTCAATGGAGAAAAACTGGAGTGAGGAAAAGTGTATTAACTGAGTTTGAATCACAAATGTTAGAACGTAGTGCTACCAAAGTAAAAGATTCAGCCGCCGCCGCACAGTTTCTACATTCCGAAATGGCACTTCATGAGAGTGATGGACCTAGAGGGCGGTGTCTAAAGGATTGCGGTAAATTACTATAATAGGACGTGTCGTTAAATGCATTAAAAGACTAGCTTACAATCAACTCTTTTGATGCGTTTGTTTGAAATAAATGGAAGTAAATAGACTAAAACAAGGTTTCCAACTGACGAAAAACAGGAATTAATGACTTGCCCTTTTCTGATAGGTTATACTCAATATGCAATGGCTTAAGCTTGACAACAATTTTTTCCAACAAACCTTGTTCTTCTAGCTCTTTTAAGGCAACTGCAATTGACTGTTTGTTTGAACCCTCAATATCACGCAATAGAGAACTGAAACGAATTGAACCATTAAGTGCAAGGCGAAAAATTTGAGGTTTCCATTTTCCTGAAAGCATTTTTAACACCCCTTCTGCAGGACAACTGTTGTCTTTTTCCATACTATTTTGTAGTCAAGTTTTTCTGACTTATTGTGTGTTCAAAAGATTTGGTTGAACTTTGCAGTAAAGTTAATCAATATAATCAATTATGACAAAGGCAACCACTCTATTTTACATCATGTCTTTTTTAATAGCAAGTGTTTGTAACGGTCAACAAAAACAATTAAAAATGGAAAATAAAATCAACAACCCGCTTTTGTGTGACCCTGAAACAGGCGTTTGTGAAATACCAACAGCACAAAAAACTAATGACAACGAAATTGTATCTGACCAAAAAAAACCTGTGAAAATAATTTATTTCACTGACCCAATTTGTTCTTCGTGTTGGGGAATCGAACCTCAATTACGAAAACTAAAATTGGAATATGGAAACAATATTGAAATTGATTATCGCATGGGTGGACTTTTGCCTAACTGGAGTTATAATAGTGGTGGGATAAGCAAGCCGTCTGACGTAGCGCATCATTGGGACGAAGTGAGCCTGTATTATGATATGCCTATTGATGGTGACATTTGGCTTGAAAACCCTTTAAACTCCTCTTATCCGCCTTCAATTGCTTTCAAAGCTGCACAAATGCAAGACGAAACGAAAGCTGTTCAATTTATGAGAAGAATAAGAGAAATGGTGTTTTTAGAAAAGAAAAACATTACGCTTTGGGAACATATTAGTAAGGCAGCAAGCGAAACTGGATTAGATGCCGTAAAACTAAAAACAGATTACGAAACGAAGGCAATCGAACTTTTTGAAGCCGATTTAGAATTGGCTAAAAATATGGGAGTAAGAGGTTTTCCTACCTTATTTTTCATTGACAGTCAAAATAACAAACAAATGGTTTATGGTTTCAAGCCATACAAAGAGTTTGAAGACGCTGTATTAAAAACATTTCCTAATGCTACTAAAGTAAATTATGACAATTCTTGGCGCGGTTTGTTTAATAAATATCCAACGCTAGCCTCCAAAGAATTTTCGGAATTATCTGGTTCAACAAAAAATGACAGCGAAATACTGTTACAAAAACTAACAAACGAAGGAAAACTAAGTAAAACGACCACTAAGAACGGAAATATCTGGACAATCATAAATGCCAGCCGCTAAAAGCTAGAGTTTTGCTGCGCAGGAGAAACACTTATAAGTGCGTCAAAATAGAGTTTTCCGTAAAATTTTAGCGAACGGATAGCTATCGAAATAAAGAGGATTAATAGTCCTCTTTATTTTTGGCCCTTTCAAGGATTGTTTTTTAAGGTTTTGATTTTAGGATTATTCTTTACAAAAGCATTTATATACCGAACGAGGTTTTCTTGGGTTACATCATCTTATAAGCCAAACAAAATCATCTGGTTGCGAAAAATTTATGTGAAATACCGCATTACTGAGTATTTAAAAAAACCTGTTTATACGCCACTATTTTGATATATTTGTTTGAAATAAAAGGCAGTTTTTCACAGAATGACGTTATTATAAATGGTAGAAAGACCGTTTCAAGCAACCATTTCTTAATTTGACACTTCAATTAAAATGATAAGGATTATAAATAAATATGCAACGGTAAAGAACACAATTCTGTTATTTGGACTTGTTTTGCTATTTAATTTTATTATTTTCCCCATGTCACATAAGACAAATGCTGAATTACCACTATTAGATCTTCAAATTTCATACTCACCCCAAAAAGCATATGACATAATCGAAAAATATAGCGAAAGGGAAAGGAAAAATTATCTTTTTGCAGAACTAACTTTAGATTTGATTTATCCTATAGTCTATTCATTTTTGTTCTGTTTCATTATTTTCTTAATCTATAAAAACGAAACACTTGCTAAATTTCCATTTCTAATTTTAATCTTTGATTATGCGGAGAACTTTGGAATTGTAACTATGCTTTATAACTACCCCGATAAACTATTAAATATAGCACGGATAACAAGTATTGCAACAAGTATAAAATGGTTGTTAGTCAGTTTTTCAATCATCATTATTACACATGGTTTATGGAGTAAACGGCAGCTTTGGAAAACAAATAAAAATAATTTGTTGTAGAACAAAAGCACTAATAAACGGGAAAGTTGAACCTCATGCCTGCAAAAATTAGCCTTTAGTTGTGCGTGTGGCACGAATAGTAACAAAAATCTATGAGGAAAACAGCTGTTGCACTTCCTGACTTGTTAGCACCAAAAAAATTTCGAATTTAGCTAAATTCTATCTTCCAGAATCAATTCCAAAACATAAGAAAGTAAAAAAAAAAAATCGCGAACCAAAATAGACAAGCAAGCCCTACTCGCGGTTTCAAACACCATAAAAAAACCTACTTGTTAATTCAATTTAATTAACTAACTTTCATTTACTTATAGTGAATTACTAAATCTGAATATTGGACGAGCACTATTTAATTTTTATATTAAAAAATTATGAAAATTTCTTTAGAAAAAAAAAATAATTCTTGGGTTTTTCATCAATCTCCTCGTTGTTTTTGCTATAGCTGGGATTTTTATTCTAAGGATTGACAAAAACAGAGACCAATCTTTGGACACTACTATGAATTGGATAGAAATTTCATTAATCATTCTTTCTATTATTTTGTTAACGGTTGTGTATTTTATTATTCGGCCACAACTACGCGCTAAAAATATTTCTCAAGGATTACTTTTAGAAAACAAACAACTCCTGCAGTCCATTATTGACAACACTTCAAGCCCAATGTTTATAAAAAAAATAAATGGCGAATACCTGTTAGTCAATAAAGAATTTGAATTATTGTTTAAAATCTCAAATCAGGAAATTATAGGTAAAACCGACCATGATTTTTTACCGTCAACTACAGCTGATGCGTATCGAAATTCCGATTTTGAAGTGGTCAAAGCTTTGAAAGAATTAAAAACCGAAGAGACTATTCTACAAGCTGATGGCATGCATACCTATATTGCCGTAAAATTTCCTATTTATGATGCTGCAAAAAGAATTTATGCAATTGGCGGAATTTTTACTGATATCTCCGAAAGAAAGAAACTGGAAGAATCATCGAAAGCCGCTGACAAACTCTTTATGGTGTCAGTAGATATGATGATAATCTCATCAATGGAAAGATTTATAAAAGTGAATCCAGCAGTCAGTAGGATTTTAGGATATTCAGAAGAAGAATTATTGGGTAAAAATTTCTTGGAGTTTACGCATCCAGATGATCTAGAAATCACTAAAAAAGAAGTTGTTAAACTACAAACAGGAGCTTCCTCCATCAAATTTGAAAACCGATACATTTGTAAAGATGGATCTATCAAATGGCTTTCTTGGTCCGTATCCCCTGACGTAAAAAACGGCTTGTTGTACGCAGTTGCCAGTGATATTACAGACAAAAAAGAAATAGAAAACGCACTAAATGTTGCAAACACGTTTTTTTACATGTCATTTGATATGTTTGTAGTGATTGAAGACGATAATTTTATAAAAGTTAATCCTGCTTTCACTAGAATTCTAGGATACAACCAACAAGAAATAATAAACAAACCCTTTTTAAGTTTTATACATCCTGAAGATGCTGAAGTTTTTATGGATGGTGTCAAAAAATTAAAAATCAGCGATTCAGTAGTTACCCATAGAGTACGGGAACGCTTGAAAAACGGCTCGTATAAATGGTTTGACTGGACCAGCACGATTGATATTAAAACAGGAATTATATATGCTGTTGCACGAGATGTATCTGAATTGGTTACAAATGAAGAATCCTTGAAAATATCAAATATGTTTTTCAATATGGCTTTCGATATTTTAACCGTAGCCAAAAATGACTATTTTATTAAAATAAACCCTGCTTTTACAAAAACACTTGGTTACAATCAAGGCGACTTAATCCAGATGAAATTCATAGATTTAATTCATCCTGACGACAAAAAAGCAGCCAACAAAGTACTGCAAAGACATCTAAAAGGAGAGTCTATTATCAATTTCAGAACCCGTTTCTTATGCAAAGACAGTTCCTATAAATGGATTGATTGGAATAGTACTATTGATGTACAGAACGGGGTATTTTATTCTGTTGGACGAAATGTAACAGAGCTTGTCGAATTAGAAGACAAACAACAAGACGCTATTGATGACCTCTATGAAAATGAAGAAAAATTACGATTAATAGTCGAAAATATAAGTGAAGGAATTATTGTGGCAAATGCTGACAAAAAAATAATCATGGCCAACAATATGGCTAATGAAATTTTTGGAATTGCAGACGATGATAAAATTTCTACCAATTTAAGCAATCATTTCGAGCTCTATTACCCTGATGAAAAAACCATCTTCCCTTCACAAAACTTACCTATGGAACGCGCTTTAAGCGGCGAAGTCACTACTGATGTTGAAATAATTCTTTGGAATCCTGTGGCTCAAGAAAAGAAAAGAGTACTTATTAGCGGCAGGCCCTTAGTAGACCAAAACAACAACGTAGCTGCAGCGGTTGTTACTATAAAAGACATTAGTAAATACAAACAAATGGAGCAAGAATTAAAAGAATCAGAATCAAAATACAGGCAATTAATAGGATTTAGAAAAGGCGGCAGCGATCCTGTAATTTAATAGAAAACCTGATAATTTTTGTGATTTATTATCTGAATTTATTTAACCTAATCCAAGTATTCCTTTTTAAAATAGTCCAAAATCCTACTTCGTTCTACGAAATGATTTATTATTTTATTATATTTAGAGTCTAAAGCAAAAATTCCTTTTGTGGTGAAAAATATTTTGAACCTAAATTAAAAAAATGAAACCAATCCAGTTATTAACGTTCTGTTTTGTACTTTTTAGTACGCTTTCCTCCTACTCTCAAAATCAAAAATCAAAAGAATTCAAAGTCGAATTTGAAAAATTCACCTTAGAAAACGGATTGCAAGTCATCTTGCATATTGACCGATCTGACCCAGTTGTTGCTGTAGCTTTGACCAGTCATGTAGGATCAGCCAGAGAGATAACTGGTCGCACGGGATTTGCTCATCTTTTTGAACATCTTTTATTCCTGGAATCCGAAAACTTAGGTAAAGGAGGTCTTGATAAAATGAGTGCACGTATTGGCGGGGCTGGTGCCAATGGTTCGACCAGCAGGGATCGTACTAACTATTTTCAAACCGTTCCAAAAGATGCTTTAGAAAAAATGATTTGGGCTGAAGCCGACAAACTAGGCTATTTCATCAATACGGTAACAGATCCGGTTTTGGCCAAAGAAAAACAGGTTGTAAAAAATGAAAAAAGACAGAGTTATGACAACAGACCTTATGGACACAATTTCTCTGTAATCTCTAAAAATTTATACCCAGCGTCCCATCCGTACAGTTGGGATGTTATTGGCTCCTTGGAAGATTTACAAAATGCCACACTTCAGGATGTGAAAAATTTCTACAATCGCTGGTATGTACCAAATAATGTGACGCTGACTATTGCCGGAGATTTTGATGTTAAACAAACCAAATCATGGGTCGAAAAATACTTTGGAGATATAAAGCGTGGTGAAGCCATTCCTAAAATGGAAAAACAATGGGTAATATTACCAGCAACCAAAAAACTGTATTATGAGGATAATTTTGCTCGTTTGCCGCAACTCACACTGACTTGGCCTTCGGTTTATGAATACCATCCTGACAGTTATGCTTTGGAAGTCTTGGCGAGTTATCTTTCAAAAGGGAAAAAAGCACCATTGTACAAAACGTTAGTAGAAGACAAAAAAGTAACCGATGCCGTGAACATTTATCAGTACAATTCGGAAATAGCAGGTCAATATATGTTGAGCGTAACGGCTTTTGAAAAAACAAATTTGAATGACGTAATGAACGGCGTCAACGAAGCTTTTAAAAACTTTGAAGCCGAAGGGATTTCGCAACAGGATTTAAATCGAATTAAAGCCGGACAAGAGACTGCGTTCTACACGAATTTATCTAGTGTTTTAGGGAAAGGATTCCAACTGGCTCAATATGAAATTTTTGCAGGAACTCCGGATTATATCAATCAAGATGTAAAAAATATTCTTGCGGTAACTACCGAAGATGTGATGCGTGTATATCAAAAATACATCAAGAGAAAACATTTTGTTGCTACAAGTTTTGTCCCAAAAGGGGAAGGGAATTTAATTTTAGATGGATCCTCATTAGCAACTGTTGTTGAAGAAAAAATTATTGAAGGCAAAGAAGATTCCTTTGATGCCAGCGTTGTTGCAACGTATGAAAGAACACCTTCAAAATTTGACAGAAGTATAGAACCCGAGTATGGAGAAAGTCCTGATGTCAAATTGCCATCGGTCTGGAAAAGCACGTTGTCCTCCGGTTTAAACGTATTGGGTATCGAAAACCACGAAGTTCCTCTTGTTCAATTTCAATTGCAAATAAAAGGAGGAATGTTACTTGAAGACACTAATAAAATAGGCGTTTCGAATATGTTAGCAGAACTGATGACAAAAGGAACTAAAAACAAAACTCCAGAGCAACTGGAAAATGCTATCGAAAGTCTTGGTGCCACAATTAAAGCATACACAAGTGATGAATCTATTTTTATAGCAGGAAACACACTAGAAAAAAACTACAATGCTACAATGGCATTAGTTCAAGAAATAATTTTGCAACCCCGCTGGGACGCAAAAGAATTTGACCTGATCAAACAAAGTACGTTAAGCCAGATTCTACAACAAAAAGCAGATCCAAATAGTATTGCCAGAAATGAGTTCAAAAAATTAATTTACGGAAATGAATCTATTTTATCCAACAACCGAATGGGTACCGAAAATGCTGTAAATAGCATTACGATTGATGATTTGAAAAATTATTATGCTAAAAACATGGCTCCATCAGTTGCTAATTTCCAAATTGTTGGTGCTATATCAAAAAAGGAGGTTACCCATTCATTAGCGACTTTAAATAAAAAGTGGGAGGCTAAAAAAGTTGCTATTCCTGAAATAAAAGCTACAAATACGGTAGCATCCTCAAAAATTTATTTTTATGATGTTCCTGGTGCAAAGCAATCGGTAATCCGAATTGGGTATCCTGCTCTTGCGGCCACTGATGCTGATTTTTATCCTGTACAAATCATGAATTACCGTTTGGGCGGTGGTAGTTTTGCCTCTCAATTGACGCAACAATTGCGCGAAGGAAAAGGATATACTTATGGAATCAATTCATCCTTTAATGGTGCTGCTAACCATGGTGTATTTATAATTTCCAGTGGTGTGCGTTCCAATGTAACATTTGAATCGGTTAGTTTGATAAAAGATATTGTAGCGCAATATGGCACCAATTTTACTGCGAATGATCTTATAGTGACTAAAGGATATTTAATAAAAAGTAATGCCCGAGCTTTTGAAACGCTTGAGTCTAAACTGGAAATGTTGTATGATATCAGCAACTACAACTATGCTGATGATTACGCTAAACAACAGGAAAACATTGTGAAAAACAGCACTATTGGAGCCATAAAAAAGCTTTCAGAAACGTATTTGAATGCTGATAAAATGATTTATTTAGTGGTGGGTGATGCTGAAACGCAATTGAAAAAGCTGGAGGAAATTGGTTTTGGAGCGCCAATTCTTTTGAATAAATCAGCGGTAAAATAAAAGTTGATTTAATTGTATTCATCTGGGTTATGCCTCACGGATTTTAGCCCAGATCGAAGTGAAAATCCCGTCCATAAAAAAAATAATTTTTCTTGTACTGAAAGAGCGACCAACGGAAGCTCCTTTCAGGATGTAGAAAAATATTTTTTTTATGGACGGATTGTAACGGAGAGCTGGATTAGCTTCTAAAAATTTTATTCACTCATTTCATCATAACGCTCCGGAACCTCGGGATCGTATAACGGACATTTGAATTCTTCCAATATATTCACCAAAGTATCCATGGTCTTACCTTCGGTACCATAACAATCAATTTTTATACTTCGTGGAGTTGTTCTTATGTGAAAAGCGCCTATTCCAGTGTTGTTTTTCCAACTACTATCGTCTACTTTTTCCCATTTTGAAAATACAGAAGCGATTCTATTCAAGATTACTTGAATAGGAAGTTCTTCGAGCCCTTCAATTTTGGCTTGTTCTTCAATAATAGCTTCATAAACTTCGTGATGGTTGAGATAAATTCCCTCAAGATATTTCCAAAAAACCAATTCGTACATAGATAAAAAAATTAAAAGATTAAAGAATTGAAATATTGAAAAACGAGCTTTTTTTAAAGCTTTTTAATATTCAAAAGTTCCGTATTCACTGGTAATTGTCAGTTTTTTGCCGATGGCAGCTTCTACTCTACCTACGATTTGCGCATCGACATTAAACGATTTTGAAATTGCAATAATATCTTGGGCAACTGCTTCTGGAACGTAAATTTCCATACGATGTCCGCAATTGAAAACCTGGTACATTTCCTTCCAATCCGTTTTAGATTGCTCTTGTATCAACTGAAACAAGGGAGGAACTGGAAATAAATTGTCTTTTATAATGTGTGAATTTTCTACAAAATGTAAAATTTTAGTTTGCGCTCCTCCACTGCAATGCACCATTCCGTGAATTTCATTAGAAGAATATTGGTCTAAAATTTTCTTGATAATTGGCGCATAAGTTCTGGTTGGCGAAAGCACTAATTGTCCAGCGTCAATAGGTGAATTTGCAACCGCATCTGTTAATTTTACCTGACCAGAATAGATTAATTCCTCTGGAACTGCGGCATCAAAACTTTCCGGATATTTGGTTGCCAAATACTTGCCGAAAACATCATGACGCGCTGATGTTAATCCGTTGCTTCCCATTCCGCCATTATAACTTTTCTCGTAAGTAGCTTGACCAAAAGAAGCTAATCCTACAATTACGTCACCTGCTTTGATATTAACATTATCAATAACTTTAGAACGTTTCATCCGCGCTGTAACTGTTGAATCTACAATTATGGTTCGAACGATATCGCCCACATCTGCTGTTTCTCCACCGGTTGAATGGATGGTAACCCCAAAAGAATCCAATTCTTTAATCAGTTCTTCGGTTCCGTTGATAATTGCTGAAATTACTTCAGCAGGAATCAAATTTTTATTTCTTCCAATAGTGGACGAAAGCAAAATATTATCTGTTGCCCCCACGCACAATAAATCATCAATATTCATGATTAAAGCATCTTGAGCAATCCCCTTCCAAACTGAAATATCGCCTGTTTCTTTCCAATACATGTACGCCAAAGAGGATTTAGTTCCAGCTCCGTCAGCGTGCATAATCAGACAATAGTCCTCGTCTTGGGTTAAATAATCAGGAACAATTTTACAGAATGCTTGTGGAAATAATCCTTTGTCAATATTTTTTATGGCATTATGAACATCTTCTTTGGATGCCGAAACACCGCGAAGCGCATATCTTTTTGAAGTATCTGAACTCATGTAGTATAGTTGTGAAGCCTGCTTTTAGGCAGATAGTTGTGCGGCAAAGATAATTATTTTTTTGAGTTTTGCCTACCGAGTCGTAAGAAGTGTTTCTTGATACAAATGTCTTGCAAAAAAACATTTATGTCTCTAGTTTAATAGCTGAGAAGGAAATATCTTAAAAAGGTATGTCAAAAAAAAAATGTCTATCCGAAACAGATAGACATTTTTATAAGAACAATATATTATTATTTCCACTCTGGCATTGAGCCTCCAGTAAATAAAGTTGTACGAGAATCAACGTCAGTGATACTAGCTTTTTGAACATTTTTTATAGAAATTCCATCATTAGACGTATTAGTAAAAATCACTTCTGCCTCATTAGGAGAAAATTTAACATCTAAATCATTATAACCGTTCTCTTTTTTAGTATCTAATTCGGTTGATGTGTTAGTAATACGATTATAAATAAAAATTCGTGAATCTAGCCTTCTGTAATTTGAACTTTGATAACCAGAAACATCCCTAGTGTACACAATTTTTTGATTGTCGACAGAAATATTTAATCCGCTAACTGCTCCATTTAAACCAGAAAGCACTTGATAAAGAACAGCTCCCGCACTATCTATAACATAGACCTCAACAGTATAACCTGAAATATCATTTACTTTCAGTACTATTTGAGTTCCATCTTGACTCCAGTCACACTCAGATATAAACTTACCATTTGGTGTTCTAAATAATTCTATCAATCCTCCTCCATTTGCATTAATCCTGTAAAGTTTGTCAAAATTTGGATAAATCAACTGACTCCCATTAGTACTCCAGCAGTAATTAATGTGTTCCATATTAAAACCGGCTATTGGAATTGAGTTGGTTACTTTAAAAACATTTGAACCATCTGGATCCATTGTATAAATTTGATTTTGAGATCCATCGGAACTGATATAGGCAATTTTATTTATTTGTAAATTTTTTCTAGGTCTAAAACTATTCACCTCAGAAGACGATAATTGTAATTCGTTCCCAGCTTCATCTGCGGTGTAAATAACATTATTGCTATTTACTTTTTTGATGTATAAAAATCTCGGATTTGGAAATGCTAAAGTTGTAAAAGTATTTGTTACACTATTTGACGGGCTATTTATACCATCTGAAGCGGAAACTTGCCAATAATACTTGGTGCTATAATTCAACCCTGATATTTCAAACGTAGTGGTTTTTATATCTTTATAGATAGTTACTACATCAGTAGTGCCGTTTTTAAGTGTTACAGTATACGTTAATGGATCAGACTCTTTATCAGTAGCAGTCCAAGTCAAATTCAGTTTTAAAGGTTGACTTTTTACATTATCTGTAGGTGCTGTCAACACAGGAATTTCAGGAGGCTTATTATTAGCTGTAGAAATATCCAATTCGAATATTATTTGTATTGTTGTGTTTTTTAACACAGTAGCTGGTTCAAATTTTGTAATATACCCATCTTTTTGCGCTTGAAAAGAATATTTCCCTACCAAGACCTCATCAAAAACAAAATAACCATTTTCATCCGTAAAAAATGTATTCGTAGTAGGACTCGTAGATATTCTTGCGTTTTTTATTGGTTCAAAAGTTTCTGAATTTACTACCCTTCCTTTTACTATTCCTTTACCGTTATCATCAATTTGTTCTTCGCTACAAGAAACCAAGAGAATAAAACAAATTATTATTTTTATTCCTATATTTTTCATCTTTATATCGTATTATTTATTTAGACATCAAGTCAACCAATGACTGTAAAAATCTTTACTTTAGACCCTATTATTTTTTAGTTTTTATTTTTGATTTATATGGAAAATAATAGGTGACCCCAACTCCAAAACGCCAATAATAATCATCTCTTTTACCGCTCACTATATAGTCTATATTATCCGAAAAATTTAAATTATGTTCTCCGTATATTTTGAATCCAAAATCATTGGTTATTAAGTATTCTAAACCTGCTCCATATTGAATTTTGTTACTATAATTTTCGAAAGCGGAGTTAAAACTAGTCCCAAAACCACCAAAGAAGTATGGGGTAAAAACATCGTATGGGAGAAGCAAGTACTCTAAATTCAAATCTAATGAGGCGTAACCTACATCTAATTTTTCTTTATTTCCTAATCTAAATACATTGCTAGAAGCACTCAGATTCAAATTGGGCTTTAAAAAATACTTTACAGCACCTCTAAGCATTGGCTTTGCTACTGGGTTTGGATAATCTCCAGCCATATAGGTGACACCACCTGTTGCTTCTAATCCTACTTTTCCTCTTTTTACATTTCTATCTCTCCCATAAAGTAAGGCTAGATCAGCTTCGTCTTTTTCTTGGGTATAAGAATCTAAAAAGTTTTTGACTTGAATATTTGTGGCGTCTACTTCCCAAAGATTATCTTTAATTCCATCTACAATCAATCCCTCTACGGCTTTTTCGATAGCCTCTGTAACGGCAAGCTGTATCGGTTCGTTTCTTGTAAATCCTGTTTCTACTTCAAGAAGTCTTCTTATATTAACGTATTTGAATAAATTAGCATCAACACTTTGAGATAAAATTGTTTTGGAAACATACACGGTATTTAAAATTTTCCCATTTGATGTAGAGACTAATCTTAGATAAATTGAAATTCTGTCTTGTCTATAGCGTGTTGAAGCTCCGGTTCCAAAATATCTGGCGCCAAATCCTCCTGTTATAATATTAGAATCATACGATATTATACCTCCTTCCAATAAAACCCCTGCAAATAATAGAGGAGTCAACTGGCTTTCAGCAGTTTTTGAATCTGCAGCGTATTCTTGACGTGTAGAGCGTATAATATTTCTCTCGTTCAGAAGATTTCCGAGATTTTCTCTCTCAATAGGCACAAACCATTTTGAATCCCCTAAGGCCTTAATCAATATAGATGTAGCGCCTTGAGTAACAGCAGTACTGAATGTACTACCCTGCTCTATGGCTTTATATTGTCCCGTTTGGTCTTTGAATTTATAAACGCCAACAACGACTGGTTCCTTTGGCTTAGGCAACTTTAATAATGAAGAAGTTGCAGGAGTGTTTTCACCATAAATTGCTTTTTCGACACTAACTGGCTGATTGAAATAGGCGGCACAACTAGAAAACAAAAAAACAACAAGAAGAAGAATAATAGTAGGTTTTATATTCATGATTTTATCTTATAACATATTTGGGGGCAAAAAGAGTATAATTTTACATGTATTAAATTAAAGAACGCTTTTGAGTTGTGAATTGATTTTTAAAAACAAAAACTAATTTGTTATAAATTTAAAAAAAAACTAACTATTTCCTGGAATAAATATTTGTGTCTGTTCTCCAGTGTCAGTATCAAGTATATCAACTACTAAACCCAGATTTGATGGGTAAACATCAACAGATAGACTCCCAAAAACATAAACTCCTTCCTTAATCCCTCCAGCTCCAAACTGTTTTTCAAATAATGAGTTAGAGAGTTTATTTAATAATTGATTGTTGAGATTTTCTTTGAAACGCTGTAACTCCGTTTTCTGTTCAAATCCTGCTTTTGGGTCTTCTTTAAAATCGTTTTGCGCTTCTGCTGAACTCAGTAACCATTGATAATTGAATGTGTCTCCTCCAAAAGCAGGATTCTTTGGTTTATAGACTAAATCTTGCGCATTTGAGTTAACAAAAACTCCAAAAATAAATGCTATTAAAAGTAATGTTTTCATATTGAAATTAATTTAAATAAAACATTATAGAGAATTGAACAAAAAACAACCTTAAAATTATTTCCTTATCAGTCACTATAAATATATGTAGCAAGTTACTTGATAAACAATTAATACTGAGTAATAAATTTATTTTGTTTTTCAATATTCTTGAAATATTTAAAAACTTTAGCCGCAGCTGTTTCCGCCATATATTTCAAAAAATCTTCGTCAGGTTTTGCAATAAATTCTTCTAAAACGTCATTATCCACATTTATTGAAATCTTAGTAGTTCTACCAAAAGTTAATTCTTCCTGAACGGAAATAATCTTACCGGAATTCAATTTTAATTTTGAATATGCACTATAAAAAAAATCGTAGAAATCATTTCCTAATTTAGTTTTTGTTTCATTAGACACAATACCTATCATTTCTAATCCATCTTTAGGCCTAACAACGCCTAAATTTGAATCATCTTCCCCAAAAACAACTCGGTCTTTTCCTATTATTTTATTATCTTCATCATAAATCAATAACAATACAATAATTTGATCTTCAACACTTTTATTAATCTGTGTTTTAGAAAGTGCTATTTTCTGCATAGGCTCTAACGTAACTCGACCATCTTGAGCATTGGTTGATTTATTGGAATTCGATTTGTTTTTTTTAAAAACAGAAAGCTTAAAAGAGATGTTTTTAAATTCAGACTTTAAATTCTCAACGGTACCAACAATTGACAAAGTATTTTCAACTTCTTCAACATCAATTTTTGCTTTAACTTCTTTATAAACAGCTTGCGCAGCCAAAAATTGACTATTAAAATAGACCAGAAAAACCACAATTTTAATTAAAAATAGCTTCATAACTTAGTGATTAAAAATATAAATTGCTCCCGAATTTCCCGTTTGCGTAATTTTCAAATCTTTGGATATTGAATTAGACCCATTATTAAATAGTGTCAAATTATTTCCTTCTTGATTTATCGCCATATTTATTGAACCTGAGGTATATAATGAAAAATCACTAACATAATTGTTATTTCCATACTGAGTGACTGATTGCGTCAAATCAGGAGCTTTTTTGTATACCTCTACATAATTATTTGATCCATATTGACCAATTACAATCTTAGAACTTTCATTATGCCCACTTACATCCGAATAATTATTAAAACCTATTTGAGAAATATGTATTAAATTATTATTCGTAAGAAACTGAACGTTTGATGACTGTTGCACTTGCCCAATTTCGTTTTTTCCATTGTGTATTAAATCCTTACTTACTAAAAACAAAGAATTGATAGAATTATCAAACTCTTGTGCTTTTGCAAAAGAGATCGTTAAAAATACTATTACAAATAAAAAAATATTAAATTTTGGCTTCATGAGTCATTAATTTATGAATATTAAAACTAAAATTTTTTTTTAAAATACTTATAGTATCTCTATAGCAATCTATCAAATTTAAAAAAAAAATCTATGGTTCTATTTTTCATTAACATATATTTCAATATTTATAAAGTCTAAAATTATGTTTTTGAAAAAAAATAAAAAGGTGGAATTGTTTAACCAATTCCACCTTTTTGAAAGTAATTAGTTAGATTGCATAACTAAACTCATATTTCCAACTCCCCATTGATTAACTGTACTTAAATGGTTACTACCAGTTTGGACAGTCCAAGCCATATTTGCAGTACCAAATTGATTGATATAAGAAGTGTTATCTGTCCCAAATTGAATGGTAAATGCATTGTTATATTCTCCAAATTGATCAACATTAGCACTGTTCCCTATACCAACTTGCAATCCAAGGGAATTGTTATCATGACCTTCTTGCATAGTGTTTGAAGAATTCCCAATACCAAGCTGAAAATTAGTTGCAGAGTTGTCTCTACCTATTTGAGTTGTTCTAGCATAGTTTAAGAAACCTGCTTGCCCTATAACAGCATCATTTCTTCTACCATCTTGATAGATAAAGGCAGCATTGCCAATTCCTAATTGACCTATGTAAGCATCATTTCGACGGTTTCTTTGGTCAACTTTTGCAAAATTCAGAGCTCCACCTTGATTAACATCAGCTTCGTTATGTCTGCCATCTTGATCAACAATAGCTAAGTTTGCTAATCCTATTTGCAAGACATCGGAATCATTTGCTAAACCAACCTGTGTAACAACAGCTGCATTTGCAATACCAAACTGATTTACTGCACTAACATTTGCTTGTGCAAAACTAATTGAGGCTACTAGCATCGCGGAGATACTTAAAATTACTTTTTTCATGATAAATATATTTAATTGGTTGTTAATACTAATTAAGATATAGGTTTAAAAAAGTGATTTGGGATCTTGCTTTTTTTGGGTGATAATTAATAAGAAATACATTTTTAAATATTTGCTTATCTGATTACTACATATCAAATATATAAAAATATTTAAACATCAGCATCAACTAAAAGACTGTTTTTTAATCGTTTAGTTGTTTTTTCGATGAAGTGTAGAACTAAATAGACAAAGAGCAAAATAAAGTTTTCACGCAGTAGGAAAGAAACTACTAAAGATACTGCTTTTTATATTAACAAGAAAAAGAGGCGATAAAGTCTCTTTTTCTGGGTCAATCACAAAAGTTGGGGAGGAATTAAATATTCCCGATATTTACGGCAAAAAATTGGCCTTGGAAAATTATATAGAACTTCTTAAACTCATACTTCCTGAATTGATTGTAGGACACTTTGATTTGGTAAACACTAAAACCGAACAAGAGAAAATGCATCTCTTCTTTGAAGAGAAAAACACTCCACCAAAAGAGTATAACAACCTCCAACTTATTTCAAAAGGATTTCTAAATGAAATTACTATTCAAGATTTTCCTTTGAGAGGTAAATTCGTTTACCTACATATTAAAAGACGAAGATGGACGGATAAAAAATCTCAAGAAATTATTCAACGTGATTGGAATATTATTGCCCAAGGAACCCGCATGACTCAAGAGTTTGCGGATTTTTTAAAAGACATTAATCGATACTAAAGCAAACAACTGTCACACTATAGGATTTTTCTTTGGAGTCAATGGAAAGAAGCTACAACGTCAATACAAAAAACATCTCAGTAACTTCTCTACTTGGGAACAGGGTGAACATGCTAATACCTGGCTAATATTCCCCGAAAACATGGGGCAATATTTATCCATTGACGAAGTAAATTTATCAATGGGAGAACTTTATACTGTTGTAACAAATAAAGAAGCAAAAGGTAAAAAAGGAACCATAGTAGCTATTGTTGCTGGAACTAAATCTGAGACAGTGATAAATTAGAGGGTACTTATTCAAAGTTCATTGAAAGAATAGAAAAATGTGATTTATTGATACTAGACGATTTTGGATTGACTCCTTTTGAAAGCAACGCAAGACAAGCATTAATGGAAATAGTAGAAGCAAAATACGATAAAAGCAGTATCATAATAACATCACAAGTTCCAGTGAGTAATTGGCATCAATTAATTGGCGAAAACACGATCGCTGATGCTGTTTTAGATCGGTTAGTTTACTCTTCTCATCGTATCGAATTAGAGGGTGAATCCCTGAGAAAAATTAGAAAATTAAATCAATAAAAAAATGTAAATTTGAACAGAAATTAGCTCATTATTTTGTGGCACATCATCACTGGAATTAGTGGCATATCATGACCGGAATATACAATTTCTTTAACTTTCGCCTGATCCCTTCAATATGTTTAGAAATTACTTTTATAAGTATAATTTGTTCCTGACCAATACTTTCAAATTCATCGCTAAAAATATCTTTAAGTCCTTTTGCATTAGTAATCAAAGTGTTTTGATAATGAATTGCAGAAGGAATATCGTGATTCTTTGAAATATCGCCTGAAACTCTACTTTCATTTAGAATCAATCCAGCAGAATGATTGTCTGAGATCAATCACTAAAATTCAATGAAAAGAATTCTTGTTGATGCACCGAACGATGCTTAAAAATGGGGGTGATACAACATTGTTTTTAGCACTTAAAAACACTAACAATCAAAATTATAAGCAAAAAAAACTGTCCGAAAAAATAATTTCGGACAGTCCTTTTTTTTTTAAGTAATTAGTTAGATTGCATAACTAAACTCATGTTTCCAACTCCCCATTGATTAACTGTACTTATATGGTTATTACCCGTTTGGATAGTCCAAGCCATGTTTGAAGTACCAAATTGATTGATGTAAGAAGTATTATCTGTACCAAACTGAGCAGTTACTGCCATGTTATCGTCACCTAGCTGGAACACATTAGCACTATTTCCTACACCAACTTGCAACCCAAGAGCGTTGTTTCCATCACCAACTTGCAAAGTGTTTGAAAAATTTGCAACACCAAACTGAAAATTAGTTGCAGAGTTGTCTTTTCCTATTTGAGTTGTTCTAGCATAGTTTAAGAAACCTGCTTGTCCTATAACAGCATCATTTCTTCTACCATCTTGAACGATAAAGGCAGCATTACCAATTCCTAATTGACCTATGTAAGCATCATTTCGACGCCCTTTTTGGTCAACACTTGCAAAATTCAGAGCTCCACCTTGATTGATATCAGCTTCGTTACGTCTGCCATCTTGATCAACAACAGCTAAATTTGCTAATCCTATTTGCAAGACATCGGAATCATTTGCTAAACCAACCTGTGTAACAACAGCTGCATTTGCAATACCAAACTGATTTACTGCACTAACATTTGCTTGTGCAAAACTAATTGAGGCTA
>JAGOJA010000004.1:0-40820 GCA_017995345.1 Flavobacterium sp.
AAAAAAGCACCCACTTTTTCGCCTAATCTAAATTCAGTTCGATTTCCTAAAAGAAGCGAAGGTTGCAATACAGAAACGCTTTCGAAATTACAATCTTTAAGGAAATCTTGAATTTCTCCTTTTGTTTTTAAATAGAAATTTCCAGATTTTGCATCAGCACCAAGAGATGAAATAATCAAATAGTGTTTGACTTTGTTTAGCAAAGCAAAAGCAGCAAACTTACTCGGATATTCAAAATCTACTTTTCTAAAAGCATTTTGACTTCCTGCTTTTTTGATGGTTGTACCAATAGTGCAAAAGAGATCATCGCCAACAACTAATTCTTTATAGGTTTCCGGCTTGTCAAAATCAATGATGTGTTGCGTTAATTTTGGATGCTTTATTCCTGTATCTCTTTTTACGAAAGTGACTACTTTATCGTAATGGGAGCTTTCTAAAAGTAAATTCAATAAATGGGAACCTATTAAACCACTACTTCCAATCACCAATGCCGTTTTCACGTTTATGATTTTTTATTCTTACCGAAGTTGAATTTCACTTTTTCAACTACTTGAACTTTTGAATTTCCTTTTGGATATTGTTTTTTGGAAGTGTTTTTTGTAGCAGGTCTTGATTTTGAAGGCGCTTCGTCACCTCTTGATTTTTCTTCGTCTCTAGGTTTTGCCTTAAACTCTGGTCTGTCTTTTGATCCTTCTTTTGTAGGGATTTGTGCTTTATGTTTGGCTAAAACATCGTTTGGATTTTTCGGGTTTTCTTTCGTTCCACGCAAGTGAATTACCAATGCATTCAGGAAATTACGCAACACTTGATCGCCACATTCCATATAATTCTCATGTTTTTCATCACGGAAAAAAGCCCCCAATTCTGATTTAGTGATTCTAAAATCTACTAATTCTAATATTTCAACTATTTGGTCGTCACGTAGCATTAAAGCCACACGAAGTTTTTTAAAGATGTCGTTATTTGTCATTATATTCTAATTTTTTACAAAGGTACGGTTTAAAAGCAATTGCAACACAATTTTAGAGTCAGAATTGATTTTGGTTCAGAATGTGAATTATGGCATCTAAATCTTCTTTGGTGTGATTGGCGGTAATTACAATTCTATTTAAAATTGTAGAATCTGTTGGGTATTTAAAATGGGTTACTATAATTTTATTGGCAGTCAAAATTTTAGAAAGCCCTTCTATTTTTGGGTAAATTAGCGGATAATTACGGTCAAAATGAATGGTTTTTTTTTGTGTTAAATGAGCATGAATGTAGTTTAAATTGTCTTTCAATTTTTGATGCTGTTGCAAATAGAGTGGTGCTGCATCAGCCATGGTTTGAACAAAAGCGGCATTCATTCCGGCACTGGAAACGAAAGTGTCATGATTTTTTATTTGATGAATAAATTCAGAATCGCCTGCAATTACGCCACCTGTCAGGCCAAAGGCTTTTCCTAAAGAAGACACCATGATTTTTCTTTTAATGGATGGAAGATTGACTTCCAGAAAAATGCCGCAACCATTCGTTCCTAAAATTCCAAGCGAATGTGATTCGTCAATAACAAATGTGATTTCCTTGTTGGACGGAATCGAATTCAGAATAGAAAAATCGATTGGTTTCACATGAAGAGAAGGAACAGAGTCTGTCAGAATAGTGATTTTTTCAGTTGCGGTATCGAGCAAACGAGGATTTAATTCATTTTCAATAAAAACCGGTAAACTATTTGGCACTTTTATAGCAATATGCGTATTCGGGAAATGAAAAAAGCAATCGGTTGCAGGTGTTAATGCTTCAATAACTATTTTTCCCGCCAGCATACCGGATGAAACTGTAAGAACCGCATCTGCTTTGATGTAATTGACTAAAAAGCGTTCGCCGTTTTCGTATGCATTCAGTTGAATGTTAGAGCTTCTTGAACTTCCATAAGCCGTTCCCCATTGCAAAATATTTTTGATGAGCAGTTTTTGGAATTCGGGATGTGTGGGTAAACTCAAATAGGCGGTTCCTCCAAAATAGCGGTATTCTTCCTTTTCGATTTTAATTATTCGATCCGGGAATTGGTTGACTTTCACTTTGAATTAAATTAAAGTTACTCCGGTTCCATTAAGATTTGGATAGGATATTTTACCAAAATCTATGGTTACGCCGGTTGCAATGTCTTCTGCCAAAAGTAATGCGCCGTCCATATCTACATAATCCAATTGTGGTAATAAATGCGCAATCGCTGATATTCCCACTGTGGATTCGGTCATACAACCCACCATCGTTTTCAAACCTAATTTCTTGGCTTCTTGAATCATTCTTCTTCCAGGAGTTAGTCCGCCACATTTTACTAATTTGACATTCACACCATGAAAATGTTGGTGACATTTGGCCACATCTTCTTCAACAATACAACTTTCGTCTGCTATTATTGGTAAAACGGAATGTTTGAAAACTTCCTTGTGTCCTTCCCAATTATCGGCTTTCATGGGTTGTTCTAAGAATTCTACCCCTAACTTTTTTAACTCAATTGCATTATTAATGGTTTCTTCCATACCCCAACCACAATTGGCATCAATTCTAAAAATAGCATTGGTATGTTTTCGAAGTTCGGTGACAATGGCAATGTCTTCTTTGGTTCCTAGTTTTATTTTATAAATTGGCCAAGGCAATTCCTTCATTTTTGCCACCATTTTTTCGATGGAAGCAATGCCAATCGTATAATCGGTCAACGGATTTTTAGCAATGGTGTAATTCCACAATTCGTATAGTTTCTTTCCTTTTTTGCGTGCGTACAAATCATTGTACGCCATGTCCAAAGCGCATAAAGCAAACATATTCTCTTTTAGATATGGATGGATTTTTGACCAAAACTCTTCTGGAGTTTCATTTGTTGTGCCTTCGATTATGGAGCGAATTTTCTCTAAATCCTTCATCATCACCGGAACGGTTGTTTTGTAATAGGGATTGGAAGTTGCTTCGCCAAAACCAGAGAAGCCGTCACTCTTTAATTCCACAATCAATGAAGGTTGAAAGTCAATTGATTCTCTTGAAATCGTAAAGGTATGTTTTAATTTGAGGTTGTATGCTCTTAAGATTAGTTCCATTTGATTCTAAATTTTAAATTAATGATTTATTGTTGTAAATCTTGTTAATTTTTATCTTTTTGTTAAATTTTAAATGCTTTTGCTTTTGTTAGTTTTTTGCTTTTAAAAGTGCGGATTCATTATTTAGTTTTTGTGTTTTGATTTAAAAACAATATTTTAGCTAAAAATAATAATTTGATGGATACTTTCGAAGAAAAGAGGAGTTTAGTTTTAGAGATGATTGCTTTTTCTGCCGTTGACGGACGTTTGCACAAAAGAGAATATGAATTTCTAGCACTTGTTGCTAACGAGTTGGGTTTTGATCTGGATGTTTTTAATGATTTATTTCATCAGGAACTTCCACAACTTCCTATGAAATCCGAATTCATGCGTATTCAGCAATTTTATAGATTGGCTTTATTAATGCATAGTGACGGGGTTTTGCATAAAAAGGAAGCAGTAGCAATCCAACAAATAGCAATTGAAATGGGACTTAATCCGTCAGCTACAAAACGCATTCTTAAATTGATGTATGAAGCGCCAAATGCAATAATTGACGGTGAAGTTTTATTAAATGTTTTTAAGGAACAACATAATTAAGTCAGTTGTTCTTGCAATTTCTTAATCTCATCACGGAATTTTGCAGCCTGCATAAAGTCTAAATCTTTTGCCGCTTTTTCCATCGATTTTCGTTTCTCGCGGATCATTTTGTCAATTTCTGGTTTAGACATATATAGATTTTCCGGTTCGGCAGCGGCGGTCATAGTAAGGCCCAATTCATAATCTGCCAATGGATTTTTAGTAAAGGCACTCTCGATCTTTTTGTTAAGCGCCATCGGAACTAGATTGTTCTCTGTGTTGTAATTGATTTGTTTGGTTCTGCGATAATTGGTTTCATCAATCGTTTTTTGCATGCTAGCCGTTATTTTATCCGCGTACATAATCGCTTTTCCGTTGATATTTCTCGCTGCACGACCTATTGTTTGCGTAAGCGAGCGATGGCTTCTCAAAAAACCTTCTTTGTCAGCGTCTAAAATAGCTACTAATGAAACTTCGGGTAAATCCAAACCTTCACGAAGTAAATTTACACCAATTAAAACATCAAAAATTCCTTTTCGTAAATCCTGCATGATTTCTATTCGTTCCAATGTGTCTACTTCAGAATGAATATAACGACAACGAATATTAACTTTGGATAAATATTTGGCTAATTCTTCCGCCATTCTTTTGGTTAAAGTGGTCACTAAAACACGTTCGTCAATTTCGGCCCGAACTTGAATTTCTTCAATTAAATCATCAATTTGGTTCAAACTTGGTCGGATTTCAATAATTGGATCCAATAATCCGGTGGGACGAATCACCTGCTCCACAACGACACCTTCGGTTTTTTGCAACTCATAATCGGCTGGCGTTGCTGAAACGTAGATGACTTGGTTTTGCATGGCTTCAAATTCTTCAAATTTCAAAGGTCGGTTGTCCATTGCTGCTGGAAGTCTAAAACCGTATTCCACTAAATTTTCTTTTCGGCTTCTGTCGCCGCCATACATGGCGCTAACTTGCGAAAGCGTTACGTGACTTTCATCCACCACCATTAAGTAATCTTTTGGAAAATAATCCAATAAACAAAAAGGTCTTGTTCCGGGTAAACGACCGTCGAGGTAACGCGAATAATTTTCAATTCCAGAGCAATAACCCAGTTCCCGGATCATTTCTAAATCGAAATTGGTACGTTCTTCCAATCGTTTTGCTTCTAAATGTTTTCCGATTTCCTTGAAATAATCAACTTGTTTAACCAAATCCTGTTGGATCTCCCAAATGGCTCCTTGCAATACATCAGGTGAGGTAACGAACATATTAGCTGGGTAAATAGTAAGCCTTTCAAATTTTTCGAGGACTAGCGAATTCTTAGTGTCAAAACTTTCAATTTCTTCTATTTCATCACCAAAAAAGTGGATTCTATATGCTTCATCCGCATAACTAGGATAAACATCTACCGTGTCACCTTTTATCCTAAAACTTCCAGGATTAAAATCAGCTTCCGTTCTGGAATATAAACTTTGTACCAGTTGATGTAATAGTTTAGTTCGAGAAATGACTTGTCCTTTCTCAATTGGAATTAAATTTTTCTGGAATTCTACAGGATTTCCAATACCGTACAAGCAAGAAACCGAGGCCACTACCAAAATATCTCTTCGGCCTGAAAGCAATGAAGCGGTAGTTGACATTCGCATTTTTTCCAGTTCTTCATTGATGGATAAATCCTTTTCAATAAATACGCCAGTTACTGGCATAAAAGCTTCAGGTTGGTAATAATCGTAGTAGGAAACAAAATATTCTACGGCATTATTCGGAAAAAATTGCTTGAATTCCGAGTACAATTGCGCTGCCAAAGTTTTGTTGTGTGCCAAAACCAATGTGGGTCTTTGCACTTCCTGAATCACATTGGCCACCGTAAATGTTTTTCCTGATCCAGTAACTCCTAAAAGTGTCTGGAATTTATCACCATCAATGATTCCCTGAACTAATTTTTCAATCGCTTGTGGTTGGTCGCCTTTGGGCTGATAATCGGATACTACTTGAAAATTCATTTAATTAAATTGCTGATTGCAAAGGTACAAAGGAATTTAAGAAAAAAAAGTTTAGAAAAACTTAAAACTTCCAGGTTTTTTGTTGCGCTGCGCTTAAAAAAGTCCAAGCTACAATGCGGCTTGTTTTTTGGCCTTGAGCCATATCAATTGTTTTGATTTCGACAACACTTACCTTGTTTAATGTTTTATAAAGACTGGAAAGATTCTCTTTTTTAGAAACTAAAGTTGTAAACCATAAACACTGCATCGGATATTTTGCACTTTCGTAAATCATCTGAGTAACGAAACCTAATTCACCGCCTTCGCACCATAATTCAGCATTATGTCCGCCAAAATTTAAAACAGGATTAGTTTCGCTCCGTTCGGCTCCGCCACGTGTTGTTGTTTTGGTTTTTTCTAAATTATTTATTTTTCGAACCGTACTTTTTGTGGCTTCATCCTGCGAGGCATGAAAAGGAGGATTGCAAATAGTGAAGGTAAATTTGTCTTCGGGAGTAATTATATTTTTAAAAATAAAACGCGATTCTGTTTGTTGTTGTAAACTGATGACATCAATCAGTTTTGGATTCTCTTCAATGATGGCGCTGCAATTTTCAATTGCTTTTAAATCAATATCGGTTCCTACAAAACTCCATCCGTAGGTTGAAGCACCAATTATAGGATAGATGCAATTCGCTCCCACACCAATGTCAAGACCTTGAACTGTTTCTCCTTCAGGAATGATTCCGTTGTTGCTTGACGCTAATAAATCGGCGATATAATGAATGTAATCGGCTCTTCCGGGAACGGGTGGACAAAGATAATTTTTAGGAATATCCCAGTTTTGAATGTCGTAATGCGACAATAATAGTGCTTTGTTAAGGGACTTTACCGCATCTGGATTACTAAAATCAATAGTTTCTTTGGAAGCTTCAGGATTGTGCGCATTGACGGAAACAAAATGCTGTAATTCAGGAGATTTTGCTATTAATTGCTCAAAATTATACCCAAATCTATCTAGGTTTCTGGGATGTAAATTGGTCTTTTCGGTAATCGTTTTCGGTTTTATTTTTTCCATTTCGGCGCAAAGATAGTCAATCTTTTTTTGTCAATTAATAGATTGTCAATCCAAACATTCCATCATCAATAAATCGCCTTCGTCATGTTCTATTGTTACGATGCCGTCTTTGATTGCATAATTGCTACTTCCGGTTCTATAACCGATGGTCAGACTATCATCTTTCAATGGATAAAATAAATTATTGGAATGAATTCCAGTCACGTGACCAATGGGAATTAATGAAATTGGCGTGTTCGCGGTGTACCATTTTTCGAATTTTTTAGGCAATAAAAATACTTTCGAATGATCGTCTAGAATAACAATTTTTAATAAATTTCGGTATTTAGGAATGTTGGTAAGATTGGTGATTGTATGATCAGCTCTTCGTCCGGTGGCCCAAACAACATTTACGGCAGGAATTTTTCTTTTGATTAAATAGTCAAAAGCCTTTTCTAAATCGGTTTTATTCTGGTCTAACGTATGAATGATTTCGATTGGATACTGAGACGTTTTGTAAATTTCAGGGTCAAAACCTCGATCGAAATCCCCTAAAAGCACATCGACTTTAATATCTAACTCCATAACACGAACCATAGCCGAATCTAATACAACTACTAGCGGAGACCATTCGAGCAACTGACCCAACAGTTCCGGATTGCAGGAAGCACCGTTAGCAATGATTAAAGCAGGTTCTTGGTCGTCGCGGACGATATGGTGTGAAGACATGGATAATTATGAATTATGAATTGAAAATTACGAATACAAATATACTTATTCAATTGTGTAATTTCTAATGTCGACTTCACTAAGGGAGAAATAACCCAACGGATAATTTGTGCTGTCAGTGGTATTGATGATGTTTCCTCTTACGGTTGCTGGCGGTGATTGAAATGGCCCACCAGAATCATTTCCTGCGATGCTTACCAAAACACTCATGTAATTGTAATAAGCTTTAGAAATTCCAAAGTGACTTACCTCAATGGTGTCGTCTTTTTTTAGCGCATCATTTTGCGAGATGCTGAAGAATTCGTTTCCGTTAATAAGTTCATCTTGGTCTACATAATAGTTTGATTTCAACTGATTTGAATACACATATTTGTATAAATAATAATTGGTTTCACCAGCAGGATCTTGGTAGAATGTTTTAATTTCTATATCGGTTCCAGTAAAACCACCTTTGTTATTTTGAACAATTTTTGTAATGGGTGTAACGGGTTTCATTGTTTCGGTTGCGGTGTAAGTATTGCCGTTGCTCACAACTGTCAACGTGTACGTTTCATTGAGTACCGGAATAAAAGTAGCGCATGTATATTCGCCAGCATTCGTGGTTTCTGCAAAAATAAAAACAACATTAGCGCTGTTTTTGACGGAAACGTTTGCTCCTGAAACTTTTGGGATTTCAGTGCTGTAAAAACCAGTTGTAGTTGTCAGTTTGATTCGTTGTAGATTTCCCGAAGTTCCTTTTTTCCAATTAATTGCTGCTTCGATAACCAGTTTTGGCGGAGCACTGTCTAAGTCTACTTGGATAACATCTTCACAGCCTGTTGAAAAAACAGCTAGGATTAGCATCAGATATACTGTTATTTTTTTCATGATTTTATTTTTTATTCTCTTATTAGATGAAAAGATTAAAACTTAAAGTTATAACTCACTGCAGGAACAATGCCAAAAATCGAAGTTTTTATGGCTTCATTGCTTCCTGTATCTACATTTTGTCTGAAATTGATAGAAGCGGCATTTTTCCGATTGTATAAATTGTAAATACTGAAAACCCATTCTCCTTTCCATTGACGGTCTTTATTGCTTTTTGGAGTCAGTGTTGCGGCAATATCTAGGTGATGGTAAGCCAGTAGACGATTTTTATTTCTCAGTCCATAACTAGGAACCGTAATCCCTAAGTATTCATATTGTCCAACAGGATAGGTGACCGGTTGTCCGCTTTGCAGCGCAAAATTAGCGCCAAAAGACCATTTTTCATTTAAAGTGTACGAAGAGGTGATTGCAATATTATGCAGTTTGTCGTATACTGAATTGTACCATTGTCCGTTGTTGATTCCAGTTTCTAATGCTGTTCTTCCTGGAGTTTGTTGCTCTGATTTGGATAAAGTATAGGAAACCCAACCATTAAATTTCCCTTCGTTTTTTCGGAACATGATTTCCAAACCGTACGATCGTAATTGGCCGTTAAGTATCACTTGTTCGATAGCCTTATTAGCAATCAAATCAGCGCCGTCTATATAATCCAATCGGTTTTGAACTTCTTTATAATACGTTTCTACTTCTAGAGAATACATCCCGTTTTCTAAGTTTTTAAAGTATCCCAAAGCCACTTGATCAGCAATTTGCGGTTTAATGAAACTATCGCTTGGCGTCCAAACATCAAGTGGAGTAGGCGATGAGGTGTTCGAAATCAGTTGTAAATACTGTACTATCCTGTTGTAGCTCGCTTTTATAGATTGGTCGTCGTTGATTTGATATGCCAATGAAAAACGGGGTTCCAGATAATTATAGCTCTCAATGACTTTGTTTTTGTCATAAATGGTAGTGCCAATTGGGGTCGCTTTTTCATAAATTTGTAAATCTGGATTGAAAATCACCGGATTATTATTTTCATAAATATTTACAGTAGATTGTCCTAAACGGTAAAACATACTGTAGCGAAGTCCGTAGGAAAGTGCTATTTTATTGGATAATTCGTGATCAGCATTGATATAAACTGCGGGTTCAAACGCATATTTTTTATCCAATTGATCAAAATTAATTCCAGATTCCAGATTTGACGGCTTGATGGTTCCCGGATTGAACTCATAATAAATACCGTTTAACCCGTAATTCAATTTGAATTTGTCCGAGATATAGTTCTTAAAATCGTATTTGATATTATAGTTTTTAATGCCAGAGTCCCATTGGAAACCAATAAAATCCAGATCCAAACCATAATAGTAATCGCTGTAAATGAGCGATAAATTCGAAAATAATTTTTCGGAAAATAAGTGGTTCCAACGAAGGTTTAGAGTCGAATTTCCAAAAATGTTGGAGAAGCTTTTGTTCAAGCTGAAAACATCACGACCAAAATAACCCGATAAATACACGCTATTATTTGAATCTAGTTTATAGCTCAACTTGGTATTCAAATCATAAAAATAAGCGGAGTTGTTTTTTTGTTCTTCGGAAAGTTTCAGGAATAAATGTGCGTAGGAACTGCGGCCGCCAATAAGGAACGAACCTTTGTTTTTTACTAATGGTCCTTCGGCCAAAATACGGCTAGAAATCAACCCAATTCCACCATTGAGATGAAAACTTTTGCTATTGCCATCTTTTTGATAAATATCCAAAACGGAAGAAGCTCTTCCGCCATAACGTGCAGGAATTCCACCTTTGTACAACTTTAAATCTTTGATAGCATCGGGATTAAAAACAGAGAAAAATCCAAAAACGTGTGAAGAATTAAATATGGTTGCTTCGTCTAGTAAAATTAAGTTTTGATCCGCTCCACCTCCACGAACATTGAATCCAGACGCGCCTTCACCAGCATTAGTGACTCCGGGAAGTAATAAAATAGATTTTAAAACATCAACTTCACCCAAGACAACAGGCATTTTTTTTATAGCTGAAATAGAGAGTTTGTTAACGCTCATTTCGGGTTTCTTGATGTCTATTTTTGTTTTATTGCCGGTAATGACAACTTCTTTCAAAGCGGTTTCATTACTATATAAATTGAAGTTGTTTTTTGTATTTTGGTTTAGATTTATTGATTCCTCAATGTTTTGATAGCCCAAATAGCTTATTTGTACACTGTATATTCCTTTAGGAAGTGTAATAGAATAAAACCCATATTCATTGGTGGTTACGCCTGTTTTTACTTCTGGAATTACAACATTCACACCTATTAAAGTTTCGTTGCTGTTAGCATCAATAATAGTTCCGCTTAAGGTAAACTTCTCTTGAGCGAAAGAGGAGAACACGGACAGTAATACAACTAAAAAGGTGCTAATTTTCTTTGGAGCCATTGTTTAAAATTTATCAAAATAAAGTATGCAAGTTACAGGAAATAGAACAGCAATTCACACATAACAATTGTTAAGGTATTGCTAATAAAAAAAGACAACCGTTTCGGGTTGTCTTTTAGATATAATGTAGAAAATAATTAAGCTAATTTAGCATCTAAATTTTCTTGTATCGCTTCTAAGAAAGCTTCGGTAGTCAAATAATCTGCAGCAGTCAAACCTTCTGGTTTTACTAACATTGCTAAATCTTTAGTCATTTTTCCGCTTTCAACAGTATCAATACATACTTGTTCTAAAGCATGACAAAAATCAATTAATGCTTGGTTTTCGTCAAGTTTACCTCTGTGCTCTAATCCTCTTGTCCATGCAAAAATAGACGCAATTGGGTTAGTAGAAGTTGCTTTTCCTTGTTGGTGTTGTCTGTAGTGACGTGTTACGGTTCCGTGAGCCGCTTCTGCTTCTAACGTTTTTCCATCAGGAGTTACTAATACCGAAGTCATTAATCCTAATGAGCCAAAACCTTGCGCAACAGTATCTGACTGTACATCACCATCGTAGTTTTTACAAGCCCAAACAAATCCACCGCTCCATTTCATTGCAGAAGCAACCATGTCATCGATTAATCTATGTTCGTAAACGATACCAGCTTCATCAAATTGAGTTTTGTACGTAGATTGATACACTTCTTCAAAAATATCTTTGAAACGTCCATCATAGGCTTTCAAAATAGTATTTTTTGTAGAAAGGTACAAAGGCCATTTTTTTGTCAAAGCCATTTGAAATGAGGAATGTGCAAAACCGTAGATACTTTCGTCAGTATTGTACATTGCCATCGCAACTCCGTCTCCTTTATAGTCGTATACTTCCCAAGTTTGTGTTTCTCCTTCTTCAGGTACAAAAGTCATGGTTAGTTTTCCTTTTCCTTTGATAACTGTATCTGTTGCTTTGTATTGATCTCCAAAAGCATGACGACCAATAACGATAGGCTGTGTCCAACCTGGTACTAAACGAGGTACATTTTTCATGATAATTGGCTCACGGAAAACGGTTCCACCTACAATATTACGGATTGTTCCGTTTGGAGATTTCCACATTTTTTTCAAACCAAATTCCTTAACGCGGTCTTCGTCTGGAGTAATCGTGGCACATTTAATACCAACATTGTATTTTTTTATTGCTTCAGCAGAGTCAATAGTGATTTGGTCATTACTAGCATCTCTGCTTTCCATTCCTAAATCGTAATATTTAATGTCTAAATCTAAATAAGGAAGAATTAATTTTTCTTTAATAAAAGACCAAATAATTCGTGTCATTTCATCGCCATCCAATTCAACTACTGGGTTAGCTACTTTAATTTTTGTCATAGTGTATCGATATATGTAATTCTTATTTTTTAAACGTAATTACAAATGTAACAAAACGATATCGTAAAAGAAAATGCGTGTCATTAAGTTTTTAGTAGTGTAAATTGAATTGTGAAATCAGTGTTTTTACTGATAAAAATTATGAATGTGAAAAGCATACTCCTTATAAATTATCAAATAGCAAGTGCTTAAAACACTTTTCAATCGCTTCTGAATTTGAGAGTGCATTGAACACCTTGATTTTACGCCAAAAAAAAAGCCCCAACAGTGTTGGGACTTTTATAGTAAAGAGATATTTGACTATCTTCTTTTGTCTCTAATCTTAGCTTTTTTACCAGTAAGTTCTCTAAAGTAGAAAATTCTAGCTCTACGAACTGCACCTTTTTTGTTGATTTCAACTTTTTGTAAAGCAGGTAAGTTTACTGGGAAGATACGCTCAACTCCAATAGCACCTGACATTTTACGAATTGTGAAAGTTTCGGTATTAGCAGAACCTCTTCTTTGAATAACAACTCCTTTAAAAAACTGTGTTCTAGTTTTTTCACCCTCTCTAATTTCGTAGTAAACAGTGATTGTGTCTCCAGCTGCAAAAACTGGGAATTCTTTTTTTGCTACAAATTCGTTTTGAACGAATTTCATTAAATCTGCCATGATATTTTTAATTATGGTTTTAATAAATCAACATTCGCGGATCTCGCCAGAGGTTAATCTAATTTGGATGCAAAAGTAGAGAAAAAAGTTTAAAGTTTAAAATTTTTCTTGTTTAAAGTTTAGAAGTTGTTGTTATCCAACTTTTAGGCCTAAACTTAAACTAATTATTACTCTTCCAGCATATCTGGGCGCCTGTTCTTTGTGTGTTCATACGCCATATCCTCTCGCCATTTGTCAATTTTAGCAAAATTTCCGCTCGTCAAAACCTCAGGAACTTTCCATCCGTTATAATCCGCAGGACGTGTATATATAGGTCCTGATAATAATCCATCCTGAAAACTATCCGTCAATGCTGAGGTTTCGTCACTCAAAACGCCAGGAATCAATCGAATCAATGCGTCCGATAATACCAAAGCTCCTAACTCACCACCACTCAATACATAATCACCAATTGATATTTCTTTGGTAATAAAATGATCGCGTACGCGCTGATCCACACCTTTATAATGTCCGCAAAGGATGATGATATTTTCATACATTGACATCGTATTGGCCATTTTCTGATTAAGGGTTTCCCCGTCCGGCGACATATAAATGATTTCGTCGTACGTTCTTTCGCTTTTCAAATGTGTAATGCAAGCATCAATAGGTTGTACCGTCATCACCATACCAGCACCGCCGCCATAGGGATAATCATCTACACTTTTTTGTCTGTTGGTGGTGTAATCCCTTAAGTTATGAAAATGAACTTCTACTAAACCTTTATCAATAGCGCGTTTCATAATCGAAGCCTCAAACGGACTTCTCAATAATTCTGGGAGAACGGTAACAATATCAATGCGCATAATTTCTTTTCTAAGTTTATTTCATCAGTTTGCCATTTTGGCTCGAGTCAAAGCGCAAAGGTACAAAGTTTTTAAGACTCAAAGTTTTTCAAATAAATGAATGACCAAATTAAAGTTGAAACTTTTTTTTAGGAGCTATTTCCAGCTTTACACTCTATCTTTCCTTGCTTAAAGAAAGCAAGGAAAGGATGCCGTTTCAATCTGGGCTAGGATTTAGTACAAATAGAACGATTACTGTACTAGAAGTACCTATCATAACAAAGCACCACAAACAAAAGCGACAATACTAATTAGCGATTCGTTTTGTTTTTGGTCCTTTTTATGCAAATCTTAAAGTATTCTAAAATGTATTGATTTACAGTTTTTTATTGCTGAATTTTGATGTTCAAGAAAAGATTATGAAAAATAAAATTCTTGTTTTAAGAAATTTAACTTTGTTCTCGGCAAGTCTATTCGTGATGAATTCTTGCAGCTCTATACCTAAAGGAGCACTGGTGATTCAAGATTTTGATCAGGAAAAATACCTAGGCAATTGGTACGAAATTGCACGAATGGATTTTGTTTTTCAAAAAAACTTAAGCAATACAACTGCTGAGTATTCACTAAACGAGGATGGAACGATCAAAGTAGTCAATAGAGGTTTTAATTACATAAAGAACGAATATGTAGCCGCTACAGGAAAAGTGAAGTTTGCAGGTGATTCAAATGAAGGAAAATTAAAAGTTTCTTTTTTTGGGCCATTTTATTCAGGATACAACATTATTGCGCTTGATTCTGATTATAAATATGCGTTGGTTGCAGGTAAAAGTTTGAAGTATCTGTGGTTGCTTTCGCGAGAAAAAACAATGCCTCAAGACGTAAAAGAAGAGTATTTGAAAAAAGCGAAAGATCTTGGTTACAATACTTCTGAACTGATTTGGGTAAAACACAATTAGTTTTTAAAAACAGAAAAGAGAATTGTTTGCAGCCTTTTTTGCTAAAACGATACCACTTAATAAAGAAAAACAGACTTCAATTAACTGAATCCATTTAGTGAGAATTTTCAAATTGTCTAATTTAATTCGTAAATTTGCACTTTAACAAAAATAAAAAAAAATGGAAAACGGAATATATGCTAAATTCAACACCACTAAAGGTGCCGTTTTAGTAAAACTTACACACGACTTGACTCCAGGTACAGTTGGGAACTTTGTAGGACTGGCTGAAGGAAACTTAGAAAATAGAGTAAAACCACAAGGGGTTAAATTTTATGACGGATTAAAATTTCATAGAGTAATTCCTGATTTCATGATTCAAGGTGGTTGCCCACAAGGGACAGGAACTGGAGACCCAGGCTACAAATTTGATGATGAATTTCACCCAAGTTTAAAACACAATCGTCCGGGAGTTTTGGCAATGGCCAATTCAGGACCTGGAACAAACGGTTCTCAATTCTACATTACGCACATTTCGACAGATTGGTTGGATAACAAACATACTGTTTTTGGACATGTTGTAGAGGGACAGGATATTGTTGATGCTGTTGAGCAAGGTGATGTTTTAGAGTCTTTAGAAATTATCAGAGAAGGTGAAGAAGCTAAAAATTGGAATGCAATCGAAGCTTTCATAACTTTTAAAGGGTTACGTAACAAGCGTGATGCAGCCTTAAAAGCTGAAGAAGAAGCCGAAATGGAAAAATTAGCTGCTGGTTTCGAAAAAACAGAAAGTGGCTTGCGTTACCAATTCATTCAAAGAGGTGAAGGTAAAAAAGCAGAAAGCGGAAAAACGGTTGCTGTTCATTATGAAGGTTCATTGGAGAACGGGAAAGTTTTTGATTCTTCGTACCCAAGAAAAAAACCAATTGAATTCAGATTGGGTCAAGGTCAGGTTATCGAAGGTTGGGATGAAGGAATTGCCTTATTGCGAGTAGGTGACAAAGCGCGTTTCGTTATTCCTTCTTATTTAGGGTACGGATCGCATGGGGCTGGAGGAGCAATTCCACCAAATGCTACTTTGATTTTTGACGTAGAATTAATGGAAGTAAAGTAATTTAGTATTCCGTGGCCGGATTTTAATGGTCAGCGATTGTTAAATAAATAAGAGACGCCTCAAAATATAATTTTGAGGCGTTTTTTTATATGTCCAGTTTAAAACTCACAATTATTTTTTCCACTTTATACTGCATCCGATACTTGGTTTTTGAATCGGATTAATAGTTCGATTGTAAAGAACGCCATCAATGGCACCACGCAAATCATTTCCGCTTAAAGCAAGGTTGTTTCCTGGTCTACTGTCATCCAGTTGACCCCGATAAACCAATTTATCTTGAGTGTCGAACAAGAAAAAATCAGGGGTACATGCTGCGCCGTATGCTTTGGCAACTTCCTGTGTTTCATCGTAAAGATAGGGAAACTCAAAATTATTTTCAAAAGCAAATTCTGTCATCAATTCGGGAGCGTCTAGAGGATAATTTAGGATGTCATTACTGGAAATCGCAATAATCCCAATACCCTGCACGCGATAATCATTAGCTATCATCAAAACTTCTTCAATAACATGATGTACATAAGGGCAGTGATTGCAAATAAATAGGACTAATGTTCCTTTCTCACCTTTTAAATCTGCAAAAGAAAACCATTCTGAGGAATTGGTGTCTTTCAAATAAAATTCAGGAGCAGTTGTACCCAATGGTACCATTTTAGAAGCAGTTTTTGACATTGAAGTTTTTCCAGTTTAAAGTTTCAGGTTTAAAGTTAAGGAAAAGGATTCATTTTTAGATTCTAAAACACTAATTTTTGTCTGTAAACCATTTGATTTACAACTTTAGTAAAGGGAAATTGAGATGAGGTTTAGAAGCGTAGAACGAGAGTCTTGTTCTGTCAGGAGAATTTGGGCTAAAAAAAACACCTTCATAAAATGAGGTGTTTAAAATATTTTGATAATTAATTGCTTGCAGTATTTGCAACAGCAATTATTTTTAAAGTTTTAATTCCAGATGGTAGTTGCCATTCTACTTCGTCATTTTCTTTAAAGCCAATTATAGCAACACATATTGGAGCTAGAATAGAAACTTTCCCTTCTTTAATGTTAGATTGTGAAGGCATGACAATTTGAATTTTCATTTGCTGTTTGGTTGTGAGATCTTCGACTGTTACTTTAGATTTCATTCGAACAATAGATTCATCAAAAACATCTTCTTTGTTGACAATTGCTCGGTCTAATTCTTGCGTAAGCAAAGCGATTTCTCTAATGTTCGTAGCGTCTTTTGCGCTTTTTACCAATTCCCTAAGAATGTTGTAATCGGTAATTGTCAAAGTTGGAGTAGGTTTCATATAATATTAGTTTAAGTTTATTTTTTCAGTTTTTGTTTTGTTTTCATAATTGTTAAAAAACAACGATGCAAAACTTTCATTCGTTTTATGATCAATTCTTCTATAAAAAACATCTGGAGTTATTGCTTTCGGAGAATCAAATCCACAAGCTCCAATGAATTCTGCAAAAGCTTTTAACGTGTTGTTGTGAAAATGAGCAACACGCACACTCTTGTCAGTTATGTCTAATCCTTTGTATAAATTCTTATCTTGAGTAGCAATGCCCACGGGACATTTCCCGCTGTCGCATTGTAATGCTTGAATGCAACCCAAAGCAAACATCATTCCTCGTGCACTATAACAAGCGTCAGCACCGAGAGACATTGCTTTGGCAATATCAAAACCGGTAATGATTTTTCCTGAAGCCATAATTTTGATTTGATCTCTAAGTCCATATTCTTTTAAAACTTTACTCACAAATATTAAGCCATCAGCAAGTGCCATTCCCATATAATCAATAAATTCTAATGGTGCTGCTCCAGTACCTCCTTCAGCTCCATCAACGGTTATGAAATCAGGAACAATTCCAGTTTCTTTCATTGCCTGAATAATTGAGATGAATTCGTCCTGACGACCAATACAAATTTTAAATCCAACGGGTTTTCCTTTAGACAGGTCTCTCATTTTTTTCAAAAAATATAATAACTCTACACCATTTGAAAAAGCAGTGTGACCAGCAGGCGAATGGACTGCAATATGAGGTTGGATATTTCTAATTTTTGCAATTTCAGGCGTATTTTTTTCTCCAGGCAATAATCCCCCATGTCCTGGTTTTGCTCCTTGAGAGAGTTTTAATTCTATCATTTTTACTTGTGGGAAACTTGTTTTTTCAGCATATAATTGTTCTGAGAAAGTACCATCGTCATTTCTACAGCCAAAATACCCTGTTCCAATTTGCCATATTAAATCACCGCCTTCTAAATGGAAATTACTAATTCCCCCTTCTCCAGTGTTGTGTGCGAATCCGCCTAATTGAGCTCCTTTATTCAAAGAGGAAATGGCAGTTTTACTCAATGCTCCGTAACTCATCGCACTAATGTTATAAATACTAGCGCTATAAGGCTGAAGACATTGTTCGTTTCCAACTGTTGTTCTGAAAAATTGTTTGTCAGCTCTTTTTGGATAAATAGAATGTGCTGCCCACTCATAACCAATGCGGTTAGGATCATCCTGCATTCCGAAGGAAATAGTCTGTTTTACATTTTTGGCTCTCTGATACACAATAGAACGCTGTCTGCGATTGAAAGGTTTTCCGTCTAATTCGCCTTCAAAAAAATACTGACGCATTTCTGGACGAAAAGATTCCAAAAAATACCTAAATCTACCTACAATAGGGTAATTTTTTTTGACGGTATGACTAGATTGTGATGTATCCTGAATTATTATATACAATAAATAAAACGGAATAATCAAAAAGAAATAATTAAGATTACCTAAGTAAGCCAATACGCAACTGATTACTAAAAATGAAATGGTAGCTACCCAAATAATGTGGTGTACTGCTAATTTTTTTAAAAACATGTTTTTAAATTAGTTTAGGTTTTAAAAATGGTGATTTTTAAAACCGTTGAATAAATATAAATGGTGTAAAGAAAAACCTTCGTCTCGAAGTAGTTTGTTTTATTTAGACGAAGGTCTAAAATTGACAAAGGCTTTTGAATGTGAAAAATTTGCGCTAAACACAAAAATCTCTCTAAAAAGAGAGGTCCTGACTGCTGTTTTATTTGGAAATATTTTCATAAAAATTAAATTTTCACTTTGCAAAAATACATCCATTTTTTCAGTTTTAAAGCTTTTTTTTTGGATTTGTATCATATTTAACATGCTGCAATAGAGATGTTTTTGATTTTTTAATAAAAATACGTTTTCTAAGAAGTAGTTGTTGTCTAAAATGTAGCTTTACATTTTAAAAACAAAACGAACAATATATGGAGCTGACCTGGAATGAATTTGAAAGAGTAGAAATGCGTGTGGGAACTATTCTAGAAGTTACGGATTTACTGGAAGCTAGAAAACCAGCGTATCAAATGGTCATTGATTTTGGTTCCGAAATCGGAATCCGAAAGACAGCTGCACAAATAACAAAACGATACATGAAAGAAGATTTATTGAACCGGCAGCTAGTTGCAGTTATCAATTTCCCTAAAAAACAGATCGGAAAATTTATCAGCGATTGTTTGGTTTTAGGTGCAGTTGGGGAGGAAGGTGACGTGGTTTTACTGGCTCCTGATTTTAAAATAGAAAATGGATTGCGAATTGCCTAGTTTGTAAAGCTGAAAATAATGAAGCCAACTAGAAGTGATTTTGTAGAAAAAAAGTCCAAAAAACCTAAAACCAGAAGACTTTTGGACTTTTTTATTTGTAAGTAAGTAGCAGAAAATTAAATATCATCAAATTCTATATCAGTAAAAGTTGATGTTTGCGGTATAATTTCATCATCTGATTTTTCAGATGCATATTCTTTTTTGAAATCTTTTTGGTGTCTTTCAGAGATTACTTCTTCGCCTTTGTGGTTCAAAACATACGAGGTCATTTCTTCCAGAATTTCTGCAAAGGCAGTGAAATCTTCTTTGTATAAATAGATTTTATGTTTTTTGAAGTGGAAAGAGCCATCTTCTTCAGTAAATTTTTTGCTTTCAGTAATGGTAATGTAATAATCATCTGCTTTTGTCGCTCTCACATCAAAGAAATAGGTTCTTCGTCCAGCTCTTAAAACTTTAGAAAATATCTCTTCTTTTTCTAACATGTCATGTTCTCTCATAATCCGTTCTATCAATTTATGGTTGTTAACTAGTATCCAAAAATCTATAAAAAATATGTATTACACAACAATTATAGCATTTCTTTTTCTGAAAGTTGTCTCAAATACAAAGCAGCATAATGCCCTTCTTGATTTATCAATTGATTATGAGAACCTTGTTCGATAATTTGTCCTTTATCAACAATTATAATTCTATCCGCATTTTTAGCAGAGGAAACGCGATGACTTACTATAATAGTTGTTTTGTCTTTGCAAATTTCATGTAAGTTGTTCAATATTGCTTCCTCAGTCTCAGTATCTACGGCTGACAAACAGTCGTCAAAAAGTAAAATGGGGGGGTTCTTAATAATCGCTCTGGCAATAGAAACTCTTTGTTTTTGACCGCCGGAAAGTGTAATTCCTCTTTCGCCCAAAACTGTTTCGTATTGTCTATTAAAGCCCATGATATTGTCATGAACAACGGCGCTTTTTGCTGCTGCTTCCACTTCTTGTAAAGTTGCATTCTCTTTGCCAAACATGATGTTATTCTTGATGCTATCTGAAAACAAAAACGCATCTTGTGGAACTATTCCGATGCTGTTTCGCAAATCAAAAAGATTGAGCGTGCTTATTTCGCTTCCGTCAATGGTTATTTTTCCCTCGGTTACATCATACATTCTAGAAATTAAGGACAAAATAGTTGATTTTCCAGATCCTGTTTTTCCTAAAATAGCTAAAGTTTCTCCTTTTTTGACTGTGAAAGAGATGTTTTGTAACGCTTTGATATTAGTGCCTTCGTAAGTATAGCTTACGTTTTCGAAAGAAATAGAGCCTTCAATCACTGATTTATTCGGATTTTTATTTTTTATCTCTGGTTCAATTTTAAGAAATTCATTTAATCTTTTTTGAGAAGCTTCGGCCTCTTGAACCATCGAAGAAACCCATCCTAAAGACGCTACTGGCCAAGTAAGCATGTTGATGTACAAAATGAACTCGGCAATGGTTCCAATACTTTTTATTGATCCGTTGATGTACATTAAACCACCAAAATAAATAACCACTAAATTGCTGATTCCTATTAGTGCCAACATTAAGGGGCCAAATAAGGATTGGACTTTGGCCACGTTCAAACTTTTATTTTTGCTTTCATTGGCTAAATTCACCATGTTATTTTGGTGTTGATTTTCTAATGAATACGCTTTTATCACTCGGATTCCTGAAAATATTTCTTGCGAAAAACTAGAAAGTTTAGATAAGTTTTGTTGAAAAACAGTGCTCCTAACATTGATTTCAGAGCTGAGTTTGAAAATAGCGTACGATAAAATGGGCAAAGGAAGTAACGTATATAAAGTCAGTAGTGGTGATACATTATACATATACACGATTACTATAGCAAAACGAAAAACGGTATTTATGGTGTACATTACCGCTGGACCTACGTACGTTCTTACTCTGGAAACATCCTCGCTGATGCGGTTCATTAAATCTCCAGTGCGATTTTGCTTGTAAAAATTTTGTGAAAGATTCTCATATTGACGAAACACTTCATTTTTCAAATCAAATTCAATGTGGCGTGACATTACAATTAACGTTTGCCTCATTAAGAAAGTAAGAAACTCTGCCACGATTGAAGCCGCAACAATCAAAAGTAAATTTGAAATTAATTCCTTATGAATAACAGATTTGGCTATAGTATTGTCTTTGGCGAAAGCCTCGATTGCTTGAAAAGATTTGCTGATCAACTTGGGGGTGAAAAGCATAAATATTTGTGCAATTATAGTAAAAAATATTCCCAGTAAAAAACTGTATTTATATTTGATGAAATATTTATTTAAATAACGTAATTCTTTCATTTTTTATAAGATATTCTATGTTTAAATAGTTATGTTTTTTTAAAATAAGCTTGCTTTTTAATAAATCCAGTAAAAATAATAATCAGCGAGTTAAATCGACGATTTGATGATTTTTAAACAAAAAATAAATACATATTTATTTTTTGTTTAAATTTGGATTGTCTTTTTAATAAATTCGTAATTTATTACTATAAAAACGTATACATATGAATGCAGCTTTTACAACAGGAAAGGAATTTCAAAAAATGGACCCCGTTTTTGGTCAATTATCATTTGATGATCATGAACAAATTGTATTTTGCTACGACAAAGATACAGGTTTAAAAGCAATTATTGGTATTCATAATTCGGTTATGGGGCCTGCTTTGGGTGGTACTCGAATGTATAATTATGCAAACGAATGGGAAGCCTTAAATGATGTTTTGCGCCTTTCTCGCGGTATGACTTATAAAGCTGCGATTACGGGATTGAATATTGGTGGCGGAAAAGCTGTGATTATTGGAGATGCTAAAACGCAAAAAACGCCTGAGTTGATGCGTAAGTTTGGTGAATTCGTACATTCTTTAAGCGGGAGATATATTACTGCTGAGGATATAGGAATGGAAACCGCAGATATGGACATCGTGAGAGATGTCACCCCTTATGTTACTGGAATTTCTGAATCAAGAGGAGGTTCTGGAAATCCATCACCTGTTACGGCTTATGGTGTGTATTTAGGAATGAAAGCGGCCGCAAAACAACAATTTGGTTCGGATGTTTTGAATGGTAGAAAAGTTTTGGTGCAAGGAATTGGTCACGTTGGTGAAATTTTAGTGGATTATTTAACAAAAGAAGGTGCAATAGTCACTATCGCTGACATCAATGAGGAAAAACTGACTGAAGTGGGAGCAAAGTACCATGCGGAAATTTTCAGAGGAGAAGATCTGTACAGTGCAGAGGTTGATATTTATGCGCCTTGTGCGATGGGGGCAACATTAAATGACGATACCGTTTATAAAATTAAAGCAAAAGTAATTGCTGGTGCTGCTAATAATCAATTGGCTGATGAGAATGTTCACGGTGCAATTTTACAAGATAGAGGTATTCTTTACGCTCCGGATTTCTTGATTAATGCAGGTGGAATTATCAATGTTTATGCTGAATTAGCGCACTATGATAAAGTAGAGATTATGCGTAAAACAGAGAATATATATAATACGACATTAGAAATATTTGATTTTGCGATTGCTAACAAGATGACAACTCACCATGCTGCTTTGACGATTGCTCAAAACCGTATCAATCAAAGAAAAATAGAAAATAGTAAAAAGTAAGAATTACATTCAATTATCAGTATTCCGAGAACAAATTAGTGCTGTTTGCGAAATACTGTCGATTGAATACTTTAAAATAAGCGATTATATATTTTATTTTAAAAAAGGAAATACTTAGTTTTGCACCCTAATTAATAAAAGTTCTTACAAGGTGGTAAATAGAAGACACATTCGCGTTAAAGTTATGCAATCCATTTATGCGATGCATCAAAGCGGTTCAGATAATCTGGAAAAAGAAGAGAAATTCCTTTTTTACAGTATCGACAATATTCAAGATTTATACCTTATAATGCTTTCTTCGCTGATTGAAATTTGTAAAACAGAGACTGTCTTTTTGCATAAATCAAGTTTGAAACATCTTGCAACTCCTGAGGATCGAAAACCAAACGAAAAATTCATCAAAAATAGAATCTTTCAAATTCTAGCTGAAAACAATTCACTTAGCATTGCCTTGGAAAACCGTAAAATCAATAATTGGTCTTTAAATGACGATTATATTGTATTGCTTTTGAATGATATTAAAGCGAGTAAATTGTATGCAGATTACATGAGTAATTCAGTAAGTACATTTGAAGAAGATAGACAGTTCATTGTTGATTTATTTATGGATGTAATTGTCCCAAATGAAAAGTTATATGAATATTTAGAGGATGATAAGCTAACTTGGGTAGATGATATTCCGGTTGTAAACACGTATATTATCAAGCAATTGAAAGTAATTAAATCAGGAGAAGACGATAATTTCAGAGTGCCAAAATTGTATAAAGACAATGAAGACAAGGATTTTGTAAAAGATTTGTTCAGAAAAACAGTCTTAAACGAAACGGATTTAGCCAAAGAATATCTGGATAAAACCCCTAACTGGGACACGGAAAGAATTGCCGAAATTGATACCATTATCCTAAAAATGGCAATATGTGAATTTTTGAAATTCCCATCGATTCCTGTGAAAGTAACTCTTAACGAATATTTAGAAGTTGCTAAAGAATATTCTACGCCAAAAAGTAGTATTTTTATCAACGGAATTTTAGACAATTTAGTAAAAGAACTGGAAGCCAGTAAAAGAATCATTAAAGCTGGTCGTGGTTTAATGTAATAATTAATAAATAAAAAGAGAATTAAAATTATGGAACAATTAACTCAGTTTGCACCGTTTATATTAATGTTTGTGGTGATCTATTTCTTTATGATTAGACCACAACAGAAAAAAGCAAAACAAGAAAAAGAATTTGAAAGCACCTTGAAAGTAGGTGATAAAATCATTACTAAAAGTGGTCTTCATGGTAAAGTTTCGGAGCTAGCAGATACAACTGTTGTTATTGAAACGATGTCAGGAAAATTAAAAATGGAGCGTTCTGCTATTTCTATGGAAATGAGCGCTGCTTTGAGCAAAAAATAAGATACATTTTTTATCTATGCAAAAGTCCCAATCACTAAGCGATTGGGACTTTTTTTTGAACATAATTTACATTTTATTATGTCTAAGAAATACAAGTCTCATTTCTAAAATGTGAAAATAAGACTTGTTTATATCAGAATTAAAAAACGATAGCCTGCCTTTTTACTTATAATGAATTCAATGTAAATCGATAAATTGTATTCATACAAATGCACGCGCGTTCCTACTGCTTTATTTTATTAAAGTGTCATTTTGAGCTGTTAATTCCGCTATTTTCACAATCACTTCAACCGCTTTTTGCATACTTTCTACAGGAACATATTCGTATTTTCCATGAAAATTGTGTCCGCCAGCAAAAATATTTGGGCATGGCAATCCCTTATAGGACAATTGAGAACCGTCAGTGCCACCACGAATAGGTTTTATAAGTGGTTTAATTCCTATTTCTGTCATTGCTTTTTCGGCAATAGCCACAATATTTTTCACAGGAAGTACCTTTTCTTTCATATTGTAATATTGATCTTTAATCTCTGTGACAACTATATCTTCGCCAAATTGTTTTGCAAATTTCTTATTGATTTTTCGAGTGATTTTCTCGATTAATTCTTTACGTTTTTTAAATTTTTTCTTGCTGTGGTCGCGTATGATTAATTCCAAAGCAGTTTCTTCAATACTTCCAGTTAGATGATGCACGTGAAAAAAACCTTCATATCCTTTCGTTTCTTCAGGTGTTTCTCCAGCGGGTAGTTTGTTAATAAACGTATTGGCAATCAACATAGAATTGATCATTTTTCCTTTGGCATAACCAGGGTGTACGCTTTTACCTTTGAAAGTAATTTTGGCACTAGCCGCATTAAAATTTTCATATTCTAATTCGCCTATTTGGCTGCCGTCCAATGTGTATGCCCAATCCGCTCCAAATTTAGCTACATCAAAATGATGGGCGCCGCGACCAATTTCTTCGTCTGGCGTAAAACCAACTCTGATTTTTCCGTGTTTGATTTCAGGATTGTTAATAAGGAATTCCATTGCAGTAACAATCTCAGTAATTCCGGCTTTGTCATCTGCACCTAGCAATGTTGTTCCGTCAGTTGTGATTAAAGTTTGCCCTTTGTAAAGTAATAAGTCTTTGAAGTAGTTTGGCGATAACACAATGTTTTTTTCAGCATTTAATACAATGTCTTTACCATCATAGTTTGATACAATTTGAGGTTTTACATTGGCTCCGCTAAAATCTGGAGAAGTGTCAAAGTGAGAAATAAATCCTATTACTGGGACTTCATGAGTTACATTACTTGGTAAAGTTGCCATTATGTACGCTTTCTCATCAATTGTTACATCTTGCATTCCAATGGTTTTTAGTTCTTCAGCCAATTTATTGGCTAAATCCCATTGCTTTTTTGTGCTTGGTGTTGTTTCGGAGTTGGAATCAGATTCCGTGTCTATAATTACGTAACTGATGAAACGATCTATGATATTTTGCATGAATTTTAGGTGTTTAAGTACGACAAATATATAAAATTGAAAAGGATTAAGAATGTTTAAAAATGTATAAAATATTATTTGTTTTCAAACATGTTATAGGGATCGTATGGTGATGCAGTTACTTCTATACTGTCTATCGTGCCATCTTGATCGATATCATTTTCAAATGAAAAAATAAATTTTTTTTGGTTAACACAATCACTTTGTAGGTCAATACGACTTGGCTTCCAATATAGAAAAATATTTTATCTTTTCTTATTTTCCATTCTAAATTAGGACTGTTGTTCGTGCAATAATCGTTTGTAAAAGTGGTCTCAATAAATTGGTATTGTTGTCCGGTTCGATTTAGAAAACCAAAAAAATCATTGTAACAATTTGGATTGTGTTGATAACTATAAGGTGTTTCGTTTATTTTTATTATATCATAGCGCCATCCTTTCAATAATAAATCTACATTAAATGTAGGTTGGTGAATTGACCCCACTTCTTCATCACGGGATGAACAAGAAAATGTTAATAGAATTAGTACAAAAAGAATGTTCTTTTTTATTAGCTATTTTTTACTTAGACTATACAAAAATAGGTTTTATTGGCAGTAATAATTGAAATATGTACTGGAAAACACCAACTATTTTTTCTATTTTTGCACCACACAACAACACACTCATGTATAAATTGCTAATTCGCTCCATACTTTTTTGTTTTGATCCTGAAAAAGTGCACTATTTTACTTTTGCATTGATTCGATTTTTGTCTAAAATCCCTGGATTTCCATCTCTTTTTAGATTGATTTACGAAGTAAAAGACCCAAGATTAGAGACTGAAGTTTTTGGATTAAAATTTAGAAACCCGGTTGGACTTGCTGCTGGGTTTGATAAGAATGCCGAGACGTATAAAGAATTAACCAATTTTGGTTTTGGTTTTATCGAAATAGGAACACTTACGCCCAAAGGGCAGGAGGGAAATCCTAAAAAACGAGTGTTTCGTTTGATATCAGATAACGCAATTATTAACAGAATGGGTTTTAATAACGGTGGAGTTCATGCTGCTGTGGAACGATTGAAAAAAAACAAGGGTGTTTTAATAGGTGGAAATATTGGTAAAAATAAATTGACACCAAACGAAGAGGCTACTTCAGATTATGAAATTTGTTTTGACGCATTGTATGATTATGTCGATTATTTTGCTGTAAATGTAAGTTCACCAAACACACCAAATCTTCGTCAATTACAAGAGAAAGAACCGTTGACGCAGTTGCTGCAAACATTACAAAATAAGAATTTAACAAAGCCAAAACAAAAGCCTATTTTATTAAAAATCGCTCCTGACTTGACTGATGAGCAATTGTTGGATATTATCGATATTATTAAAGAAACTAAAATTGCGGGTGTAATTGCTACGAATACTACGCTTTCTAGAGAAGGATTGCAATCTGATAATAAAACGGAAATTGGTGGATTGTCAGGTAAACCGTTAACCAAGCGTTCTACAGAAGTGATTCGTTTTCTTTCAAAAAGAAGTAACAAAGCTTTTCCTATCATTGGAGTAGGTGGAATTCATTCTGCAGATGATGCAATCGAGAAATTAGAGGCAGGAGCAAGCTTAGTTCAACTATACACTGGTTTTATTTATGAAGGCCCAGCTTTGATAAAAGCCATCAATAAGAAAATTTTAGAACGATTAAAGTAAAATTATTTTCCTGTTTATATAAAAAAAAGAGACTTTGTGTTTAAACAGAGTCTCTTTTTTCGAACTAATAACTAAAAAGGCATTATTTGTTTTAACTTTTTTTACGATATTGATGTAGTAATTTTCTATTGAAATCTTCTTCTGCTTTTCTAAGTTTTAAAATTTTAACATAAGGCAATATTCCTTTCAAATTTTGTGTAAGTTTTTTTCGAAGTAAATACAATTCTTCTTCCGTATCTTCTATTTGAGCTAAAAAAGTATTGGCTTCTTTTTCCGTAATTCTATCTAATGAACCATCGCTCATTCTTTTCATGAATGCTCTCATTTTCTGATGTCTCAACTCAAATTGTTTGTCATCATAGGTGTTGTAGAGCGGCCAGAATTTTTCGGCTTCATTGGTTGTTAAATCCAGCTCAGTTGTAAAAAAAGCTACTTTTAAAGATTTTATTTGCTCTTTTTTCTCTTTCATGCTTTGGCTTTGAGCGTAAAAGCTGAATGAAACAAATAGCAATACTAGGGGCAATAATTTTCTAAGGTTCATTTTTTTTGTTTTTAATTAAAGCTTAAAAAGCAAGTTTATTATTTATTCTAAAATAAGATTTTCTAAGTTAGAATTTGTAGACAGAACATCTTCAACCACTTGGTCTTCCAAAACAATGCCGCTACTCATGTTTGTAATATCTTCTGTTTCTAGGATACTTATCAAATCATATTGATTTACATTAGATTGATAGGTTATATAATTTTCTAAAGCTGCTGAATCTAATTCTTTCTTTGTTGTTGATAAATTATTAAAAACTGGAACCATCAAGGCAAGAATCAAAATTGCAGCAGCCATCATAAATAAGCCTTTTCTTTTTTGGAAAATGGAAATTACTTTTGGTTCACTCGCCGGGATTTGTTCCATTATTTTTAAGGAAAGGTCATCAAAATAGTTTGCTGGAATTTTAAATCCGGTTTCAATTTTAGGCTCATTTTCTAGTTTAAATGTTTTCATACTATTTAGACTGTTTTCAGGTAAAAAGGTTTAATTGGATGATACAAAAGCTTCTATTTTTTTTACGGCAATATGATAGGATGCCTTTAATGCTCCTACAGAAGTTCCTAAAATTTCAGAAATAGCTTCGTATTTCAATTCTTGAAAATATTTCATTTTAAAAACTAATTGTTGCTTTTCCGGCAGTAATGCAATGGCTTTTTGTAATTTCAGTTGAATCTCATTTCCATCAAAAAAAACATCGGCTTCTAGATTGTCAATAGTTTTGTTTTGTAATATTTCAGATGAAATGCCACTAATTTTTGATTTTTGTTTCAAAAAAGTCAGGGCTTCATTAGTAGCAATACGGTACATCCAGGAAAATAGTTTGCTGTCTCCTTTAAAACTCTTCAAATGTTGAAATATTTTAATAAAGGTGTTTTGCAAAACATCATCAGTATCATCGTGGTTCAAAACAATAGTACGAATGTGATTGTACAAGGGTCTTTGATAATCCGATATCAGCTGCTGAAACGCTTGATTTTGCGTTTTAGGGTTTAATAATTGGTTTATAAATTCCTGTTCTTCTTGCAAAATTAGTATTTATAGATTAGAATGGAGTTTATAAAAAAGGTTTAATTGATTAAAAAAAATTTAAAATTCAGATTGTTCGCCTTCCTTATTAATTATTGGCTCAGGTGTTTGTACAGCTTCCGCTTTATTGACGGCAGCTGGAACATAAGTCTTTACAGGAACTACTTTTGGTTTTATAGGATAGTAAATTTCAGTTACCCATTTCGAAGGGTTTTTGATTTCTGTTCTACTGATACTAAAACTTTCCAAATGTGAAAAGGCTTGGTCGATGATGACTTTATTAGCATTTATATATTCGTTTGCTTTATCCAATGCTTTTTTAGTGTGGGAATAATCGCCAGTTAGAGTTGTTTTAACAGCATCAAAAGGTTCTAGTTTATCCGCTAATATATCACTTCCTGAACTCGTTAAGATTTGACTTTTTATTGGTACACAAAAAGATAATTTTGCTAGCCCATTTACTGTGTCGTAAGTATGGTATAGTATAAATGGCTTACCGTTCATTTCAATATCATTTTGTTTACAGAAAGCGATAATTTTAGGGAACACAATTCTTGAATTTTTTGTAACCTTAGAAATTTCACTAGTAAAGGTTTGTTTTAAATAAAAAGTGCCAAGTTTTTTTACCAATCCATTTACTTTTACAGAATAGGTGTTTATTTCAAAATCAAGTGTTTTGTCAAGATTTGTTAAGCTTTTCTCATATATATCATCAATAATTCGGTAGATGCCTCCATTGAATGTAGTCAATACTTTCATTGAAAAACTCATTTTTCCAATTGTTTTCCAGGTCACTTTTGTTCCGCCTACCGTGTCTTTAAAACGCCAAGACACTCTAGATTCGGATCCGTTATAATTCATTATTTGTGAAATACTGTCATTCTCTTTTGCAAAAAGGGTTTTTACTTCACCCAATCCTTCTTTTCCTTCCCATGAGAAAGATGCTCCAGGACCAATTGTTTTTTTAGGATAAGTTATTTTTATTTCGGGATCTTCTGTTATCCAGGAACTAAAGTCTTCCCAGTTTCTGTAATCATTAACATAATTATACACATTGGATTTCGGAGAATTTATTATTTTACTTTTTTCAACGGTAAAAGCCCCTTTTTGGGTCGCCACAAAAATGGATAAAGCCACAAAACTTAGCAGTAGTAAAAGAAATAAATATTTTAAAATCCTCATAATATATTAGGTTTGTTGATTTTGTAAAGTTAAAAATTTAATTCATAACTAGCTTTATGTGTTAAATAAATATGAATCCATTTTTCCTTGAGAAACGTTGCCCTGAAAGTTTAATTTTTGAAACTAAAAAAAAACTGAAAATCGCTTGATAATTAGTGTTTTAAAGTATGATTGTAAAGCAGAATTATAGGTTTTGATTTGGAATAGTGTAAACTATTAAAACAAAAAAGCCCACTTTTCAATGGACATTATTTCGTTGTTAAGACAACTAACGTTTAAAAAATATTTTTATTAGAAATAGAATTATAATAAAAAGGATAAAACCAATTAAAATTTTATAATTTCCTTTGTAAAATATACGGTGTAAATTGGAATCTTTTCGATAGGCATACATCATTGCTACAACAAACACGACAAAAAACCCACCTGCAAACACTAATTGTCCTTGACTAAACATAATTTAAATATTTTTTTTTTACAAATTTAGTTATTTGTTTATTATTTGTTTACTAAATTGTAGTATCATTTGATTAATATAAAAGATGCAAAAACAAATCAATGCCGTTAAAGAATTTCATGTTGCTTTTAATATAGATTATAACGAAAATCCGACGGCTAATATAGGAAAAAATAAGCATGAACTTCGTTATAACTTGATGAAAGAAGAGAACGAAGAATACCTCGAAGCTGTACAAAATAATAACTTAACCGAGATTGCTGATGCGTTGGGCGATATGATGTATATCCTTTGTGGGACTATTATTGAGCATGGTTTGCAACATAAAATAGAAGCGGTTTTTGATGAGATTCAACGTAGCAATATGAGTAAATTAGACCAAGAAGGACAACCTATTTATCGAGAAGATGGAAAAGTAATGAAAGGCCCAAATTATTCTAAACCAAATTTTTCTAAAATATTAGAGCATAAATAGGGAACGGTTTGGAACTAATGTAATAGAAAAACAAAAAAGCGATTTTTAGAATAAAAATCGCTTTTTTGTTAATTAATGAAGTCTGAGAATTATATTTTAACAGTCCACCCAAAAGTGTCTTCTTCCAGTTTGTTTTGAATATTAGTCAATTTGTCTTTTAATTGTAGCGCCACCGCTTTTTCAATTTTTGGCAATTCATAATAAACATCCTGATAGGAGAACCCTGAAATAGGACTTACTACTGCAGCTGTTCCAGCGCCAAAAATTTCTTTTAAAGTTCCGTTCTTAGCCGCTTCAACAAGTTCAGAAACTAAAACTGGGCGAATTTCAGTTTTTATACCTTCACTTTTAGCTAGATCAATTAGTGTTTTACGAGTTACACCGTCAAGAATTCTTTCGCTTACTGGAGCGGTTAGTAAAGTGTCATTTATTCTAAAGAACACATTCATAGTTCCTGCTTCTTCCAGTTTGGTATGCGTTGCATCATCAGTCCAAATTACTTGTTGAAAACCTTCTTTATTAGCTAAATCAGTTGGGTAAAACTGTGCAGCGTAATTCCCTGCCGCTTTTGCAGCTCCAATTCCTCCATTCGCAGCTCTACTAAAATGTTCTGCTATAAGCACCTTTACATCGCCTGAATAATAAGAAGTTACAGGAGATAAAATAATCATGAATTTATAATCATTTGATGGATTAGCAATCACGCCAGTACTAGTTGCAATCATAAATGGTCTGATATACATTGCGTTTCCTTTCCCTTTTTTTATCCAAGCTTCGTCTAATTGCAATAATTGGTTAAGACCATTCATGAATATCTCTTCAGGAACTTCTGGCATAGCCATTCTGACAGCTGATTTATTGAAACGATTGTAGTTTTCGTCTGGTCTAAAAAGCCAAATAGCATCATTAGCATCTTTATAAGCTTTCATTCCTTCAAAAATTGCCTGACCGTAATGAAAAACCCTACTAGATGGATCTAACAAAAAAGGGGCGTATGGCTTAATAACTGGTTGTTGCCATTCGCCATTTTTAAAATCACATTCAAATAAATGATCCGTAAAAACGGAACCAAAGCTTAAGTTTCCAAAATCCACTTCATTTATTTTTGAAGTAAGAGCTTTTATAGTTTCAATTTTGTTAGTTTGAGTTGTACTCATAGTAATATATTGTTTTTTAATTTCTTTTTATGTGATAAGGTAAAGCTCAAAAAAAATTTGGTTTCAACAAATTGGCGTTTACTATTCGCAAAATTAAATAAAAATCACCAAATGTTTGTCAAAATATAATTAATTAAAAACGTTATCTTGTTTTTATTTGTAATTTATAAAATAAAAAAATTAATTGATTCTATTGCTAATCTAATAAATAGTGATTTTTGAGTAGTGTAGAGGCATTAGTTTTATTAATTTTGACGCTAATGACAGTTTTTAATCAGCATAATTTTAGAATATAATTTTGAAAAGAGAAATAATCCAGACACTTGATGGCTCAACAACCATTCACATTGCAGATTGGGAGGAATGTTATCATTCTAAACATGGTGCTATTCAGGAAGCGCAACATGTTTTTATAAAAAACGGCCTTTCATTATTTCAAAACCAGAAAATTACTATTTTAGAAATAGGATTTGGTACTGGTCTGAATGCTTTTATTACGCTATTAGAAGCAAAAAAAATGCAACAAACTATTGATTATGTTGGAGTAGAAGCATATCCAATTTCAGCAGATGAAGTTTTAAATATGAATTATGTAGCCGAATTAGATGCAATGCAGGAAAGCGCCATTTTCAATAAAATGCATGAAAGTGATTGGGGAGAAAAAATCGTTTTGAATGATGATTTTGTATTAACTAAAAGAAAACAATTTTTTGAAGAGATTGACGATGAAAATAAATTTGATTTGGTCTATTTTGATGCTTTTGGATACAGAGTACAGCCTGAATTATGGAGTACGGCAATTTTTGATAAAATGTATAAGTCTCTTAAAATGAATGGTGTATTGGTTACTTATGCGGCAAGAGGCATAGTTAAAAGAAACATGATAGAAGTAGGTTTTAAAGTTGAAAAACTCGAAGGACCGCCCGGAAAAAGAGAAATGTTTCGTGCAAGGAAGCTTTAAATTTTTGTTATTCTTAAAAAAATAGAGATTAAATTTTGATGAAATAAAAAACTAAAAACTTCGTTAAATGATTAGAAGGTGTCTCTAAAAGAATGTAGTTTTACAATAATTTAGAATTAGAAAATAACCAAAATCTGTCTCATATTATGTCAAAAGTTATGTACGATTATACAAAATTTGTATTAGAAAGAGTAAGTTTCGATCCTAAACTTTTTTGCAAAGAGTTAGAAAAAGCCATCAAAATGTTGTTGCCCTATGAAATGGAACAATTGTGGGAATGGTTGTTGAACTATACAAATGAAAAACCAGAGTTAAAACAATGTTTACTAATTGTGAATTCTTAAATAATAGAGGAACCGAATAAACGGTTCCTTTTTTTATTTTTTGTGAATTGAACTTATAATTTGTACGTTTTGAAAAACAATTGCTCCTTTTATAACTCCGGCAATTGTGCTTCTAAGGGCTTCAATTATCTGTATTTTTAATTCGTTTTTAGGAAAAATTAAGCTGACTTCTCTTGCTGGCTTTGGTTCTTTTAAATGGCGTAATTTTAGTTTATCGCTATCTTTCAAATCCAGCGTATGTAAATAAGGAAGCAATGTTGTCCCTAGACCTTCATCTGCTAATTTTATCAAGGTTTCAAAACTGCCACTTTCTAATTGAAAATGACTAGTTTCACTTTTGCTAGTGTTGTTTTTACACAAATTCAAAATTCCGTCACGAAAACAATGACCGTCCTGTAACAATAGGATCTCATCTAAGTCTAGATCTGAAATTTCTATTTCTTCCTTTTGAAAATGATGGTGGCTTTCAGGGATATAGGCTACAAAAGGCTCAAAGTACAATACAATTTCTTTTATTTTATCTTCCATCAAAGGGGTTGCGGCAATAGCAGCATCAAGATGGCCATTATTAAGTTTTGTTATTATTTCGTCAGTATTCAGCTCTTCAATAATGAGTTTTACTTTTGGATATTTTTTAATGAAATTATTCAAAAACATAGGTAATAATGTAGGCATAATAGTTGGAATTATTCCTAGCCTAAATTCACCACCAATAAATCCTTTTTGCTGCTCGACAATATCATGGATGCGATCAGCTTCGTTGACTATATTTTTTGCCTGATTTACAATTTTTTGACCAATATCCGTAAGTTGAATTGGTTTCTTTGTTCGGTCAAATATTTGAATGCTTAATTCTTCTTCTATTTTTTGAATTTGCATGCTCAAAGTGGGTTGGGTTACAAAACATTTTTCGGCAGCCAATGTGAAATTTTTATGTTCGGCTACTGCAAGAACATATTTTAATTGAGTGATTGTCATAGTATAATAATTTCTGATGCAAATTTAGTAAAACTTTAACTTTTTATTATAGTATTTTCATTAATCTTATGCTAAATTTACAATTGGATATAATTTTAAAAAAATGATAGAAAATGAAAACAAACATTTTAGGATTACCCGTTAAAGAATCAGAATTGAATATTAAGGAATTAAATATTTTACTTTCCAATTACCAAGTTTATTATCAAAATTTAAGAGGGATTCATTGGAATATTAGAGGTAAACGTTTTTTTGATTTGCATGTAAAATTCGAAGAATTGTACAATGATTCGCAAATAAAAATTGATATGATTGCTGAGCGGGTGCTTACTTTAGGCGGAACACCACTTCATACTTTTGAAGATTATATAAGCAACAATCAGTTAATCGTTGGTAAAAACATTTCCAATGATGAGAAAGCAGTGCATTTGATTGTTACCTCGCTTTCGCACTTGTTGAAAATTGAAAGACTAATTCTTTCCAAATCGGATGAAATAAATGATGAGGGGACAAATGCTATGATGAGCGATTTCATTGCTGAACAAGAAAAGACAATTTGGATGATGCAGGCTTGGCTAGAAGAAAGTTTGTAAGTTTTATAAAAGTTTGTAAAAACAGCAGAATGCTAAATATTTAGTATTCTGCTGTTTTATGATTAATCGATTTAAAAATTTTGGGTTTTTCACTTTCTCTTTAGGGCTTATTTTACCCGTATACCTACTACTGCAATAGAAATGGCGTTAGGAAAGCCTTGTGTTTTCGAGAACTATCTGGTAATGTAGTGTAGGGATTGGCGTTTTTTACTGCCGTTTTTAGCTGGATTATCTTAGATGACACTTGTTTTTTTATTCTTGATTTAGATTTTCATTAAAAGAAGATGGCAATAGTGTAGGAATGAATTTAATCAAAATAGGTAATAGTAAACTTCCGCCTGGAAGCAAGAATATTGCTAATGATGGAATAGTTTTACAAATTTCTAGCAGTTGTTTTTTTACTTTTTTCTTTTCTATTTCATCTAAATCTCTGCGAGTAGAATAGGCTAATAACACCATTAATTCTTTGCTCTGAACGATTTCTTTAACTAATCTATTTTTGTTACGGCCTATTAATGTAACAACACTTTGAGTAGTTTGGTCATAAAAGTGTTTTACTGGATTGGAATAGTTGAAATAGGGAATATCTTTTTTGTGTTTTGTTATAAATTCATTGGTGCTGTTGATGCTTTGGTTTACAAAAACACCCGAAACCAATAAGTTTTCTGCTAAAGAGTGTAAAAAATATGCTTCGTTATTTTCAATTTTACCATCACTCCACAAAGCCATTCCAGCAATGTCTATCAAATAATATTTTTCTAATTCATTTGTGAAATACTCTAATTGAAGTGTTTCTAGATTTTGAACAGCAACTTTTGAAAATTTACTGTATCGAATAGAAGCTTCAAAAAGTTTAATTAAAAGATCATCATATTGCGATTTTTGTGACTTCGTTTTCAAAGCAAGTGTTACTATATTTATAATAGTTTCTTCAACTCTTTTTAGGTATTTTTCTGGAATTGCTCCATGCATCAAATATTGGTGAAAGGCTAGGACGTCAATAAATAGTAATGCATTGGTTACCAAATGCGAGAAGTTTTTATTGATGATGCTTTCGTTAGTTTGAACGCGTTCGTCAATAATCTTTTCTAGGGTTAATGAAATGGAATTTTTTGGCAGGATTTTTTTTAATATATTAAATCCTTGCGGGTGCATTTCATGGTAAAACGCAACAGCATGTTTAATGAAATTCTCAGCGCTAATATCATTATTGGTTAAGCAAAAGATATTGTATAATGTGTTTAATAGCGCTACTTTAGAAATTTCTTCTTTAAACCAGCCTTTGGTTTCAATTGGATTTGTGGTTTCAAAAGAAATTATATGACCATAAATGAAACCTGTACTTCTAACGGTATGATAAAATGTATCTGTATTTTTAGAAACAGTTTCTTTTGGAGATTTTTGTGTGCTAAAAAATTTATCTATCCAACCTGATGCCGAAGGGTTAATCATTACTTTAATTTGAAAGTGCAAAGCTATGTTTTTTTTATGGTTTTCTCATTGATTTAAAACTAAAAAAATTGTTTCGTATTTGTTACGAAACGATTTTTAGCATTCTATTTAAATCTTATTTGATAATTGCGGAACAAGCTACTCTAGCTCCAGCGTTACCAGCAGGTTGCGAAACATAATCATCAGCACCTTGATGAACAATTAACCCTTTTCCTAGAATATTTTTAGTTTCATCTTCGGAACCAATGCTCCATTCTTTTGTTGTAAAAGTGATGGTTCCATTTCCTTTTTCATCAGCAGTAAAATTACCTATATCACCTTTATGTGCTTCGCCTTCTCCTAGTTTTCCGTGTTTTTTGAAAGTTGGATTCCAATGTCCGCCAGCAGAACTTCCATCAGCAGCCGAACAATCTGATTTTTCATGAATATGTATGGCATGAACGCCAGGAGTTAATCCCGCTAATTTAGCAACAAAAGTTACTGTGCCATTTTTTTCAACAAATGAGGCTGTTCCGGCCACTTTACTATTGCTTTTTGATTCGAATACGATGTTTAACTTTTTTGAATCACTTGAGTCACCACTTGTTTTACAACCAATGAATGCAACGATAATTAGAGAAAAGGATAAGAATATTTTTTTCATGATTAAAACATTTAATTTTTTATAAAGTTAATGAATTATAACCCGCATTTCGAAAAACTCCTCTTGTTTTCGCGAATTATGAAATTTAATAGTTGATTTAGGGAGCGATTTTTTTTCTTATTGTAGGCATATTTTGCTCATTTATTTGTTTTATAACAGAATCAGATAAATGTTTAAAACAGTTGTAATTTTGGCAATATTATTGCATTAAACAATAAAAATAAATCTCATGAAAAAAATAATTTTATCACTGACCATTTTTTGCTCGGTACTTATTTCTTGTAATTCTATGAAAACATCCAACAGTAAAATCACTTCACTTGAAGGCCCCTGGGAATTAAATTATATATCTGGGCCACGTATAGCCTTTGATGGTTTGTATCCCAATGACAAGCCAACTATTGTTTTCGATTTGAAAGAGAACAAAGTCTATGGGAAAAATAGTTGTAACAGTTACTTTGGTACATTGGATGCTGATGGGAATAAAATTAATTTCAAAGGACCGATGGGAGCTACTAAAATGTTTTGTCCTGGCGAAGGTGAAAACATTTATATGACAACACTTGCTAAAATAGATTCTTATTCTGTTTCAGAAGATGGGAAAATATTAAGTTTAATGACGGGCGACATCGCAATGATGCGTTTTACAAGTAAATAAAGCGTATACTGATAGAAGATGCTTTTTTTAGGCCGTCTTTCTGTTTGTTTTTAATTGCATAATGATTAAACCAAAAAAATCACAGCTATGAAATCAAAAAAAACAATTTTAGTAGTACTCCTTTTATTGGTAGTTAGTTTTGGCTTTGGCCAAGAAAAAACCAGAAAACAATTGATTAAGGAGCGGAAAATAGAAAAGGTAAGACAAACAACGATTTTAATCGATTCCAAAGAGTTTGTTTTTGTCGGTAAAAAAGCTTTTCCACTTGGATATGGAAATATCGATTTGACCACTAATCCTAATTATATTGAGTTTAAACCCGATTTTATCAGAAGTGAAATGCCGTTTTTTGGAAGAGGTTATAGCGGTATTGGCTACGGAGGTTATAGCGGATTAAAATTTGAAGGGAAGCCAAGCGAATTCACAATTGTGAAAGGAAAAAAATCTTATGAGATAAAAGCCACCATAAAAGGGGAACAAGATGTATTTACTATTTTTATGTCGGTTTTTTTTGAAGGTAGTGCGACACTTACGATTAGCTCTAATAACCGTAGCACAATTTCTTATAATGGTGAAATATTTAAAATAGAGAAAAAAGGAGACAAGTAGGCTGTTCCGGAAATGGTATCTTAATCAAATTACAATTATAAAATCTAAATTTTTTATGTTTTTTTGTTTGTCTTTAGTTCTGTTTAGTTGCAAAAATGAAACAGCAAAAAATGACGTTCAAGCAGTTTTGAGTGCTGTTAGTGATACTACTGTTGTGGATATGCACAATTCGCAAAACGCTCTAGATTGGCAAGGAACCTACAAAGGAATGACTCCTTGTGCGGATTGTGAGAGAATTGAAACTGAACTTATCTTGAATAAAGACCTTACTTTTGTTCTCAAAACAAAATATTTGGGTAAAGAAAAGGAGAGTTTTTTTGAAGAAAAAGGAACCTTTACTTGGAATGCATCAGGTTCAATTATTTCTTTGAAAGGAATACCAAATCAATATAAAGTAGGAGAGAATACTTTGACTCAATTGGATATGGAAGGAAAAATAATTACTGGCTTAATGGCGGATAGGTATGTTTTAAAGAAATAAGTCCAGAAATTTAAATAGAAAAGCCGTACTGTTTTACAACAGATACGGCTTTTTCAAACAAATAAATTCAACTAAAAACTATCTTTTTGCTTAAAAGCAATATTCGTTTTCTGCAACTAATTTAGAAGTAATCATTTCTCTTAAACCTACAATATTTGGCATATTAGTATATTTAGTGAAACGTCTTAATCCCATAAGCATCATACGTTGTTCATCTCCTTCAGCAAAAGAAATAACACTTTCTTTTCCTTTTTGAGTAACGATATCTACTGCTTGATACAAGTATAATTTTGCCATAGCAATTTGCTCTTGTACCTTATCTTCTCCTTCTTTTTTGGCTAATTTTTCAGTTCTAAGAATTGTACTTTCAGCCATGTAGATTTCGATAAGCATATCTGAAGCAGCCATCAATATTTGCTGGTGAGAGTCTAATTCAGTTCCAAATTTTTGAACCGCACTACCAGCAACCATTAAGAATGCTTTTTTCAACTTGGTAACCATTTCTTTTTCTTCAGCAAATAACTCAGAGTAGTCTGGAGTATCAAAAGAAGGAATACCTAGTAATTCCTCACCAACTTTTGTAGCAGGACCTAGTAAGTCAACATGACCTTTCATTGCTTTTTTAATCAACATACCTACAGATAGCATTCTGTTGATTTCGTTTGTTCCTTCGTAAATACGAGCGATACGAGCATCTCTCCAAGCACTTTCCATTGGAGTGTCTTCAGAGAATCCCATTCCTCCATAGATTTGAATACCTTCATCAGCACAATTTTGAATATCTTCAGAAACGGCGACTTTTAAGATAGAACACTCAATTGCATACTCTTCAACACCTTTCAATTCGGCATCTTGATGTGTAGCTCCTTCCGCTTCACGAGCAGAGATTCTGTCTTCAATATTTTTTGCTGCTCTATAAGTAGCACTTTCGCCAGCATAACAGCTAGTGGCCATGTCAGCTAATTTAGAACGAATCGCTCCAAATTGTGAAATTGGTGTGTTAAACTGAATTCTTTCGTTTGCGTAAGCAGTTGCATTTGTAATTACTCTACGTTGTGCGTCAAGACAGGCTGCTGCCAATTTGATACGTCCAACATTCAAGGCGTTCATTGCAATTTTGAAACCGTTACCTCTCTCAGAAAGCATGTTTTCAACAGGAACCTTCGTTTCATTAAAGAAAACCTGACGAGTAGAAGAAGCACGAATTCCTAATTTGTGTTCCTCTTCATTCATTGAAATTCCGTTTTCAGCAGTGTTTTCAACGATGAAACCGGTAATGTTTTTATCATCACCAATACGTGCAAAAACGATAAATACGCTACAGAAACCTGCATTCGAAATCCACATTTTTTGACCTGTAATAGAATAGTATTTTCCGTCTTCAGATAAAACAGCTTTTGTTTTTCCAGAGTTAGCATCTGATCCAGCACCTGGCTCAGTCAAACAGTAAGCCCCAAACCACTCACCAGAAGCTAATTTAGGCACGTATTTTTGTTTTTGCTCCTCAGTACCGTATAAAGTGATTGGCATTGTACCAATTCCTGTATGCGCTCCAAAAGCAGTCGAGAATGATCCCGTTGCACCAGAGATATAGTCACAAACCAAAACGGTGTTCACAAATCCCATCCCCATTCCGCCATAAGCTTCAGGAACTGCAACGCTTAGGAAACCTAAGTGTCCCGCTTTACGCATCGTTTCTTCAGTTAAAGCATAATCTTTCTTTTCAAAACGGTCTTTATTAGGCCATAATTCTTTGTCTACGAACTCTTTTACAGAGTCACGCATCATTAATTGTTCTTCATTGAAGTCTTCAGGAGTGAAGATATCTTCGCACTTTGTTTCTTTTACAAGGAATTGACCTCCTCTGGTTACGTCGCTCAT
>JAGOJA010000004.1:40920-58041 GCA_017995345.1 Flavobacterium sp.
TGCTTTCGGAATTGCTTTTACAGGTCCTATTCCCATGATTCTTGGTTCAACACCTGCTGAAGCAAAGTTTACTAATCTTGCGATAGGCTCTAGGTTTAATTCTTTCACCATCTCTTCGCTCATTACAAGTACAAAGGCCGCACCATCACTCATTTGTGAAGAGTTACCAGCCGTTACGCTTCCACCAGCTTCAAAAACAGGTCTTAATCCAGCCAAAGCTTCGATAGAAGTTCCTGCTCTAGGTCCTTCATCTTTGTTGACTACGTAAGATTTGGTTTCTTTTTTACCATTTTCGTTGATAAATGTTTGTTCTACCGTGATAGGAACGATTTGTTTGTCAAATTTACCTTCTGCTTGTGCTTTCAAGGCTTTCATGTGAGAGTTGTATGCAAACTCATCTTGATCTTCTCTAGACACTTTAAATTGTTGTGCTACTGCTTCAGCTGTCAATCCCATTCCCCAATAGTAGTCTTCGTTTCCTGCTTTTGCAACAGCATAATCCGGAGTTGGTTTGTAACCTCCCATCGGAATAAAACTCATGCTTTCGGCTCCACCTGCAATAATACAATGTGCCATTCCAGATTGGATTTTGGCTGTAGCCATTCCAATAGTTTCAATTCCAGATGCGCAGTAACGGTTTACGGTTACACCAGGAACATCCTCAATTTTTAATCCCATTAATGAGATCAAACGAGCTACGTTAAGTCCTTGTTCTGCTTCTGGCATGGCATTTCCTACCATAACGTCATCAATACGAGTCTTGTCAAAATCAGGCAGTTCATTCATCATAAATTCGATGGTTTCTGCGGCTAATTCATCAGGTCTTTTAAATCTAAAAACTCCCTTTGGTGCTTTACCAACTGCAGTTCTGTATGCTTTTACTATATAGGCTGTTTTCATATTAGCCCCCTAGCCCCCCGAAGGGGAAATTCCTATTAGGGGTGAATAGGATTTTTTGTTAATATTATAGTTAAACCTTCTAGATTCCCCCTTCGGGGGCTAGGAGGCTTTTAGTTTCTAAGCGGTTTCCCTTTGGTTAACATAAACTGAATTCTTTCTAGTGTTTTTCTTTCTGTACATAATGACAAGAAAGCTTCACGTTCTAGGTCTAGTAAATATTGTTCCGTTACCAATGTTGGTTCTGATAAATCACCACCAGCCATAACATACGCCAGTTTGTTTGCTATTTTTTTGTCGTGCTCTGAGATGTATTTTCCAGCTTCCATTTGGTCCGTTCCTACTAAGAACATTCCTAAAGCTTGTTTTCCTAATACCTTAACATCGCTTCTACGAATTGGTTGTGTATAACCTGCTTCTGCCATAATCAAGGCATGTTTCTTTGCTTCAGCAATCTGTCTGTCTTTGTTTACCACAATGATATCTTTTCCTTGTTGCAAAAGTCCAGTGTCAAAAGCTTCGTATCCTGAAGTAGATACTTTTGCCATAGCGATTGTCAAGAAATATTCTTGCAATACGTTTAGCTCCACATCATTTTTATGGAACAAGTCTGATGCACGCAACGCCAATTCTTTCGAACCACCACCACCAGGAATAACTCCAACACCAAATTCTACTAATCCCATATAGGTTTCAGCTGCAGCAACAACTTTATCAGCGTGCAAACTCATTTCACAACCACCACCAAAAGTCATTCCGTGAGGTGCAACCACTACTGGAATCCCAGAGTAACGCACACGCATCATCGTGTCTTGGAACATTTTGATAGCCATATTCAATTCGTCATATTCTTGCTCGACAGCCATCATGAAGATCATTCCAATATTGGCACCCACAGAGAAATTCGCTCCTTGATTTCCAATAACTAAACCTTGATATTCTATTTCAGATAAATCGATGGCTTTATTAATGGCTACTAAAACATCGCCGCCAATCGTATTCATCTTAGATTGGAATTCTAAATTCAGGATTCCGTCTCCTAAGTCTTGAATAATAGCACCACTATTGTTCCATACTTTTTTGCTTTCGCGAATGTTGTTCAAAATAATAAAAGCATCTTGTCCTGGAACTTTTGTTTGTGCTTTTGTAGGGATATTGTAGAAATATGTAGCACCTTCTTTTATAGAATAGAAACTTTTGCTTCCAGAATCTAGCATTTCAGTAACCCATGCAGCAGGTTCTAAACCTTCGGCTTTCATGATTTCGATCCCTTTTTCGACACCAATAGCATCCCAAATTTCGAAAGGACCATTTTCCCATCCGAAACCGGCTTTCATTGCATCGTCAATTTTGTATAATTCATCTGAAATTTCAGGAATTCTATTCGAAACGTAAGCAAACATTCCTGAAAAACTTTTTCTGTAGAACTCTCCTGCTTTGTCTTTTCCTTTAACTAAAACCTTGAAACGATCAATTGGTTTGTCTATTGTTTTTGTTAATTCTAAAGTACCAAAAGCAGCTTTTTTAGCAGCACGGTATTCTAAAGTGTTTAGGTCTAAAGTTAGAATTTCTTTTCCTTCCTTTTTATAGAAACCTTGTCCTGTTTTGCTTCCTAACCATTTATTTTCCATCATTTTATTGACGAAATCTGGCAATTTAAACAATTCGTGTTGTTCGTCATTCGGACAGTTTTCGTAGATTCCGTTAGCAACATGTACTAAAGTATCTAGTCCAACAACATCCACAGTTCTGAAAGTAGCTGATTTTGGTCTTCCAATAACTGGACCGGTTAATTTATCTACTTCTTCAATCGTCAATCCCATTTCTTTTACCAAATGGAACAAGCTTTGAATTCCGTATATTCCAATTCTGTTTCCAATAAATGCTGGAGTATCCTTAGCAACAACCGAAGTTTTTCCTAAAAATTTCTCTCCATATATAGTAAGGAAATCCAAAACTTCTGTTGAAGTTTGTGGTCCAGGAATGATTTCGAATAATTTCAAATAACGCGCAGGGTTAAAAAAGTGTGTCCCACAGAAGTGTTTTTGAAAATCTTCGCTTCGTCCTTCACTCATAAAGTGAATTGGAATTCCAGAAGTATTTGAGGTAACTAAAGTACCTGGTTTTCTGAATTTTTCAATTTGTTCAAAAACCATTTTTTTGATGTCTAAACGCTCCACTACTACCTCAATGATCCAATCGACTGATGCGATTTTTGCCATATCGTCAGTTGTATTTCCAGTAGTAATTCGACTTGCGAATGCTTGACTATAGATAGGAGAGGGCTTTGATTTTAAGGAGTTGGTTAAATGTTCATTCACCAATCGGTTTCTTACAATTTTGTTTTCTAAAGTAAGACCTTTTTTCGTTTCGGCTTCAGTGAGCTCCTTTGGAACGATATCCAAAAGCAACACTTCAACTCCAATGTTGGCAAAATGACAGGCAATTCCTGAACCCATAATTCCGGATCCAATCACTGCAACTTTTTTAATTGTGCGTTTCATTTTCTGTTTTTTCGGTTTGATTAAATATATTTTTGTCTAAAATTAATTCGTTGATGGTATCCGCCACTTCCATAAAATGTCGGAGTTTCTCTTCGGAAAGATGTTGTTTTACAGTTTCATTGAATCTTAAAACGGTATTCTTGGATAACTCTCTTTTTTCTTTACCAAATTCGGTAAGGTAAATCAACACGCCACGACCGTCTTCGGGATTTTTCTTTCGAATAATTAGACCTTTGTCTTCCATTGATTTTAAAGTCCTGGTAAGGCTGGTAGCCTCCATACCCATTTTTGGACCTAAAGACGTAGACGGAGTTCCTTTATCTTTATCCATGCTTAACAAAGCAAAACCTGTTGCCATGGTTGCACCGTATTTAGCTGCTTCTTCATTGTACATTCGTGAAACTGCTTGCCAGGTTGCACGTAAAATGTAATCTATTGTTTTGTCTTTCATAAAAACTATATCGATTTCAAATATAATAAAAAATACTATGCATGCATAATATATTAAAATAAATTTTGTTAAAAAGTAATAAATATAGAAAAAAGCCACTGAAATAGAGCAAATTACACCGTTTTTTATAGGTAATTATTTTTTGGACTGCATTCTTATAAGTCGGTTAATGGCATCCCTCATAAAAAACAACTGTTAGAAACATTTATTTTGATTTCAAAAATAAAAGAAATTCATAACGATACCATTTAAAATTTTAATCCTTGTTGAGGTATTTATTTTTAGAATAGTGTTCTCCTTTTTTTTAATTTCCTTTAAAAACCAAAAAACCACGAACTTAAATTCGTGGTTTTTTGGTTGAAGTATTTTTGACCCTTTTTAATATGCATCTATCAAAAGTAGAATGAAGTAGGTGAAGTGGCTTTTTTCTATAATCTAGCTATAGATTTTTTGGAATAAATCTTTATACTTATCGATTATTACTTTTCGTTTTAGCTTTAATGTAGGAGTTAATTCTCCGCCTTCGATAGACCAAATTTCAGGTGTGAGCTCAAAACGTTTGATTTGTTCCCAATGACCAAATTTTTTGTTATATAAGTCAATCTCTTCTTGAATTCGTTCAATAACTTTTTCATTAGAAATAATTTCTGTATTAGTGTTCCCAATGTTTAGTTTATGAATCTTAGACCATTCTTTTACAAAATCAAAATTAGGTTGAATGAATGCAGCAGGCATTTTTTGTCCGTCTCCTATAACCATGATTTGGTCAATGAAACGAGATTGTTTCATAGTGTTTTCGATGATTTGAGGTGCAATATATTTTCCTCCTGATGTTTTGAACATCTCTTTTTTACGATCTGTGATTTTTAAGAATCCATCACTATCAATTTCGCCGATGTCACCGGTATGGAAGTATCCATCAATTATCACCTCATTAGTAAGTTTTTCATCTTTATAATAACCCATCATCACGTTAGGTCCTTTGCAAAGTATTTCTCCATCGCTGGCAATTTTCACCTCAACATTATCAATCACCTTTCCTACAGTTCCTACTTTGAATCCTCTATTTCTCATGTCGTTTACAGATATAACAGGCGAGGTTTCGGTTAATCCATATCCTTCCATTACCGGAATTTCAGCGGCTGCAAAAATTCGGGCTAATCGAGGTTGTAAGGCGGCACTTCCGGAAACCATTAAATCTAAATTTCCACCCAAACCTTCTTTCCATTTGCTGAAAATTAATTTACGAGCAATTTTGAGTTGGAATTCATACCAAGCTCCATTGGCTCCGTAAGGTTCGTATTTTAAGCCTAAATCAATTGCCCAAAAGAAAAGACTTTTTTTAATTCCGGTTAATTCAGTTCCTTTGGCATAAATTTTATCATATACTTTCTCTAGAAGTCTTGGTACGGCCGACATTACGTTTGGTTTTACCTCTTTGATATTGTCGCTAACTTTATCAATTGATTCTCCAAAATATATTGAAACACCATAATATTGGTATAGATATAAAATCATTCGTTCAAAAATGTGGCATACTGGCAAGAAGCTCAACGCTACACTCGTGCCGGGTTCAAATGGGATTCTAGATGAGCTGCTCAATACATCAGAGACAATATTGTGATGCGAAAGCATAACTCCTTTTGGTTTTCCAGTTGTTCCAGAAGTGTAAATAATGGTAGCTAAATCTTCTGGTTTTACGTTGTTTTTACGATCTTCAACACTATCTTGGTTGCTTTGATCTTTACCTAATTCAAGTAGCTCAGTCCAGTTTTTAGCACCTTCAATTGTGTTGAATGTGTACACTTCTTTTAATGAAGGAACTTTATCTCGAATTAAATTTACTTTTCTAAGAACTTCTTCGTCAGATACAAAACAATAAATTGCCCCAGAATGATTCAAAATATATTCATAATCATCTTCCGAAATGGTAGGGTAAATAGGGACGTTTTGAGCACCTGTTTGCAAGATACCAATATCCATAATATTCCATTCGGTTCTGTTATTAGTAGAAATTACAGCAATTTTATCATCTTTTTGGATATTCATCCGAATCAATGCTCTTGAAATCGTATTGGCCTTGTTGATATATTCAGTTGAGGATGTTTTTTCCCAAACACCATTATGCTTAGTAACCAAAGCTCCTGGAATGTTGAATTTTTCTTGCTGATAATATGGGAAATCAAAAAGTCGAGTGATATTTATCATTATATAAAATATTGAAATTTATGGCAAATTAAGTAAAAATTAACAATAAGTTTAACTTTATTTAAATTAAATATTACGTTTCAACTAAATTGTTGGTATTCAGCGAAATCGATTTCTTTAAATTGAGTTTAGTTAATAAATTTACTAAAAAAAGCGTTCACTATCGGTGAACGCTTTTATAAATTTACTAAAAAACAGTGTGTATTATTTTTTATCTATCCATTTTCTGGCATTGACAAAGGCTTCATGCCAAGGCGAAACTTCATCATTTCTTTCTTTTGGATAATAGGCCCAATTCCATTGAAATGTAGAACGCTCAATGTGAGGCATCATAACCAAGTGGCGTCCTGTTTTATCACAAAGCATAGCTGTGTTGTAATCAGAACCATTAGGATTTGCCGGATAGCCTTCGTAGGCATATTTTGATACAATATTATAATTTTCTTCCCCCATTGGTAAATTAAATTTCCCTTCGCCATGCGAAACCCAAACTCCAAGTGTACTTCCTGCTAACGACGAAAGCATCACCGAATTGTTTTCTTGTACCGTTACCGATGTAAAAATAGTTTCGTGTTTATGACTCTCGTTGTGCAACAATTTTCCGTGTATTTCATGCTCTGGATTAATCATTTCCAATTCCATAAACAATTGACATCCATTACAGATTCCAACTGATAAAGTGTCTTCTCTTTTAAAGAAGTTTTTCAAGGCTGTATTTGCTTTTTCATTGTATTTGAATGCTCCAGCCCAGCCTTTGGCAGAACCTAAAACATCCGAATTAGAGAATCCTCCAACGGCTCCAATGAACTGAATGTCTTCCAAAGTTTCACGACCTGAAATTAAATCGGTCATGTGAACATCTTTTACATCAAAACCAGCTAAGAACATCGCATTTGCCATTTCACGCTCTGAGTTGCTTCCTTTTTCACGGATAATAGCTGCTTTTGGTTTCTCGACTGCGCTCGAAGTGATTGGTGCTTTTCCAGTAAAATGTGTTGGAAAAGTATATTGTAAAGCTTGGTTTTTATAATTATCAAAACGCGCTTGAGCCGTTCCATTCTTCGATTGTTTTTGGTCTAATAAGAATGAGGTCTTGAACCAGATGTCTCTGTGTTTTGGAATACTCAATCCACAAGGACCAAAGTTCAACATTTCGTCAGCAGTTACCGTTCCTAATTTATAGAAAGAAACATTATTGGCACTTAATTTATTTTCTAAAGTCGCATCGTCTTTGGCTTGGAACACAATTCCAATATTCTCTGCAAAAAGGTATTTGATAATGTCTTTTTCTTCGAAAACAGAGAAATCTATTTTAGCTCCTAAATTCATATCGGCAAAACACATTTCCAATAAAGTGGTAATCAAACCACCACTTCCAATATCGTGTCCAGCCAGAATTTGATTGTCAAGAATTAATTCTTGCATTGTATTGAACGCTCTTTTGAAAAAAGCAGCATCTTTAATTGTTGGTGCATCTTTTCCAATAGTATTCAAAGTTTGTGCAAACGATGAACCGCCTAATTTGAAATCATCTTGCGATAAATTGATGTAATAAATAGAACCGCCGTCTCTTTGTAAAACGGGTTCTACAACTTTTCTAATATCAGTACAATTTCCACCTGCCGAAATAATTACCGTTCCCGGTGCGATTACTTCATCATTTGGATATTTTTGTTTCATTGAAAGAGAATCTTTTCCGGTTGGAATATTGATTCCCAATTCAATTGCAAAATTGGAACAACTTTCTACTGCTGCGTACAAACGGGCATCTTCTCCTTCGTTTTTACAAGCCCACATCCAGTTAGCAGACAATGAAAGTCCGTCTAATCCATCTTTTATTGGAGCCCAAACAATGTTAGACAATGCTTCAGCAATTGCGGTTCTGCTTCCAGCAACAGGGTCAATTAAGGCCGCAACAGGAGAGTGACCAATTGAAGTGGCAACTCCTTCTATCCCTTGATAATCTAAGGCCATTACACCACAGTTGTTCAATGGCAATTGCAATGGACCGGCGCATTGTTGTTTAGCAACTTTACCACCTACACAACGGTCAACTTTGTTGGTTAACCAGTCTTTACAAGCAACCGCTTCAAGTTGAAGGACTTGCTCTAAATACGTGGAGATATTTCTTATATTGTATTCTAAATCAGTATAGTTTCTAACAATTGTTTGGTCTGTCATCACCACTTTTGGCGAACTTCCAAAAAAGTCTTCCAAAGCAAAATCCATAGGTTTAGCACCTGTTGATTTTGATTCAAAAGTAAAACGGTGGTCTCCGGTTACGTCACCCACTTGGTACATTGGCGCGCGTTCGCGGTTGGCAATTTTTTGTAATAAATCGATGTTTTCTTTAGCAATAACCAATCCCATTCTTTCTTGAGATTCGTTACCGATGATTTCTTTTGCAGAAAGAGTAGGATCTCCCACCGGCAATTTGTCTAAATCAATTAATCCACCCGTATCTTCGACTAATTCCGAAAGACAATTTAAATGTCCACCTGCGCCGTGATCGTGAATGGAAACAATTGGATTAACATCGCTTTCTACCAAACCACGAATGGCATTAGCAGCGCGTTTTTGCATTTCTGGATTCGAACGTTGAATCGCGTTTAATTCAATTCCTGAACTAAAAGCGCCGGTATCTGCTGAGGAAACTGCAGCTCCACCCATTCCGATTCTATAATTTTCACCACCAAGGATTACAATTTTATCTCCGGTTTGTGGTTTTTTCTTAATCGCTTGATCTAATTTTCCGTAACCAATTCCACCTGCTTGCATAATCACTTTGTCGAAACCTAGCTTGCGCGTGTCTTCTTCGTGTTCGAAAGTTAAGATAGAACCTGAAATTAACGGTTGCCCAAATTTATTTCCAAAATCAGAAGCTCCATTTGACGCTTTGATCAAAATATCCATTGGAGTTTGATACAACCATTTTCTTTCGGCCATGCCGTTTTCCCATGGTCTATTATCCTGAGCGTGGTCGAAGGATTCTAAACGAGAATAAGAAGTCATATAAACTGCCGTTCCTGCCATAGGTAATGAACCTTGCCCACCGGCTAAACGGTCACGGATTTCTCCACCAGAACCAGTTGCAGCTCCGTTGAAAGGCTCTACCGTTGTGGGGAAATTATGCGTTTCTGCTTTTAATGAAATAACCGAATCAAATTCTTTTACTTCATAAAAATCAGGTTTGTCAGCACTTTTTGGAGCAAATTGTTGCACACGCGGCCCTTTTACAAAAGCCACATTATCTTTGTAAGCCGAAACAATATCGTTCGGGTTGTCCTGTGATGTTTTCTTGATTAATTTGAATAAAGACGATTCTTTTTCTTTGCCATCAATGATAAATTTTCCGTTGAAAATCTTATGACGACAGTGTTCTGAGTTGGCTTGTGAGAAACCAAAAATTTCAGAATCGGTTAGTTTTCGTCCTAATTTAATCGCTAAATTATCTAAATAGTCTACTTCTTCCGGACTTAAAGCCAGTCCTTCTTGTTTGTTGTAAGCAGCAATATCATCGATGTCCAAAATAGCTTCTGGAAGTATGTTGATCGTGAAAATATCTTGATTCAACTCGGCGTATTTTTGCGAAAGCATCGGGTCAAAATCAGAAAAATCAGCTGCTACTTTTTGAAATTCTTCGATTCTAATGATACCAGATATTCCCATGTTTTGGGTAATTTCTACAGCATTAGTACTCCATGGCGTTATCATGGTGGCGCGAGGACCAACAAAAAAATCCGTCAGTACGGATTTTTCTATTTTATTTGAATCGGCAAAAAGCCAGTTGAGTTTTGAAATGTCTTGAGCTGAAATCCCGACTGAATTCGGGGTGTTTTGCGTTTGTACTGCAAAAACAGTTTTGCTTTGGTTTTCAAAGAAATGGATCATCTTGTGTAGTTTGTTGTATTACGGTGCAAATTTAGTTTAAAAAAATAGTACGAGCAAATGTGAAAAGCAAAGACTTTAAAAAATCATTTTGGGAAAACATTGTTTTGGTACGCGCCCAAATCCGGCGGTAAACTTCTCGTGTTTCCTAAAATATCCAACGGAATAAGATATGCCGAATTCCCTTTAGCGAAAGCAGCCGAAGTTGCGTCAATATTGAATTTGTTCTGTGAGGTATTAAAGAATTTTGGATCCTTGTTCAAAAGTATTGCGTTGTAATGTGCGCTATCTGTATTGAATTGATAGTCAGCATTCGTCGTGAATTGGTTGGATACGTTATCAAATTTAATCAAACAATTATTGAATTGGTATTCAAACGCAGCTCCTGTTTTACGGGTTAAACTCATTTCGTTGGAGTACGACCCATAAATAATACAGTTGTTGAATGTTGCCATAGTTAGTGCTTTCGCTTCTGGAATTGCTCCTGAAATATAGTTGCTAACCAAAACCGCCACTTGTTTTGAACTATTCCAGTTATTGTTGAACGTAGCATGTGTAAACGAATAATTTCCGCCATAAGTACAAGCTAAACTAGCTAAACCAGCATTGTTGATAACTAGGTTTTCGCCATTTATTTTTGCGGTCTGCGCCAAAATTCCGTAGTTGCTACTGTTGTAAATCTGGGTATTTTTGATAGAAACAGTTGTCCCATCATTGTTTTGAATCAACAAGCCAATTGTTGCGTTTTTTATTGTGAGGTGATTTACTTTATTATTCGTGCTGCCATCTGTCAACCAAATAGTGCCCCATTGTCCAGGTACATTTGCAAAACCAGGTTCTAAACGGTCGCCTTCAAAAACAACTTCGTTTTCTAGTTTTTCAGTTGCTGAGGGAGTTCCATTAATATTGATAGAGGCGTTTTTGGCTATAATAAGTCCTGAATTAGCATGAAAATGAACTCTGGTTCCAGCCTCAAAAGTGGCCGTTTTATCCGAAGGAACTGCCGCATAACCATAAATTACGTACGGTTTATCATTGGTAAACTGCAATTCATTTCCGTTTATAGGGTCGTTTTCATCAAGATAAAAACCATCAATTTTTTCGTCTCCAATAGGAAGTGTTTCGGTAGTTCCATCTGCAAAACGTTTTGGATAAAGGAAAATGGCGTCTTGAATAAGGGTTACGAGTTCCACATTTTGAAGATTTTCGCCACTGTCAAACTGAATTTGATCGGTGTATAAAAAATCGGTTGGATTAGCATCAGTGATTGTTGCAGTGGTTTCTATGAAAATATACAAACTGTCTTTCGCTAAAAGAACCACATTGTTAAAAATTTTTCCATTTGTTCCTTGCATTCCATCAACGGTCATTCGGTATTTGGAGTTCAATCCTTTGCCTAATTTAATAGTAGGAATGTTGATGTCTTTTTTACTTTTGTTGTATACTTTGAGTCGGTACGTGCTGGAACCAATGTTTGTAAAAACGGTATCGAGATAAATAGTGTCTTTAGAAAACTCTAAATCGCCTGTACTGGCTACGGTCTCAAAATCAGAACGACAAGAGCAAATAGATAATACTACTCCAATAAAAAATAAGATTATTTTGGGACGCATCGGGTTGATTTTTTTGTAAAAATAGGAAAAATCTATTTCGAAATCAGAATAACAATTGTAATTACTATTTTGTGACTTATCTTTTATTTAATTTTACATTTTTAAAGCCAATAACATGACATTCGACAAAGAAAAAATACTTCAATATTGCAATCAAGTTTCTAAAAATACCTTAATGCAAACCTTAAATATTGAATATACTGATGCAGGAGAAGATTTTTTAGTAGCTACAATGCCCGTGAATTCTTCTGTGCATCAGCCAATGGGATTACTACACGGAGGTGCTTCAGTGGCTTTGGCAGAAAGTGTGGGCAGCGCGGCATCTATGCTATTTGTGAATTCCGAGCTAAGTGAAATTCGCGGTATCGAGATTTCAGCCAATCATTTGAAAGCAAAACGAGACGGAATGGTAACGGCAACGGCAAGAATCGTCCACAAGGGCAGAAGTATTCATCTTTGGGAAATTAAGATTACTGATGAAAACAATGCTCTAATTTCGCTTTGTAAGCTAACAAATATGGTTTTGCCAAGAAGAAAAAGTGGAGATAAATAATGGAAGCAATAGTTGCGAAAGCTAAAAAACAGTTTCAAGAAAAACTTCCTTTTGTATTGTATTGTAAACCCAATTCAAAGGAAATGATTGGTTTTTTTCAGCGAAATGATACGCTATTTCAAGTTGCTGATTTTAATGAAAAAGGATTTGTTTTATCCTCTTTTGATGGAGAAAAAAACTACTTGATTCCTGAAAACGAATCGGAGGTTTTAAAGTTTACTTTGGATAAAAAAGAAAGCCGAGTTTCTCTGAATGAATTTACGGTTGTTGATTTGGTAGCTAAAAGTAATTTTGAAGCTTTAGTCGCCAAAGGGATTCAGTGTATAAAAAACTACGAATTCAACAAAGTAGTGCTATCCCGAAAGGAAACCGTTGCAGTAGCTGATTTTGATCTTCTTTCTGCTTTTGAAAAATTAGTTCAGCTTTATCCATCTACTTTCGTGTATTGTTTTTACCATCCAAAAATTGGAACTTGGTTGGGTGCTACACCGGAGCAATTATTGAAAGCAAACGATACTGTTTTTGAAACGATTTCTTTGGCAGGAACACAGAAAGATATGGGTTCGTCCGAAATTATTTGGGAGAAAAAGGAAAAAGAAGAACAGCAATTTGTAACGGATTATATTGTTTCAAAACTGGAAAGTGTGGCTTCCGAAGTTGTAGTGACGGAGCCTTACAGCATCAAAGCGGGCAGTATCTGGCACATAAGAACGGATATTTCGGGACGTTTGAATTCTGATTCCAGCCTGCAAAAAGTCATTCATTTGTTGCATCCTACGCCAGCCGTTTGTGGGTTGCCAAAAAATAGTGCTAAAGCTTTTATTTTGGAAAATGAACCGCACGACAGGCATTTTTATAGCGGTTTTCTAGGGGAATTGAACAGTAGTTTTTCTACTAATTCCAGGAGTTCTGATTTATTTGTAAATTTGCGGTGTATGCAAATTGAGGATTCAAAGGCTCATTTGTATATGGGTTGCGGCATCACAAAAGATAGTATTCCTGAAAAAGAGTGGGAGGAGAGTGTCAATAAATCAATGACGATAAAAAAGGTCTTGTAAACAAATAATATAAGGTGGCCCATGTAGCCCTAAATACTTTAAAAAAAATAAATAGAAAACAATGAAACTAGATATATTAGCTTTTGGAGCGCATCCTGATGATGTAGAGTTGGGTTGTGCAGGAACCATTTTGAAAGAAATATCCTTAGGAAAGACGGTCGGAATTATTGATTTAACTCGTGGCGAATTAGGAACTCGAGGTTCCGCTGAAATTAGAGATCAGGAAGCGAATGCTGCTGCAAAAATCCTGGGTGTTTCAGCACGGGAAAATTTAGAAATGCGAGATGGTTTTTTTGTTAATGATGAAAAACACCAATTAGAAATCATAAAAATGATTCGCAAGTACCAACCGGAAATTGTTTTGTGTAATGCGACTGAGGATCGTCATATTGACCATGCAAAAGGGAGTAAGCTAGTTTCTGACGCTTGTTTTTTATCAGGATTAATAAAGGTTGAAACCACATTAAAAGGAGAGAAACAAACGGCTTGGCGACCAAAGTTAGTTTACCACTACATACAATGGAAAAATATAGAACCAGATTTTGTAGTTGACATTACAGGTTTCACTGATAAAAAAATAGAATCGATTTTGGCATACAGCTCTCAATTCTATGATGCAAATTCGGATGAACCAGAGTCACCAATAACCAGTAAAAACTTCTTTGAAAGCCTGAATTACCGTTCCAGAGACTTAGGAAGGCTCACGGGAGTAGATCATGCGGAGGGTTTTACAGTAGAAAGATATTTGGCAGTCAATAGCTTAGCCGATTTGATGTGAATTTGATGTAAATTTTTGAAAAAAATATTTGCAGAAGTAAACTTATGTCGTATATTTGCCACCGCTAAGCAAATGGTGGTTGTAGCTCAGTTGGTTAGAGCATCGGTTTGTGGTACCGAGGGTCGCGGGTTCGAGCCCCGTCTCCCACCCAGAAAGCAAAGGCCTTGAAGAAATTCAAGGCTTTTTTTGTGGGGTAAAGTTAAGACTGTTTTGTTTTTAAAGGACACTTCGGAAATCGGATGTGCCAAGTATTCAATCTACTTTTTATCGACAATTGGTCTTTCAGTGCGGTTTGCCAATTCCCAAGCGGTTACAAATGCAAATTGTGCTCTTTTGGTCAACGCATCATATTCAATTTTGTCCGGAGTGTCAGTATGTCTGTGGTAATCCGCATGTACGCCATTGAAAAAGAAAACAGACGGAATTCCGTTTTTTGCAAAATTGTAGTGGTCAGAACGCTCGTAGAAATGATTTGGGTCTTTTGGATCATTAAATTTGTAATCCAAAACCAAATTAGTGTATTTGGCATTTGCAGCAGTACAAATGACATCTAAATCTGTTGATAGTCGGTTTGCACCAATGACATACACGTAATTATTGCTGTCTGCGTGTGCTTCATCACGTCGGCCTATCATATCAATATTGATATTTGCTATTGTATTAGCTAAAGGGAATAAAGGATTTTCGGAGTAATATCTCGAACCATGCAAACCGTGTTCTTCGCCGGTAACATGAAGAAACAATATGGAACGTTTAGGGCCGTGTCCTTCTTTTTTAGCAATTTGGAATGCTTGCGCAATTTCAAGTAAAGCTACGGTTCCTGAGCCATCATCATCAGCACCATTATATATTTTTCCGTCTTTTGTCCCTACATGGTCGTAATGAGCTGAAATCACAAGTACTTCATTTGGTTTTTCAGAACCTTCAATGTAGGCCCAAATGTTTTCAGAATCCGGTAAGTTTTCATTGCGTTTTGCATTTAGGAAAGCAGCCGGAATTTTTTGGTAATAGTTAGAAGCACCAGTTGGAAATGGAATGGTGTGTTTTTTATATTGATTGATGAGGTAAACACCTGCTTTTTTCTGACCAGCAGAGCCCGTTTGGCGCCCTTCCATCTCATCGGAAGCAACAATGTATAGATGTGTTTTTAGTTCGTCAGCTGTGATTGTGTTCATGTATTTTGTAGGGTCAACAGAAGTATGACTAACTTTTTGAGAATTGCAGCTTATGGTTAAACCAAATAGTAAAACTAATAAAGGGATTTTTTTCATTTTTTTAATGTAAATTGATAAAGGTGTAAATGGCGTAAAAGGTTAAGATAATAATGATTAATATGAAGTTAATGAAAAACAATAGGCTACTTTTTAGAAATGAAATAAAGCGAGTTTCCCCATAAAAACGATGGTGCGCGGGAAAGAAATAATAAACCATCCAGCCGATTCCTATGAAATTAATTGTTATTTGGAGGAAAGAAACAAGACTCGATTCTGAAAATAGTGAAAACCCATTGTTAATTAAGAACAGCAGCAAAAATAGCAATAATAAAAAGGAAAAATAATGTAATGTGAAAATACCATGATCAAAGTAGTACCATCGCTTTTTATTGTGGAAAAGCCAAAGAAAAAAAGCAAAGGTTGGCATAAATACAAACAGCACTTTGGGCAAGTTATGGGTAAAGGAGTTTATAAATTTTTCAATAATTTCGCCTTGGGTGTTGTTTTCTTTAACAGTTTGAATTTTTTTATTGATCCAATAACTGAAATCCGATAGCTTCTCTGATTCTGGAGCATGTTTCTGAATAGAGTCTAATTGTTTCACGGATTCGTATCCAAAATTAAATATTTGATTTTCGTCTTTTGAATCAGTTTGACTATTTATAATTGAATCATTTCTGGGCGTATTGTTCTGAAATGATTTGTTTTTTGTGGTAATTACAACTTCTTTTTCAACTTTTTTTTCGGAAGAACTGGTTTCACGCGGGAAAATGGTAATTAATAGAAACGTGATAAAGCTGATGAAGATATAAAGGCGAACTGGAGCCAAATAAGACAATCGTTTTCCGGAAAGGTATTCTTTTGTTAAGGTAGCGGGTTTGAATAAAAGATTTTTTATGGTTCTCCAAAAAGCATTTTCATAATGCGTTAAATCCTCAAAAAAATGGATAAAGAGGTGGTGAAACGTCTTTCTGGTATCCGTGTTTTCTTGTCCGCAATTAGGACAGAATCTATTTGCTGCCACGTATCTGCAGTTCAGACAGGTTTTGTCGTTTCGAATTTTACTTTTGGACATAAAAAAACAGTATAAATTCTAGATTTTTGTTGAATTGTAATATATAAAACTAACAAAAATCTAGAACTTATACCGTTTTAAAAAGTTATTTTTTTAAACTATTTCAAAATTTCTTTTAAGAACGAGCTCATACGTTCCCAAGAGTGCTTTGCCGCTTTTTCATTATAAGCTGCTCCTTTTGAATTGTCGTTTCCTGCTTCAGGCTCTGTAAAAGCATGAACGGAATTTGAGTAATAAATCATTTCCCAATCGGCTTTTGTATCACGCATTTCTTGTTGAAAAGCAGCTATTTCGGTTGCTGGAACATAAGGGTCATCAGCGCCATGTAATACTAAAATTTTTGCTGTAATTGGATTGTTTGCTCTTGCTGTATCACGTCCTAAACCACCGTGAAAAGAAACGACTCCTTGAATTTTCATTCCTGCTCTTGCCGCTTCAAGGGCACCAGTTCCGCCAAAACAGTAACCAATGACAACAATATTATCTGGGTTTGCACCCGCTTTTACTAATTGATCTAAAGCAAGTTGAATTCGCCTTTGATAATCTGCGATATTGCTTTTGTAAAAACTAGATAGCTTTCCAGCTTCTTGGGTGGTTGTAGGGTAATTTCCTTCCCCATAAATATCCGCTACAAATGCATAATACCCCATCTTTGATAGTTTTTCTGCTGATTGTTTGGAATGAGTATCAATTCCTTTCCAAGCGGGAAGAATCAGTATTCCGGGTTTCATTTTGCCTGCTTTTTTAGGAGCAATTTGCAAACCTTTTAATTTTTGATTTCCATCTGTGTAGGGTACTGCTTTCAATTGGGCAACGGCACCAGGAGAAAACAATAGTAACCCTAAAAAGGCAAAAATAATATTTTTCATATTGGAAGTGTTT
>JAGOJA010000004.1:58141-64396 GCA_017995345.1 Flavobacterium sp.
TGGTCGTAAAAATGTTTTGATTTAGGATCACCGCTGTTTCCTGCAGCAAGTAATGATTTTGCTTTTATTTTTGGTCCAAATTCTACTGCACAAACAAAACTGTTTCCGTTCGTTCCGTAGCGTTTTTTAGTGTCTTTTTGATAATTGCTTTTAAAAGCGGGTAAACTTCCCCAAATCGCTGGTCCTAATCCAATAGGTAAGCTTTCCAGTCCATCGTTGTAAATCATAGCGATATCACCGGAAGTTCTTTGGAAACGATTGATTTCTCCCCAAGGAATTTGCCAAGTGCCAAATTTAATTTTCAATTCATTTATAACTATCTGTAGTTGAGGAATCAATTGGTCTGGATCGGCATTTTTTGCAAAATTCAGGGTATTTTCCACTTGGTCCATTTCCCCTTCATTTGTATATACTTTTTGAATAATTGGGTTTAATTTATAGGCCCATTCTATAGCCAAGGTTGTGGCAACAGAGTTTTCTCTGGCGTAATAATCCCAATTTTTCAATAGGGTTATCGGTTCTAATAGTTCAGTATAAAGAGGATCCTCTGTGCTGATATTTTTCTCGAAACTAGAAAGTAACGATGGAAGTAAAAATTCAAAAGCGGTCAATTTTGTGTCATAACCGTCAGCAATTACTTTATCTAAAGTATAGGCATTGCCTTTACTTAATAATCGAACTGCATTTAATCCTCTGAAACTTTCTCCATCTGGTGCCATGTAGGGCAAGTAATTTTCCTCTTTCGGACTATTTGCACCTGCTACCGAATATGGCGTTGAATTGCAGTTTTGTAACCAACCGTTTATAGGATTGTAGGAATGCACCGTTTCTGAAACTTCGTGTAATCCTTTCCATTGTGTCACTGGTGTTGTGCCGTCCATTACTTTGGACCAATTGAAATTTTTGTCTCTAATAGGAATATAATTTCCATGCCAGTAGGCAATATTTCCTTCTTTATCCGCATAAACAGTATTGTTTGAGGTATTGGCTTTCAAATCCATTGCTTTTTTATAGTCCTCAAAACTTTTGGATTTTGTTCTAATCCAACTTTGCTCCAAACTTTTCATCGAACGATTTTTCGATTTTAAGCTAATCCATTTTCCGTCTCTTTTGGCCATTATTGGACCGTGATTGGTAAAATAGGTATTGAATGTTTTAGGAATAAGTTTCCCGTTTTCCAGATACTTGATGGTTATTTTTTTTTCTATAACCGGAACTAATTTGTCGTCGTATTTGTAAAATAGTTTATTGTTTTTGGTTATAATTTCCTCGGCATACATATCGGCTACATCTACATTTGATGAGGTATGCATCCAGCCACAGTTTTCGTTAAACCCTTGGTAAATAAAAAATTGCCCCCAAGTAACTGCTCCGTAGGCATTCAATCCTTCTTCGCTACTCATTTGTATTTCGGGTCTAAAATAAAAGGTGGTGTGCGGATTAATGTACAAGATGGCATTTCCAGACGCCGTTTTTGAAGGCGCAATTGCAAATCCGTTGGAGCCAGTTTGCACGTCTTTTTCCCGTTCTATGTACGCCACTTTATCTGTGTTTCCAGAATAAAAAGCTTTCAATTCTCCAGTAGAAAGATCAGCGGTACTTATGGCTCCAATACTGCCATCTGTCCAAAGTAGCGGAAACCAAGGTTCAAAACGAGTCAATAAAGCAGGCTTTACTTCGGGGTGATTGTGCAGGTAAAAGTTGATTCCGTCTGCATAACTGTTTAATAATTTTTTCAACCAAGGAGCTGCTTTTTTATAATCGGCTTTAGCTTCTTCGACATCAATTAAGAGTTTAATTTCTAAATCATTGTACAAAACCGATTTTCCATTGATTTCTGAAAGGCGCCCCAGTTTTTCAATGTAATTCATTTCTACCCGTTTGAAATCATCTTCGCATTGCGCATAGAGCATTCCAAAAACGGCATCAGCATCTGTTTTTCCATACACGTGTGCTATTCCCCAATTGTCCCTGATAATGGTCACTTCTTGTGCGATTTTTTTTAATCTTTCAATTTCTTTAGTAGTTGTGTTTTGTGAAAATACGGGAGAACTAAAACAAAAAACTAAAATGGCTACTAGTATAGGATTGCAGAAATACTTCATTTTTAGTTGGATATTACGTTAGAGACTTACATTTCGCTTAAAAGCGCATCCCAATTCAATTATAGAATCGGTTTTAGCGATACCAGGAATCGTATCTATTTTTTCGTACAGAATTTTTCGCATGTGTTCATGATCTTTGGCTATGATTTTAATATAAAGAGTGAATGACCCAGTGATATAATAGCATTCTGTTATTTCTGGAATATTTTTCAATTCTTCGATAATTCTACCAGAATCTTGATCTTTATTTAAGGTAATTCCAGTAAATGCGCCCCAGTCATAGCCTACTTTTTTTTCATCAATAATTGGTTTTATCCCGGTAAGTATTCCTTGCTCAATCAATCTATTGATACGTTGATGCACCATTGTATTAGATATTTTTAAATTGGTTGCAATGGCAGAGTACGCCATTCTTCCGTCTTTCTCTAGCTCTTTGATAATTTTGATATCGAATTCGTCTACTATCTCCATGTTTTTTTAATTATAAATGATGCTTTAGTATCGGTATAAAAGTACTTATTTTTATTTATTTCGAAATACATCTGTAAATTGAATTGTAGTTTTTGATAAGTGACTTATTTTTAATCAAAAATAATTAATATTTTTAAATAGTATCCTTATTAAAGTCAAAATATTTATTTTTATTGCCTATTTAAAAAAAAACAGTAGTTTTGTAACTTACAGTATTAAAATTAAGATATCATGACACTTAAAACACACAATCTTTCTTCAAAATCGGAAGCGTTTATCACAAAGGAGAACCAATACGGAGCTCACAATTACCATCCCTTACCTGTAGTTTTAGAAAGAGGCGAAGGTGTTTGTGTTTGGGATGTGGATGGGAAAAAATATTTTGATTTTTTATCGGCATATTCCGCCGTAAATCAAGGGCATTGTCATCCAAAAATTGTTGGTGCTATGGTTAAACAAGCACAAACATTGACGTTGACTTCCCGTGCTTTTTATAATGATCAATTAGGGCATTACGAAGAATATGTAACCAAGTATTTTGGTTTTGATAAAGTGCTGCCCATGAATACGGGTGCAGAAGCAGTTGAAACCGCTTTGAAATTATGTAGAAAATGGGCGTATGAGGTAAAAGGAATTCCTGAAAATCAAGCGCAAATTATCGTTTGTGAAAACAATTTTCATGGAAGAACGACAACAATCATTTCGTTTTCAAATGATGAAACGGCCCGTAAAAGTTTTGGACCATTTACCGCCGGTTTTATAAAAATTCCATACGACGATGTTGAAGCATTAGAAAATGTATTAAAATCAACTCCAAATATTGCTGGATTTTTAGTAGAACCTATTCAAGGCGAAGCTGGAGTTTATGTGCCTACCGAAGGATATTTGGCAAAAACGAAAGCACTTTGTGAAGCCCATAATGTTTTGTTTATTGCTGATGAAGTGCAAACAGGAATTGCGCGTACAGGTAAATTATTAGCTGTGAATCATGAAAATGTACAACCCGATATTTTAATTTTAGGGAAAGCTATTTCTGGAGGTGTTTATCCAATTTCGGCAGTTTTAGCGGATGATGCTATTATGAACGTCATTAAACCAGGACAACACGGCTCTACTTTTGGTGGAAACCCAATCGCAGCTGCTGTTGCTATAGCTGCACTTGAAGTAGTGAAAGATGAAAATTTGGCGCAAAATGCGGCGCACTTGGGTGAAGTTTTAAGAACTGGACTCAACGCTATTGCTTCTAAAAATTCATTAATTACATTGGTTAGAGGTAAAGGATTATTGAATGCAATTGTTGTGGATTGTGATGAGGAGTCAGATCTGGCATGGAATATTTGTATGAAATTTAGCGAATACGGTTTATTGGCTAAGCCAACACATGGTAATAAGATCCGTTTGGCACCGCCATTGGTAATTACGGAATCTCAAATACACGAATGTTTGGCTATTATCGAAAGAGCTTTAAACGATTTTAGATAATTTGTAACAGAATGGGGAAAGCAATAAAATTAATAAAGAACCGATCCGATATAGGAGCAGGTACAAGAGGTTCCGATTTAGGAATTGATGCTATCGAAATTGCTGCAATTAATAATAACAGCGACTATTTCAATCAATTTGAATTTGAAGATGTAAAAACACACAACGATTCGATATATGATAAAAATCGAAGTTCTTTTGCTAAAAGGATTGAGCATGTTGTTGAGCAATGTACTAGGGTTTGTGATGCGGTCAAGGAAAATTTAGAAGGGAATTATTTTCCAATTGTTTTATCGGGAGATCATTCCTCGGCATTAGGAACATTAAGTGGTGTGAAAGCGGCGTATCCGGAGCAAAATATTGGAGTATTTTGGATAGATGCCCATGCTGATTTGCATTCGCCTTACACGTCGCCATCGGGAAACATTCATGGAATGCCTTTGTCTGCGGCGCTTGGTGATGATAATTTGAGTTGCCAGAATAATGAAGTGGCTCGGGAAACCCAACAACAGTGGGAAAACATGAAAAATATTGGATATAAAGGGCCTAAAGTTTTGGCTGAAAATCTAATTTATTTTGGTGTTCGGGATACCGAAGAAGAGGAAGATAAGCAAATTGAAAAATTGCATATCAAAAATTATAAGGTGGATGAAGTGCGGTACAGAGGATTGAAAACCTGTATCGAGGAAGCCTTGTTGAAACTAACGCATTGTGAAGTGTTGTATATTTCTTTTGATGTGGATGCTATGGATTGTGACATGATTTCCGATGGAACCGGAACACCGGTTCCAAAAGGTTTTGATCAATATGAAATTATAGCGATTATCAATCAGATTGTTAAAACTAAAAAAGTCGTTTGTATTGAATTTGTTGAGGTCAATCCATTATTAGATACCAAAGGAAATAAGATGGCAGAAACTGCTTTTGAGATTTTGGAAGCAATAACCTCAGCACTTATTTTGCCAATCAAATAGTTTCTTTAAAGAACTTTATAATAGTCCTAAATCTAATTTGATTTCGGACTCTCTTATTTTCTAGATTCAACTACTAAACAATGTTTTTGTAAATAATTGAGGTTTAAAAATAAAGTAAGTTCATCGAGTCAAAAAAGATGTTCCCGTCCTACAATTGTTGTTGTTTTTCAAAAATTTAGCAAATTATAAATTTGCAACTTTACAAGTTTTAGTATCTTTGGCTTCCTATGGAGCCAATAAAAATTATAGAATGTCCACGCGATGCGATGCAAGGTATTAAACCATTTATTCCTACAGAAAGAAAAGTGGCTTATATTCAATCGTTATTGCGTGTAGGTTTTGATACTATTGATTTTGGAAGTTTTGTTTCGCCCAAAGCTATTCCGCAAATGCAGGATACAGCCGAAGTCCTCGCGCGACTTGATTTATCTCAAACCCGAAGCAAGTTATTAGCAATTATTGCCAATACGCAAGGTGCAAGGCTAGCTTCTGTACATTCTGAAATACAATATTTAGGCTTTCCATTTTCTATTTCTGAGAATTTCCAAATGCGGAATACCCATAAAACCATTGCTGAATCATTAATCACACTTCAAGAAATTCTGGAAATTGCTGATAAAAGCAACAAAGAAGTAGTGGCGTATTTATCAATGGGTTTTGGAAATCCTTATGGAGATCCTTGGAGTGTTGAAATAGTAGGAGAGTGGACTGAAAAAATGGCCGCAATGGGAGTAAAAATCCTGTCGCTTTCAGACACTATAGGCAGTTCTACTCCTGATGTAATCTCCTATTTGTTTTCGAATTTAATTCCAAAATATCCTGAAATAGAATTTGGAGCACATCTTCACACCACACCAAATAAATGGTTTGAGAAAATAGATGCTGCTTACAAGGCGGGATGCCGTCGTTTTGATGGTGCCATTCAGGGTTTTGGCGGTTGTCCAATGGCTACTGATGATCTAACTGGCAATATGCCCACGGAAAAATTATTATCCTATTTTACGGCGCAAAAGGAATTTACAAATATAAGTCCAATGAGTTTTGAAAGTGCCTATAATGAAGCCTCGAAGTTGTTTGGAGAATTTCATTAGAACGCAAACAAACAAAATATAACGAAATTATTTACTTGGTTAATCCTAGGTATGATGCGGATTCGATAGTTATAGTATTCTAAAAAAATCACTTTAAATGTATGAAATAATGAAATTACCTGTTTTAAATAG
>JAGOJA010000108.1 GCA_017995345.1 Flavobacterium sp.
TCTCTTTCGTTATTATGAAAATGAGACGAAATCAATAGACCTGATGGTAGCGACATCCTCGTAGCGCAGCGAAGAGATACAGCGGACAGCAGGATGATTAGTCCTTGAAATCACCATTCGTTCTGCTCCTAAAAAAACTTCGACTTGCCTACTCGTTCATAACTCGTTCCGATTTCTTTTTAATACCAATTTCTAAATTCCTAATTTGCACCCTCAAAATCAGTAGGAGAAAATGAAGGTCTGTATTGCCGAAAAACCAAGTGTAGCACGCGAAATCGCATCCGTTTTAGGAGCCAATACCAAACACGATGGGTATTATGAAGGCAATGGCTATGTTGTAACCTACACTTTTGGGCATTTGTGCACCTTGAAAGAACCGAACGATTACAAACCGCATTGGAAAAGTTGGGATTTGAACAACTTGCCCATGCTTCCGGACAAATTTGAAACCAAAGTGGTCGAAAATTCGGGTATTCAAAAACAATTCAGAATAATAAAAAGCCTGTTTGACAAAGCCACATTGGTCATCAACTGCGGGGATGCGGGACAAGAAGGAGAGCTTATTCAGCGCTGGGTGATGAACGAAGCCAATTACAAAGGCGAAGTGCAACGCTTGTGGATTTCCTCGCTAACCACCGAGGCCATCAAAGAGGGTTTTCAAAATCTAAAACCATCTGCTAACTACGATAATCTATATTACGCAGGGTTTTCCAGAGCCATTGGCGACTGGTTGCTCGGCATGAATGCTACTCGTTTGTACACGGTAAAACATGGCGGTTACAAACAAGTGTTGTCTATAGGAAGGGTGCAAACCCCAACTTTGGCCATGGTGGTTGACCGCTGGAAGGAAATAGAAAATTTCAAACCGCAACCGTACTGGGAGTTGCAAACTTTATATAGAGACACCCTTTTTAGCTATGAAGAAGGTCGCTTCTTGAATAAAGAAGACGGAGCAATTTTAGCGAATAAAGTCAAAGAAAACGAGTTCGAAATTGTTTCTGTCGAAAAAAAGAATGGCAATGAGTTTGCGCCAAAACTGTTTGATTTAACAGGACTACAAGTCTATTGCAATACTAAATTTGGGTTTTCGGCAGATGAAACGCTTAAAATTGCACAAACTTTATACGAACAAAAAGTAATTACCTATCCTAGAGTTGACACCACTTTTTTATCCAATGATATTTATCCAAAAGTACCCGGGATTTTACAAAATTTAACCAATTATGCTGCCTTAACTAAACCGCTTTTGGAAAAAAAGATTAAAAAATCAGCCAAGGTTTTCAACGATAGAAAAGTAACCGATCACCACGCTATTATTCCAACGGGGATTCAAATCAACTTACAATACAATCAGCAGCAAGTCTATGATATTATTACAAAGCGATTTATTGCAGTATTTTATGATGATTGTTTGGTCGCCAATACGACAGTTATTGGTAAAGCTGCCGATGTCGCTTTTAAAACCACCGGAAAGGAAATCTTAAAAAAAGGATTTCGTGTTGTTTTTGAAGATCAAAATACCAAAGAAAAAGAAGCCGATATATTACCGAGTTTTGTTGTGGGCGAAAAAGGGCCACATGAACCTTCGTTTTTAGAAAAGGAAACCAAACCGCCGAATCAGTTTACGGAAGCCACCTTATTGCGTGCCATGGAAACCGCTGGAAAACAAATTGATGATGAGGATTTACGTGAACTGATGAAAGAAAACGGAATTGGGCGTCCGTCAACACGAGCTAATATTATTGAAACCCTTTTTAGACGCCAATATATTGTGCGAAACAAAAAACAAGTATTGCCAACACCAACTGGAATTCAACTGATTAACACTATTCAAAATGATTTGGTCAAATCAGCTGAACTTACTGGATCCTGGGAAAAGCAGTTAAAAGATATTGAAAAAGGAACTTTTACCGCTGGTGCATTTATCAATAATATGAAACGCATGGTTGAAGTCTTGGTGTATGAAGTACGAAGTGAAAATAAACGTGCCAACATTTCGCATGCAGGAAATGTCCAGAAAGAAGTGGCTAAAGTGGCGGAAAAGAAAATAGCAGGAATTTTGGCGGAAGCCTGTCCAAAATGCAAAAAAGCCACACTTATTAAAGGAAAATCTGCTTATGGCTGTGGCGATTATAAAGCGGGATGTACTTTTCTGTTACCTTATAGTTTTGCTGATAAAAAAATATCCGAAAACCAATATTTGCGATTACTCCAAAAAGGATCAACGGTAAACTTAAAAGACTTCAAAACCGATGGCGGCGTTGTGGAAGGTTTGCTTCGCTTTGACAAAAATTTCCAACTTGAATTAGAACCGAAGAAAACAGTGGCAAAAGCCATACCAGAGGAACTAGCCTGCCCAAAATGCCAAAATGGAAAAGTGTTAAAAGGAAAAACCGCTTATGGATGTAGCCATTATAAATCCGGTTGTGATTTCAAAGTGACTTTTGATGCCGTCAGAGCAAAACTAAAAGATCAAAAACCAACTAAAGAACTGGTATATTCAATTTTGAAAGAAAGTACTTGAGGATATATTTAATTTTAAACTCATAAGCCATATAAGTTTTTAAATTAACAATAAAAAGTGACTACGCTTATGACTTTAATTTTAAATATATAAGCCATATAAGATTTTAAATTAACGCTAAAAAGTGATGACTTATATGACTTATATGGTAACCCTTTAGACAGCAGTTGTTTTTAAACTCTTAAGGTTGCGTTCCTATTCTAAAACTAAAAAAGAAACTCTATTTTATTTTTTTATACTTTAGCATTTCAAAACAACATCAAATAGCGACACCAATGTTTCAAAAAATAACTCTTATACTGCTTTTGTTAACCATTATTTCTTGTAAAAATTCTGATTCAAACGAAAGCAAAAACGAAAAAATCAAAGCGACAAGTTGGCTTTTAGGCAATTGGGAAAACAAAGCAGCGGATGGTAATCTAAAAGAAAACTGGCAAAAAGTAAACGACAGCACCTTTAAAGCACAATCCTATTATATTAAAAAAAAAGATACGATACATTTTGAAACTATTACTTTGCAACAAAAAGGAGAGTTATTAATCTATACTGCGACCGTAAAAGGACAAAACGAAGACAAGCCGATTGCTTTTAAATTGACGACTACAACAGAAAATCAAGTAGTTTTTGAAAATCCAAAACACGATTATCCACAAAAAATAAGTTATACCCAAATTACTCCAGACAGTTTGGCGGTTAAAATTTCGGGAATCCAACAAGGAAAACCAAGTGCAGAAGCGTTTTCGATGAAAAAAATAAAATAAGAACTACAGTGTTTTGCATTCAAAATCAAACCTTGCTTTTCAAGAGCAAGGTTTTTTTATTTCAAAAACAGCATTTCAAGTAATTGTTTTAAACCTTTCTGTTGTTTTTTATTCTAAATACCAACGTTCAAAAACTCCTTGTTTATTTTTGTACGCACTATTGCATACAATCTTAAACAAATAGTAATCTGCTAAAAACTTGTTCAAATTATGAATTGTTATTAAGGTATTTCTTTTTATATTTGCGTTGTTTTTATTTATTCTAAATAACTTTTACGGCTTGATTGCCCTATACTGACAAAAATTTAGAGAGTAATTAATTGGTAATATACAAACACATTCGTCCCTTTTAATAAAAATAGTTATGAAAAATATTTTTTTTATTTCTTTCGCCTTAGCCGCTTCGTTATTGTCTAGTGCACAGCAAAAAAATGTCCTTTTGGAGCAATCATTCTGGAAAACAACACCAGATGTAAACGCAGTTAAAGCTGAAATTGCTAAAGGCAACAGTCCTTCAGCATCAACTTCAAATGCTTTTGATGTTACTGTTATGGCAATTAATGGTGATGCACCAACGGAAACAATACAGTTTTTATTGGAACAACCAGGCAATGAAGTTACTAAAATCACACATGATAGTCGGATTTATTTACATTGGGCAGCTAACAAAGGAAATGTAGCAATCGTAGATTACCTTATCGCTAAAGGGTCAGATATAAATTTAGAAGATAGCAAAGGAGATACTCCAATTACCTTTGCCGCCAATAACGGACAAAGCAACACCGCTGTTTATGAGGCACTTTTTAAAGCTGGAATAGACCCAAAGAAAAAATACAAAGACGGTGCAAACCTATTGCTTATGACTATTCCGTATGACAAAGACCTGTCTCTTTCTAATTATTTTAGTTCTAAAGGACTGTCGCTTAAAGACAGTGACAATGATGGCAATACAACTTTCAATTACGCCGCAAGAATGGGCAATATAACACTCTTAAAAAAACTACTAGAAAAAGGAGTAAAGTACAATGACAATGCACTTCTTATTGCAGCACAAGGCTCAAGAAGAGACGCAAACCCTATTGAAACCTATAAATACTTGGTAGAAGAATTAAAATTAAAACCAACCGTAACTAGCAAAACAGGAGAAACGGTACTTCATTTCCTAGCAGGTAAACCCAAGCAAACTGAAATCATCAAGTACCTATTAGCTAAAGGAGTAGACGCGAATAAAGCCGACAATCAAGGAAACACGCCTTTAATGATTGCAGCTGCCAGAGAAACAGCGGTATTAGAACTGTTATTACCAATTACAAAAAACAGCAATCTACAAAATAACAAAGGAGAGTCGGCATTAACAATGGCTGTGAAGTCAGGAACTCCTGAAGCTGTAGTCTTGCTTTTAAATCAAAAAGCAACAATAAATGTTCAAGACAAAGACGGAAACAACTTGGCCTTTTACTTAATACAATCGTACAAACCGCTAACGAATCCAGAAGCCGCTAACGCATCAGAACAAGATCCTTTTACAGCAAAAACAAAGTTGCTTCAAGACAAAGGATTAAACTTAGCAACTCCTCAAAAAGATGGGAATACTTTATATCATTTGGCTATAGCCAAAAACGACGTAGCTTTACTTAAGAAAATCACCGACTTAAACATTGATGTAAACGCAAAAAACAACGATGGCATAACAGCGTTACACAAAGCAGCCATGATTTCTAAAAATGATATTATCTTGAAATACCTTCTCGCTAATGGTGCCAAAAAAGACATCATAACTGAGTTTGACGAAAGTGCGTACGCCTTAGCAATAGAAAATGAATCTTTAACTAAAAACAACATATCCGTTGAATTTTTAAAATAATACTATGAACGCAACACTAAAAACATACCTAGCGGCGGCGCTACTTTGCCTGTTGTCTTTTCAAGCAAATGCGCAAACCAGTAAATACAAATGCATGCTCCAAATGTCCAACTATATGGGAGAAGGCGCTTATGTAGTGGTGTCGCTTATCAATCCAAAAGGGAATTATGAAAAAACACTTTATGTCATGGGCGAGGATAAAAAATGGTACAAAACCCTAAAAGAGTGGCATAAATTCTATTCTAAAAAACCTGAAAACATCAGTGCCAAAACGGGAGCTTCCGCTACTGGCGGCGATCGCAGCATCACCACAATAGAAATTGAAGATGCTAAAATCAACAAAGGCTATAGATTGCGATTTGAAACAGCAGTAGAAGACCAAAAATACCATACAATTGATATCGAAATCCCACTTACCACCGAAGGAATTGCTGCAAAAACAGAAGGCAAAAACTATATTCGCTACGTGAGATTGAACAAAATCTAAAATAAACCACCATGGACTGAAAGTTCATAGTTTTGGTTTAGCAGACTGAAAGTCTGCACGGTTATAATAATAAAAAGTCAACCGCAGATTCACAGATTTATTATAACCTCAAAAAAAAAATCTGCGAATCTGCGGTAAAATTTTTTAAAACCTGAAAGGGAAATCACTAAAGTGCATAGTTTTAAACTATTTCTGTGACCAATAAACAACTTTTGCATTAAATCATATAAGTCATATAAACTTTCACACATTATAAAGCTTATATGACTTATGTGTTAAAATATATTATCAATGACTCTTTCTTTTTGGCGTTACTCCCATTTTGCTTTGGCTGTGTTTTCTTCACTATTTTTGGTATTGGCTTCTGTAACCGGAACTTTACTTGCAGTCGATGCCATACAAGAGAAAATACCATCGCACCGAGTAGAAAATTTCGAGAAAATAACACTTGGAGAAACCCTTCCTGTACTTCGAAAAACATATCCCGAAATAACCGAATTGAGTGTTGACCACAACCAATTTGTAAGCTTACAAGGCATTGATCAGAAGGACAATGATGTCAATGCGTATATTGATCCAAGAACAGGAAAAATAGTAGGCACACCTATCAAAAAAGGAGCGTTTATCCAATGGACTACGGCACTCCATCGTTCCTTATTCCTTAAGGAAACCGGTCGGTTTATTATAGGATTTATTTCTTTTTTGTTAGTTTTGATTTCTATTTCGGGTTTTGCTTTGCTACTTAACCGACAAAGAAGTCTTCGCAGTTTGTTTTCTAAAATTGTAAAAGAAAATTTCGCTCAATACTACCATGTTTTTTTAGGACGATTATCGTTGATTCCTATTCTGATAATTGCACTTTCGGGCACGTATCTAACCTTAGAAAAGTTTAATTTTTTCCTAGAAAAATCCAATTCTGAACAAAAAACCGAAAAGGTTGTAACGCTTCCAATTTCCGTAAAAAACACTGATGCCTCTGTTTTCAAAAACACACTTTTGGCTGATGTTCAAAAAATTGAATTTCCCTTTTCAGACGATCCAGAGGAATATTATAGCATTACATTAAAAGACCGAGAAATAGAAGTCAACCAAATTTCTGGCGCCATAGTAAGTGAAACTCCTTTTCCGATGCGAACTTTAGCTTCAAATTTGAGTCTTGAATTACATACTGGTAGAACTAGTATTTTATGGGCGATAATTTTAGGAATAGCCAGTTTAAACATTCTCTTTTTCATCTACTCCGGTTTTGCTATGACTCTAAAGCGAAGAGCAAGTCGCATTAAAAACAAATACAAACCCGAAGAAAGTAAATTCATTTTATTAGTAGGTTCCGAGAATGGAAGTACGCTGCTTTTTGCCAATGCTATTCAGAAACAATTGCTTGCTCATGGTGAAAAAGTATTCGTAACCGAACTAAATAATTATTCGGTTTATCCAAAAGCAACACATTTTATTGTATTTAGTTCAACGCACGGATTGGGCGATGCTCCCCATAATGCAGGCAAATTTATATCGCTTGTAAACAAAACGGAACAACAGCAAAAAATCAAAGTTTCGGTAGTCGGTTTTGGTTCAAAGGCGTATCCTGATTTTTGTGGTTTTGCTCGAGAAATCGATACCGTATTGATGAATCAAAGTTGGGCTGAACGCATATTGGAGTTGCAAACCGTAAACGACAAGTCAGCTGAAGAATTTGTAAACTGGGTGAAACTATGGAGTGCAAAAAGTGGAATTGCTCTTTCTCCTACTCCATCATTATATAATGGGGTTCCTAAAGGTTTAGAAAAACTGGTAGTACTTACTAAAACTGCTATTTCAGATACTGAACATACCTTTTTGCTGACGTTACGCAGTATTAAAAATTTGAAATTTACTTCGGGAGATTTGCTGGCTATTTATCCCGCAAACGACAATCAAGAAAGGCTTTATTCTATAGGCAGTCATCAAGGAAATATGCAATTAGTGGTGAAACTGCATCCTTCGGGTTTGGGTTCTAGCTATTTATATGGCGTTGAACCGGGCGCTGTCATAAAAGCACGAATTATAAAGAACGCTGCTTTTCACTTTCCTAAAAAAGCATCGAAAGTGGCGCTAATTTCAAATGGAACCGGCATTGCTCCCTTTTTGGGAATGATAGAGCAAAATAAGAAAAAAACCGAAACGCATTTGTATTGCGGTTTTCGTCAGGCAACTGAAACGGTTTTAGGATATGAAAATTTTGCTACTGAAATGATTCAAAAGCAGCAGCTCAAAAGTTTTCAGGTGGCTTTATCCCGTGAGGCAAATCATAATTATGTAATGGATCTCATCAAACAAGATGCTGATTTTTTCATGGATTTGTTAGCGCAAGGAGGCGTTATCCTAATTTGTGGTTCACTTGCGATGCAAAAAGATGTAGAAGCAGTTCTTGATGCACTTTGTACGACCAAAACGGGGAAAACAATTTTCGATTATAAAACAAATGGACAAGTGCTGACGGATTGCTATTAAATCCTGTACCTAAAGAAACTGGATTGAAATAGTATCCTTTTTTATATAAATAGGGTTTGGTTATTGCTTTGCGTGAGTGATGGCAGTGGAGCTCTTTTTTAGAGAGGCGTTTTTCAGCCGCTATAAAAAAAGCGGGAACGTACAGCACGACCCGAAGTTTTTACGAAGGGGCACGCCCAAATTATTTGAAACTGAATTTATGTCTAGAAAATATTTTTTATTGATGATTGCGTTGCTTCTTGTAAGTCAAGGGAGTTATGGACAAGTCTTGCGAAAAAGAACGACGCTGCTGATGGGCGGGCGATTTGACATTACTATTGTTACCCAAGATTCTCTTTCGTCCGAAAAAAATATCGATGAAGTTATTGCTGAAATTACCCGAATCGAAAATTTGATATCCGACTGGAAACTGGATTCACAAGTTTCAGAAGTGAACCAAAATGCAGGCATCAGGCCAGTAAAAGTGGACAGAGAGGTTTTTGAATTAACGCAAAGAGCGATTCGGTTTTCTGAAGTAACAAATGGCAGTTTTGACATTAGTTTTGCTGCAATGGATAAAATCTGGAAGTTTGACGGTTCCATGACTGAAATGCCTTCGGCGGAAGCCATTAAAAAATCAGTTGAAAAAGTAGGTTATAAAAATATAATTTTGGATAGCATTCAATCGACCATTTTCCTCAAAATAAAGGGGATGAAAATTGGATTTGGAGCCCTAGGAGAAGGATATGCCACCGATAAATGCCGGGATATGATGCTTAAAAAAGGCATTGCGGCTGGCATTATAAACGGATCAGGCGATATGAGCACTTGGGGAACCCAACCCAATGGGAAAGCGTGGAATATTGGGATTACCAACCCGTTTCATCCTGAAAAACTGCTGGCTGTTGTTCCTTTAAAACAAGAGGCCGTTACCACTTCAGGCAGTTATGAAAAATTTGTGGTTTTTGATGGCAAACGCTATTCGCACATCATCAATCCGGCAACGGGTTATCCGGCGACGGGATTGTGTAGCGTGACCGTTTTTGGACCTAATGCTGAAACGGCAAATGGATTGAGCACTTCGTTAATGGTTTTAGGAAAAAAAACAGGATTGCTTTTGCTCCATAAATACCCTGATTACAGTTGCATCATGATTACGGATGATGGAAAAGTGGTACAATCAAAAAACTTCCAAATCAAAAAATTGAAAACAAGACTTTAAATCCTCCTTGAATTTAACCTTCAAAATTAAATACTATTCTCGCAAAGATAAACTCCAAATCTTAAGTGCTGAATGGTAAATTACTACTTCGTTATGATTCGGATTTCATAACTCAAACTTTTCTTTTGAAAATATTCAACACAAAAAGTTGTTATTTA
>JAGOJA010000183.1 GCA_017995345.1 Flavobacterium sp.
ATTCTTTAGATCCTAAAAAGAAATTGGCATTTGATAATTCAGATTTATTTAAATTAGAGTTTGTAGGAGAAGAGAGTGCATCTGGACTTGTTACTTTTTCTTTAACTGAAAAAAGAACTGAGGATCAGATTATTGAACTTTCTACAATTAGAATTGTTGATAATGTATATGCCAAACTTCAAAAAAAATATGATGTGTTTAAAACTAAAACACCTCTTTTTACAGGAAATCCAATAACAGCAAAAATTGGTAAAAAAGAAGGTTTAGAAGGAGGAGAAAAATTTGAGGTTTTGGAAATGAATCAAGATCCTAAGACAGGTGCTATAACGTATAAAAATATTGGAACAATAAAAGTTGATAAAAATTTAATTTGGGACAATACTTATAATCCAACTAATGAAGAAAATAATTCAACACCTACAATAGACAGAACTACTTTTAGTGGAGGAAGTAAATTTTATCCAGGCTTATTAATCAAACAAATTAAATAATTTATAAAACCAGTTTAATTCTTTTATAAAATTAAACTGGTTTTAATCTCTACATACTCACAAAACATGAAAAATATACTTAAAAAACAATCCATTCTTTTTATGTTAATGATGTTGTTTTCATTAACCACAAATGCACAAGCTAGAAAAAAAGCAGAAAGAGATACACAAGAATGGCGCTATGAAATAGAAGTTGTTCAAACAGGAACACAAGGCACTTATTTAATTAAAGTTTGGTCCTATTCTAAAAAACCAGATGTTGCAATTGAGCAAGCCAAAAAAAATGCAGTGCATGGAATCATCTTTAAAGGATTTACAGGAAAAGCGACAGTTCCTGGGCAAAAAGCATTAACTGATAATGTAAATCTAGAAGTAGAAAAAGAAGATTTTTTTAAACCATTCTTTGAAGACGGAGGCAAATATATGAAGTTTGTTTCTATGTCAAACGATGGTGCTGTAGCTGCTGAAGATAGAATGAAAGTGGGTAAAGAATATAAAGTTGGAGTTGTACTTTCTGTAAATGTCTCTGCATTAAGAAAAGATTTAGAAGCTGCCGGGATTATTAAATCTTTAGGAGCAGGTTTTAATTAAAATATTCAATGATGAGAAAGCGATTTTTAATTATTACTATGATTAGCAGTATGTTATTTATAGGTTGTAAAACAAAAAGTGCAATTGGTGCAAATTATACTCATGAAGTAGAATGTTTAGGTTCAGAATTAGATGGAAGCGTGACCCTAAAGTCTTGGGGAAAAGGTAAAAATAGAGCAGATGCTTTAGAGCAAGCCAAAAAAGAAGCTATTAATGCCGTTTTGTTCACCAGTATTAGAAACGGAAAACAGGAATGCAATAATAGTCCCATTCTAAACGCCCCGAATATTCGTGAAATTAAAGCGGACTATTTCAATAATTTTTTCAAAGATAATGGTGATTACAAAAAATTTGCATCAACTAAAGATGAATCTTTTGGAAAAAAAGAAAAAGAAAATGGAAGAGATGGTGATGTAGTATATGGGTATATAATTCGTGTCATGAGAAGTGAATTGAAAAAACAAATGATAACAGACGGTATTTTAAAAAATTAGAGAAATGATAATGTTAATTAAAAAAGTAAGATTAATAGCGGTATTAATTATTTTAATGTCTACTTCTGCCTTTTCGCAGGCTGTAAATAAACCATCAATTATGATTTTTCCTGATGATGTTTGGATGAATTCAAATGGTTTTTTAAAAGAGTTAGATAATCAAGGAGTAAAAACCATGGTGCCTGATTATACAAAAGCACTATTAAATGAGGAACTCAGTCAAGTAATTACAAAGATTGAGACAATGATGAGAGACAGAGGTTATCCACTGGAAAATTTGTCGTCTAGTCTTAAATCAATTCAAGATTCAGAAGCCATCAAAAGTATGGAAACAAGTGAAGAAGGCAACAGCGTTCAAGTTAGTCTTAAAGATAAATTATTAAATGCTGCAAGACCTGACATTATTTTATATGTATCTTGGAAAGTTAATACCCTTGGCCCTAAAAAATCGGTATATTTTTCTTTGAAAGCAATGGATGCAGGTACAAACAAACCTGCAGGTGCTGCAAGTGGGACAGGAAATGAATTAATAGGTGCCACATTAGGAGTAATGTTAGAAACGGCTGTTTTATCTCATATAGATAGTTTTAATGCTCAATTAATGACCTATTTTGATGAAATGTTTGCTAAAGGAAGGGAAATAACGGTTGAAATTCAAGTTTTTGAAAACTCTCCGAAAAAAATAAATAGTGAGATTAACGAAGATGGTGATGAATTGTCGGATGATATCCAAAAATGGATGAAGGCAAATACTGTAAATGGTGCATTTACTATACAAACAAAAACTTCTACCTTGATGAAAATGATTAGCGTAAGAATACCTCTAAGGGATGAGGATGGAACGGCATTTACTGCAGATGCATTTGGAACAAAACTGAGAAAATATATGAGAAAAACATATCAGTTACCATGTTCTTCATATCCTATAGGAACTGGCAAGGTGGTTTTGGTTATTGGAGGAAAAAGCCAATAATAATTTTTAATTTAATATGTTGAAAAATGAAAAAAATATTATTAAGTCTATTAATGATTATAGGCTACAATGCGTATTCACAAAATGCACTTGGTAAAAGTGATGATGCTGCCAGAATTACTTTAGCAGCTTATGTTCCTCAGCAAATAGACAAAATGCCGGATGCAGCTCGTAGTATTTTAGCAAATAAATTAAACCAAATTGTGACACAAAACGGAATGGGTGGGGCTGCAAATAATGAAAGATTTATAATTACTGCAAATGTAAATGTAATTAGTAAAGATTTGACTGCAACAGCACCTCCAATGACAGCTTTGGTTTTAGAAGTAACACTTTATATTGGTGATGGATTCGTAGGAACTAAATTTTCAAGTACATC
>JAGOJA010000184.1 GCA_017995345.1 Flavobacterium sp.
AGAGCTAATAATAGAAGAGTTGAAGTAAAATTATTTAAATAATTTCTTTTAAAATATTTCTGAAAACGCCCCGATTTATCGGGGCGTTTTTTTATTTTTATAGAATGACAAATGCTACTTTTCTAGATAAAATAGCTTCGGTTTTAATCGAAAATTACTCGGACAATCTTTCGAACACAATTGTAGTTTTGCCAAACAAACGAGCCAAAATATTCTTAATTGAAGCGTTGAAAAATCAAGTTGCAACAAATATACTTTCCCCCGAAATTATAAGTATTGAGGATTTTGTTCAAAACATTGCAGGCATTCGTACCATAGATCCAATAGAGTTATTGTTTGAGTTTTACGAAGTCTACTTGTCTATCACCGATAAAGCAAACCAACAATCTTTTGACTTGTTTGCCAATTGGGCGAAAACACTGCTACAGGACTTTAATGAAATTGACCGTTATTTATTAGAACCATCGCATGTTCTTTCCTATCTGAAAGATATCGAGGATATTAAAAAATGGGGAATTGAAGTCGAAAACAAAACGGCATTATTAGAAAAATATATTGATTTTTGGAAATTATTACCCAATTACTATCAATCCCTTTATACACATTTGCTAAACAAAGGAATCGGATATCAAGGTTTGATTTACCGGGAAGCAGTTAATAATCTAAATCATTTTTCGAATTCGGTACAAGAGAAACAATTCCTGTTTGCCGGCTTTAATGCGTTGAATGCCGCCGAAGAAAAAATAATCCAGCACCTAATCGCTTCAGATCAGGCCAAAATATATTGGGACGCAGACCAAACCTTTCTCAATGATCCATATCATGATGCAGGGCTTTTTGTACGACGTTTCAAAGAAAGTTGGAAGCATTATAAACAGCATCCGTTTGAATGGATTGTAAATGATTTTTCGCAGACCAAAAACATTCAGGTTATTGGCACACCAAAAACAATTGGTCAAGCCAAAATAGCCGGAAGTATAATCGAGAATATTATCAATACTGATCCTGACAGAAAACTAGACAAAGTGGCTGTGGTTTTGGGCGAGGAAAATCTTTTGGTACCACTTTTATATTCATTACCGTCAAGTGTTGGTGCCTTGAATATTACAATGGGGTATTCTAGCAAGAACAATCCAGCGCAGATTTTGATTGCCAAATTATTCAAAATGCATACAAATGCATTATCCAGAAATGCCAAAAATTATGTGTTGTATTACAAAGATGTATTGGATGTTTTGACACATCCATTGGTGGAGCCATATGCAAAAACGAGTGCGCTTGTCCATACGATCAATCAAAATAATTATACTTTTATTACGCATCATAAATTGATGGAACTGAATGCAATTCCAAGTCAATTGTTTCTTTTGTTATTTCAAAAATGGGAAAAAGGTTCCATTCCGGTATTAGAGACTATTTCTAAATTATTGCAAACGATAAAAGAAAATTTAAGCAACGATAATGAGGAAGAAAAAATCACAAAAGCTTTTGTTTTTGCTATTTTTAAAGTCATCAATAAACTAATTAATTACTATTCGAAGCACGAACATATCGACAAAATAGAAACACTTTATGCCATTTACAAGCAAGTAATTGATTTGGCCGAAGTTTCTTTTGAGGGAGAACCTTTGAATGGTTTGCAGATTATGGGCGTTTTAGAAAGCCGTGTTTTAGATTTTGACACTGTTATTGTCACTTCGATGAATGAAGGGAAATTTCCGGCTGGAAAATCACAAAATTCGTTTATTCCGTATGATGTGAAACGCGAATTGGGCTTGCCGACATTCAAAGAAAAAGATGCGATTTACACCTATCATTTTTATCATTTATTGCAACGAGCCAAAAATATTTACTTGCTGTATAATACCGAAAGTGAAGGTTTGGATGCGGGTGAAAAAAGCCGATTCATAACGCAGCTCGAAGTCGAAAAACAAAAAAATCATACGTTGACGCACGAGATTTATAATGCAGTTTTACCCGAAACAGCGTATCAGCCAATGGTAATTCCAAAGTCGGAGAGTGTGATGGTACGATTAAAAGAAATCGCAGAAAAAGGATTTTCTCCATCGGCATTGACAAGTTATATTCGGAATCCAATTCAGTTTTATTTTCAGAAAATCTTACGCATTAGTGAAGTTGAAGAAGTGGAGGAAAATATAGCCCTTAATACGTTGGGAACTATTATTCATGAAACATTGAAGGTTTTATACGAACCTTTTATTGGGAGATTTATTTCTGAAAGTGATATTTTAAATTGTTTCAAACAAATTGATGCTGAGGTTGTAAAACAATTTAAATTGGTTTACAAAGAAGGAGAAATTAAAAAAGGAAGAAATTTGTTGGCGTTTGAAGTAGCCAAACGCAATGTTTCGAACTTTTTGAAAGTGGAACAAGAAAGCATTAAGAATGGCGATGCGATTAAAATATTGGCGTTAGAGGAAACCTTTGCGCGACAATTAACGCATCCTAATTTACCATTTCCAGTTTTGATAAAAGGAAATGTAGACCGAATTGAAGAGCGAAACGGAATCATTCGAATTATCGATTATAAAACTGGTAAAGTAGAAAAAGCAAGTGTCACTTTGAAAACTTGGGAGGCATTGACCGAAGATATTAAAACCGATAAGATTATTCAGGTGCTGGCGTATGCATATATGTATGAGCAGGAAGCAAAAGACAAGCCAATTGAAGCAGGAATTATCTCTTTCAAGAATTTAAAAGCAGGTTTTCTGCCATTTAATTTCAAAGAAGACAAAGAGATATATTCAATAATAAATGAAGAAATTTTGAGCAATTATCTAGAACAAATGGTTCTTTTATTAAGTGAAATTTTAGACGAAAATGTTCCTTTTGAAGAGAAATTAATTTAAACAGAATTCCAAATCAGAAAATTAGCCAACATCTT
>JAGOJA010000109.1 GCA_017995345.1 Flavobacterium sp.
TTAATAATTTCCTGTATAGCCTTTCATTACACCTCTTGATGAATTTCTAATGAAATCTATAATTTCATCCCTTTCTGGAGTTGCTTCCATCTCCCCTTCAATTATACCTAAAGCTTGAGTTACGTTATAATTTTTTTGGTAAAGAATCCTATAGATTTCTTGTATTTCTTTAATCTTTTCAGATGTAAAACCTCTTCTTCTTAATCCTACAGAGTTGATACCCACATATGACAAAGGCTCTTTGGCAGCTTTAGTGTAAGGAGGAACGTCTTTTCTAACTAATGATCCACCAGAAACCATCGCGTGATCTCCCACACTAATAAACTGATGAATAGCAGCTAATCCTCCTATAACAGCATGATTACCAATAGTTACATGCCCACCTAAAAGCACACCATTTACTATAATTGCATTATTACCTACAATACAATCATGAGCAATATGGGCTGCAGCCATAATTAAACAATTATTACCTATTACAGTTTGGCCTGAAGCAATTGTTCCTCTATTTATAGTAACACATTCTCTAATCGTACAATTGTCACCAATTATAGTTAAAGAATCTTCTCCGCCAAACTTTAAATCTTGAGGAACTGCTGAGATAACTGCTCCTGGGAATATATTACAATTTTTTCCAATTCTGGCACCTTCCATAATCGTAACATTGGATCCTATCCAAGTACCGTCACCAATGACAACATTGTTATGAATAGTTGTAAAGGGTTCGATTACTACGTTTTTGGCGATTTTTGCACCTGGATGAACATAGGCTAGTGGTTGATTCATCAGCTATTTTTTATTTTTTTATTTTAACAAAATAAAAAACGACAATCGATTCCAGTTTAGATTCAATTGTAGCGTTTTTAATCTAAATCTATTGTTTTTTTGCAATTTGCGCCATTAATTCCGCTTCAGCAACCAGTTTTCCATTTGCATAAGCATTCGCTTGCATGTGGCAAATTCCTCTTCGGATAGGTGTTATTAAATCGCATTTAAAAATTAAAGTATCACCTGGTAACACTTTATGCTTGAATTTGACATTATCTATTTTCATAAAGTAAGTCAAATAGTTTTCTGGATCCGGAACAGTACTTAGTACTAAAATCCCTCCTGTTTGTGCCATCGCTTCAACAATTAATACACCTGGCATAACTGGAGCTTCAGGAAAATGCCCAACGAAGAAATTTTCATTCATCGTTACATTTTTCATCCCTACCACATGTGTTTCTGACATTTCAATAATTCTATCAATCAACAAAAATGGTGGTCTGTGAGGAAGAACAGACATGATTTTATGAATATCCATCAATGGCTCTAAGTTTAAATCATAAACAGGAACATAATTTCTTTGTTCGATTTTTATAATTTTAGCCATTTTTTTTGCAAATTGTGTGTTTACAAAGTGCCCCGGTTTATTGGCAATGACTTTACCTTGTATTTTGGTACCAATTAAAGCTAAATCCCCTACTACATCGAGTAATTTATGTCTTGCAGCCTCATTAGGATAATGCAAAGTAAGATTATCTAAAATCCCATTTGGCTTAACCGTTATTTCGTCTTTACCAAAAGCAATTTTTAAATTCTCCATCGTAGATGCTGAAATTTCTTTATCAACATAAACGATTGCATTATTCAAATCCCCTCCTTTTATTAAACCGTTTTCTAAAAGCGATTCTAATTCATGCAGAAAGCTAAAGGTTCTGGATTGTGATATTTCAGATTTGAAATCAGCAATGCTTTTCATATTTGCATTTTGAGTACCTAAAATTTTAGTACCAAAATCAACCATTGCAGTTACGCAATAATGGTCACTAGGCATGACTAAAATTTCGCTTCCAGATGCTTCGTCCGTAAAAGAAATAACTTCTTTGACTACATACACTTTTCTGTTTGCATTTTGCTCTTCAATTTCCGCTTTTTCCAAGGCTTCTACAAAATATTTAGAGGAACCATCCATAATAGGAAGTTCTGAAGCATTTAATTCTATAATGACGTTATCTAAGTCACAACCTACTAATGCTGCTAAAACATGTTCTGGAGTTTGAATTTTAACTCCAAGTTTTTCTAAATTTGTTCCTCTTTGTGTATTTACTACATAATTTGCATCAGCTTCAACAACAGGTTGTCCTTCTAGATCTACTCGTACAAAAGTAAAACCATTATTTACTGGAGCAGGTTTAAAAGTCATTTTAACTTCTTTTCCTGTATGTAATCCAACTCCAGTTAGCGAAATTTCTGTTCTGATGGTCTTCTGTTTAACCATTGTTTCCGTTTTTTTGGTTTAATATTTCTTTTTTTAATTCTTCAATTTCCGTGACAATTTTAGGTAAGTTTTTAAAATGAATGAACGATTTACTAAAATTATTGTATCCAAATGCAGGGCTTCCTTGCAAAATTTCATTATCCTTTATATTCTTACCTATTCCTGATTGCGCCTGAATTCGGACATTATTCCCAATGTGCAAATGACCTGAAATTCCAACCTGACCACCAATCATTCCGTTTTTTCCAATTTTTGTAGAACCTGCAACTCCAGTTTGAGCAGCAATAACGGTATTCTCTCCAACTTCAACATTATGAGCTATCTGAATTTGATTATCAAGCTTCACTCCTTTTCTAATAATTGTTGATCCTATTGTAGCTCTGTCAATTGTTGTACAAGAGCCTATATCTACATAGTCTTCAATGATTACATTTCCTATTTGTGGAATCTTAGTATAGGTTCCGTCTGGATTGGGTGCAAAACCAAAACCATCTGAACCAATGATAGCACCAGAATGAATCGTACAATTGTTTCCAATTATAGTTTCTGAATATATTTTTGCACCAGCAAATAATATGACATTATTACCAATAACTGCATTATCTCCAATAAAACAATTAGGATAGATTTTTACATTCTTACCTAAAATAACATTTTCTCCTATATAACTAAAACTGCCCAAATATAGGTTTTCTCCGTGTATTACGCTAGGCGAAAGAAAGGAAGGTTGTTCAATTCCACTTTTGTTATGCTTTACCTCGTTATAAAACTCTAATAATTTAGAAAATGCCCCATACGCGTCTTGTACTTTTATCAGCGTAGTAGTCAAAGGAAATTCTGGCACAAAATTTTCATTAACAATTGTCACCGAGGCTTTTGTAGTATATATATAATTAAGATATTTAGGATTTGACAAAAAAGTAAGCGAACCATCAGTGCCTTCTTCAATTTTGGACAATCGAAAAACTTCCACCGCTGGATTCCCAACAATTTCTCCTTCTAAAATCCCCGCTATTTGTTCTGCTGTAAATTTCATCGCTGCAAAAATATAAAAAAATAGATTTTAAATGACTTTTTATAACAGTTGTTTTGGGAAACAAGAATAATACTTGGTTACTGATTTCGATAATGATTTCAAATTCAATTGGTCAGAGGCATCTACAACATCCTCAATTGTTTTATCTTTGTTCAAAATACGTATCGGTTCAGCTTCTTTGCTATAGGCTTGGTTTTTTATTTTCCCATTAAATATAAAATAATTAGTTTCTAACAAACTAATATTGTTTGCTGTGGCAAATCGTTCTTTTAATGGCTGTAATTCTTCTATTGTGACTTTTTCACTGGTTAATTTTATTTTTAATAAATCTCTGTTAACAATCATTTTACTCAGTGAGGATAATATAAAATCATCTTGTTTTTGCCAGGATTTTAAAGCACTAATAATATCAAAATCATCCAATTGAGCAAATAAATCTAAAGTTTCTGCATCAAAAGTAGTTATTGTAACTTTGTTTTCCATAAAAAAAGTAAGCGGAGCACTACAGGGTAAATGAACGCCTTTTTGAGTTAATTCCTTTGCTCGTTTTAAGATTTTAGTCAAAATTAGTTCCGCTACTAAACTGGTTTTATGCAAATAAACCTGCCAATACATTAAGCGTCGTGACATCAAAAACTTTTCAACAGAATAAATTCCTTTTTCCTCAATTACCAAAACATCATCCACCACATTCATCATTTGAATCAATCGCTCTGAATTGATATTTCCTTCTGAAACTCCAGAATAAAAACTATCTCGTTTCAAATAATCCATTCGATCCATATCCAGTTGGCTAGAAATAAGCTGGAGCATAAATTTCCTATTATATTCTCCCTTAAAAACCTGAATTGCTAAAGTCAGTTGACCATTGAATTCTACATTCAACTGGTTCATGAACAATAACGAAATGGCCTCATGGTGCACGTCCTCAACAATACTTCTTTCCATGGCGTGCGAAAAAGGACCATGACCTATATCGTGTAATAAAATAGCAATATACAATGCATTTTCTTCCTGTGGAGATATCTTAGTTCCTTTAAATCGCAAATTATCAACGGCTTTTTGCATTAAATGCATACAACCTATGGCATGATGAAAACGGGTGTGATTGGCTCCAGGATATACTAAATAAGATAATCCCATTTGCGATATACGTCGCAGGCGCTGAAAATAAGGATGCTGAATTAAATCGTAAATTAAGGCGTTAGGGATAGTAATAAACCCATAAATGGGATCATTAAATATTTTAAGCTTATTTATTTGACTCACTTTAACTTTATTTGTTTGGTCCACAAATATATGGAAATTAGATTGCATATTGTAGCTGCTTGCTTTTTTCATTATTGCTGTTTTTTTTCAAGAACTAACTTTTAATAGAAATAGAACTGTGAACGTGAGGGATGGAAGCGGCATCCTTTTTCGTGTTCTCAAGATTGGCCTGAAAAACGCAAATTAGAACTTACGAAAAAGATACAGCGTACAGCCCGACCCAGCCGGAGTTTACGGAGGATGGGACACGCCAAAAAGTAAAACTAAAACGAATTTGATTTTTATAAAACATAGCGTAAGTGTGTTAAAAAATTATCATAATATTAGCAGATAGCAGTTGCAAAAAAATGTAATTTGGCACTCTAATACAGTTCTTTCGAATACTTATTTATACAATTATGGAAAAAATAAAAATACTTTGGGTAGATGATGAAATCGACCTTTTGAAACCACATATATTATTTCTGAAAAAAAAAAACTACGAAGTAACAACCTGTAATAACGGGCTTGACGCCATTTCAATCTTTGAAGAAAACAATTTTGACATTGTTTTTCTAGATGAAAATATGCCCGGAATGAGCGGCTTGGAAACACTTTCAGAAATGAAGGAGAAAAAGTCTTCGGTTCCTATGATTATGATTACTAAAAGTGAAGAAGAATACATTATGGAGGAAGCCATAGGTTCTAAAATTGCTGATTATTTGATTAAACCCGTGAATCCAAACCAGATTTTGTTGAGTTTGAAGAAAAATTTAGACCATTCTCGATTAATTTCACAAAAAACAACACTGGATTATCAAAAGGAGTTTAGAAAAATAACCATGGAAATGGCGATGGTGAATTCCTATGAAGACTGGATTGAGCTGTATAAAAAATTGATTTTTTGGGAACTGGAATTGGAAAATATTGACGATCAGGGCATGGTTGAAATTTTAGAATCCCAAAAAACAGAAGCCAATTCACAATTTGGAAAATTTATTGAACGCAATTATGAAGATTGGTTTGCACCAAAAGCAGATAAACCGGTTCAATCACATACTTTATTCAAAGAATTAGTACTTCCTGAACTCAAGAAAAAAGACAAACCTATTTTATTTGTCGTGATTGATAACCTGCGTTACGACCAATGGAAAGCCTTTGAAAGTGTGGTAGGAAATTACTATAAACTAGAAAAAGAAGTGCCGTACTACTCTATTCTTCCTACGGCGACGCAATATGCAAGAAATGCTATTTTTTCAGGGTTGACACCACTAGAAATGGAAAAAAAGTTTCCTCAATATTGGAAAAATGACCCAGAAGAAGGTGGGAAAAACCTTTTTGAAGCAGAGTTTTTGACGGCACAATTGAAACGATTGGGCTTGAATATCAAGGAAGATTATTTTAAAATCACAAGTCTTGCTGGCGGAAAAAAATTATCCGAAGGTTTCAAAACACTAAAAGATAATGATTTGGTTACCATAGTGTACAACTTTGTAGATATGCTTTCCCATGCCAAAACGGAGATGGATGTAGTGAAAGAACTGGCCTCCGATGATAAAGCGTATCGCTCGCTGACGTTAAGTTGGTTTAAGAATTCCCCGCTGTTAGAAATCATTCAACAAGCTCAAAAAATGGGTTTCAAATTGATTTTGACCACGGATCACGGAACGATAAATGTAAAAAATCCATCGAAAGTTATAGGTGATAAAAATACCAGTTTGAATTTACGATACAAAACAGGACGCAGTTTGACGTACGAATACAAAGATGTTTATGCAGTAAAAGAACCAAAAAATATAGGTTTGCCTGCTATAAATATGAGCAGTTCTTATATTTTTGCAAAAAATGATTTATTTTTGGCCTATGTCAACAACTACAATCATTATGTGAGTTATTACAAAAACACGTATCAACACGGTGGAATTTCATTGGAAGAAATGATTATTCCTTTTTTAGTTTTTAATCCAAAGTAAAAAAAAATAGTCTGTCTCGGTTTTCAGTTTTTGGGCTGAGCCTTAAACTTTAAACAATTTTAAAAGAATGAATATCATTTTTTCTATTGACCAACTCAACGAAGTGGCTCAACAAATTATTGCAAATAATCCCAAAAAAGTAATTCTTTTTCACGGAGAAATGGGTGTTGGAAAAACAACTTTGATCAAGCAATTGTGCAAAACACTGGGCGTAACAGGCGCAACAAGTAGTCCAACTTTTTCTTTAGTTAATGAATACGAAACCAATAATAATCAATTGGTTTATCATTTTGATTTTTATAGACTAAATAATGAAGTAGAAGCGCTCGATATGGGGATTGATGATTATTTGTATTCCAGTAATTGGTGTTTTATAGAATGGGCGGAGAAGATTCCAAATTTAATTCCTGAAACCCATTCAGTGATCACTATTTCGTTGCTGACTGACGGAAAACGTTCTTTAACCTTACGTTAAAAAGTAATTATGATTTTAAACAATACCGTAGAAATAATCCCTTTTTCAACAGCATTAGCAGCCCCTATAAAAACCTTGAACTTGGAATGGCTGAAAAAATATTTCAAGGTCGAGCCCAAAGACGAAATTGTGCTTTCGGATCCACAAGGTCAAATTATAGACAAAGGTGGAATGATTTTTTATGCAAAGTACAATGAGGCCATTATAGGTACCGTTTCGTTATTAAAAATTGACTATACGACATTTGAATTGAGTAAAATGGCAGTAACGGATGGCGTTCAGGGTCTGGGAGTTGGAAATAAACTATTGTTGCATTGCCTTGCTGTTGCCGAAGCGAAAGGAATTAAAAAGCTCTTATTATATTCAAACAGGAAATTATTATAAGCAATTCATTTGTATGAAAAATTTGGTTTCGTAGAAGTACCGTTGGAAGATGGAATTTATGAAAGAGCCGATATAAAAATGGAAAGAATTATTTGCTGAGATTTAGCTGTTTTATAAATGAATTTTTCAAGATTAAATATGTACCATTTATAAAAGTTTTTACGTAAATTGTACCCTTAATTTATCAACAGCAATGTCAATAACTATAACACCATTCACCAAACAACAGCTTTTACCTCAAGAGGAAAAACTGGAAATAGCAAGAAAAAAAAGTGAACTTTTTATTGGCATTCCAAAGGAAACGAGTCATCAGGAACGCCGAATTTGCCTTACTCCAGATGCTGTTAACTCACTTACCTTTCATGGTCATCGTGTGATGATTGAAGCGGGAGCGGGATTGAGTTCAAGTTATACCGACAAAGAATATTCGGACGCAGGTGCCGAAATTACTAATGATACCAAGAAAGTATTCAGCTGCCCCATGATTTTGAAAGTAGAACCAGCTACACTTGCCGAAATTGGAATGATGAATCCAAAAACCATTCTGCTGTCTGCCATTCAATTGAAAACGCGAAAAAAAACGTATTTTGAGGCTTTGAAAAAAAAGAAAATTACCGCACTCGCTTTTGAATATATCAAAGATGAGGACGGAACCTATCCTGCAGTGAAATCCTTAAGCGAAATTGCCGGAACCGCGTCGATTCTGATTGCTGCTGAATTGATGATTACCAATGAATTTGGAAAAGGATTATTGTTCGGAAACATTACCGGCGTTCCTCCCACTGATGTTGTAATTCTAGGCGCAGGAACTGTGGGGGAATTTGCCGCAAAAACCGCCATTGGTTTAGGTGCTAGTGTTAAAGTTTTTGACAATTCTATCACTAAATTAAGAAGACTCCAAAATAATTTGAACCAACGAATTTTCACTTCCACGATACAACCTAAATCTTTATTGAAAGCATTAAGACGATGCGATGTCGCCATTGGCGCCATGCGAGGAAAAGATCGTTGTCCCGTAATTGTCACTGAAACAATGGTCGAACACATGAAAAACGGTGCTGTAATTGTTGATGTGAGTATTGATACTGGGGGGTGCTTTGAGACTTCAGAAGTAACTTCTCATGAAAAACCTACGTTTATCAAAAACAATGTATTGCATTATTGCGTACCTAATATTCCATCTCGATATTCTAAAACTGCTTCACTTTCCATAAGCAATATTATATCGCCCTACCTAATGCAAATTGCCGAAGACGGAGGAATCGAAAGTGCTATCCGTTGTGATAAAGGATTAAAGAATGGCGTTTACATGTACCACGGGATCCTTACAAACAGTGCTATTGGTGATTGGTTTGACTTACCCAATAACGACATTAATTTAATAGTTTTTTAAGAAAACTTTCTGCTACCTTTGCCAAAAATTTAATTCATGAAGTTTTCACATCGTTTTGCCTATTATTTAGTAGGTTTAGTTATCGGATCGTTTTTTGTAGGGATGGTTTTTAGTGGTAAAGACACCCGTTGCAATTACTTTCCTAATGCAAGAGTTTTAAATGATTTGAGAAATAAACCCTTCCATTATTCTGATAAAGCGTCTCTTGTTTTGGCTGAAAAATGGATCGATACTTCCGATATAAAAAATTCACTGCAATTTGGTGATGTAGATTTTGACCAAAGCAATATCGAATTCAAAAAAGGGAAGCTGTATGTCATCAAAGGAAAAACGATCAAAAACCAAGTGATTACTTTGAAAGTGATTAATTACACCGATAGAGCTGTTCTTGAGGATATCATAAAAAAATAGTACCCGTAATCCGTTCGTTAGAAGGAATCAAAACGTAAGTTCAAGTTTTTTTTTTGCAGTAATTTTCTAAGGTTAAATTC
>JAGOJA010000110.1 GCA_017995345.1 Flavobacterium sp.
GCTTTGATACAATTTAATGTAGATGAAAACTTATCAGTAAGACCCGTTCTTTATCCAAATGATGTAACATTAAAGACAAATATAGGACTAACTCTTAATTATAGTTTTTAAAATCTAAAAACGGACATCAGTTTAGTGAATTATTCCAAAATGAAAGAACTTAATTCTATCCGAATGAATCATTTTTTCCTGAATACAGTACTGGAATTTTAAGTTATTGAAAATTAAAAAAATTAAAAAAATGAAAATTGCGCTTTTAGGATACGGAAAAATGGGTCAGGTAATAGAAAGAATTGCCCTAGAAAGAGGTCATGAAATCGTTTTGAAAAAAGACGAGACAAATACTTTTGAAGGTCTTTCAAATGCTGATGTAGCTATTGATTTCAGTGTTCCAACGGCAGCCGTAGACAACATCTCCAGTTGTTTCCATGCCAATGTACCTGTAATTTCCGGAACAACGGGCTGGTTAGAACATTATGATGCAGTAGTGGCATTATGCAATGAGAAAAAAGGAGCGTTTATCTCCAGTTCCAATTTTAGTTTAGGTGTAAATCTTTTCTTTGAACTCAATGAATATTTGGCTAAAATCATGTCGAAATTTGACAATTATACCGTCGATATGGAAGAAATTCATCATACCCAAAAACTAGATGCTCCAAGTGGTACTGCGATTTCATTAGCCAAAGGCGTAATCGAAAATAGCTCCTATACTAATTGGACATTAGATCAGCCGAAAAAAGATCAAATTCACATCGAAGCAAAAAGAATTGGTATGGTTCCTGGTACACATACCGTTACGTATAATTCGGCCGTAGATGCAATAGAAATTAAACATACCGCTCACAATCGGGAAGGTTTTGCACTTGGTGCTGTAATTGCTGCTGAATGGATTATAGGCAAAAAAGGTGTTTTTACAATGAAAGATGTTTTAGAATTAGATAAATAGATTTTTAGACAGTTAGGTTTTTAGAAATCATGAAACGTTCTGATTTTCGAAAAAAATAACCGATTAACCAAAAAAAAAATAGTATGTCAGTATATCAATGGTTTGTATTTTTTCTACTTGTACAAATAATCCACTTTTTAGGAACATGGAAATTATATAAAAAAGCGGGCAGAAAACAATGGGAGGCAGCTGTTCCTGTTTATAATGCAATCGTTTTAATGAAGATCATTGGTCGTCCCACATGGTGGACTATCTTACTTTTTATTCCCATTATCAATTTGATTATGTTTCCAGTAATCTGGGTAGAAACGTTGCGAAGTTTTGGAAAACGATCTGCATTAGATACCTTTTTAGGGCTTATAACACTTGGATTCTACATCTATTACATCAACTACACTCAAGATTTAGAATACGTAGCTGATAGAAGTTTAAGTCCAGACAGTAAAACGGCTGACACAATAAGCTCCCTACTTTTTGCAGTTGTGGTAGCTACACTAGTACATACTTATTTAATTCAACCGTATACGATTCCGACCTCTTCATTGGAAAAATCATTATTAGTAGGCGATTTTTTATTTGTAAGCAAAATGAATTACGGTGCTAGAGTTCCCATGACTACTATAGCGCTACCAATGGTACATGACTCCATTCCTTTTACAAAGAGTAAATCCTACCTGACTTGGCCTCAATTACCTTATATGCGATTGCCAGGAATTCAGAATATTAATCGTACTGATATTGTAGTGTTCAACTGGCCCGTAGATACTGTCTATAGGTTTTTTGATACTTCAAAAAGACGCGCTTACAAACCTGTAGATAAAAAATCGAACTATGTAAAAAGGTGTGTGGGAATTCCAGGAGACAGTTTATCTATCAAAGATGGCTTGATTTATATTGATGGTAAATTATTGCAGTTGCCTGAAAGAGCTAAACCTCAATTTTCGTATAAAGTGGCTTTAGATCCAAAAACACCAATCGATTTTGAATCTCTATTTAAAGAATTAGATATAACAGATCCTGCTGGATTTGCAGATCAAACAAAAAGAGACACACTTTTCATGAGTGCCTTGACCGAAGCTGGAGCGGAAAGATTAAAAAACGTACCTGGCATAACTGCCGTAATCAGACAAATATCAAAAGAGATAGATAACGCAGTCTTCCCCCATATCAACAAATGGAATCGCGATAATTACGGCCCTATTTATATTCCGCAACAAGGGAAAACAGTTGCTTTGACAATGGAAACATTGCCTTTTTACAAAGCTATCATCACCGATTATGAGAACAACGATTTAAAAACTGACGGTTCCGAAATTAGAATAAATGGTCAAATTGCCAAAACCTATACTTTCAAGCAAAACTATTATTGGATGATGGGTGACAACCGTCACAACTCAGAGGACAGTCGTTTTTGGGGATTTGTTCCTGAAAACCACATCGTAGGAAAACCTGTTTTTATATGGTTGAGTATTGATCCAAATGGCAAAGGAATAAATAAAATTCGTTGGGACAGAGTTTTCACAACCGTTAGTGGTGAAGGCCAGCCTCAATCTTACTTTAAATTATTTTTACTTGGATTAATTTTCTTCTTCGTGGGAGAGTATTTTTGGAAAAAAAGAAAACAAAAAATGGTTAAATAAAAAAGTTTAAAGTTTAAGGTTTGAAGTTTTACGACACCTTAAACTTTAAACCTTAAACTATCAAGATGAACGCTATATTACATCCCTCCTATTTTCCATCGATTAGCCACTTTGCAGCAATGGCACAATCCGAGACGATAACTTTTGAGGTAGAAGATAATTTCCAGAAACAAACCAATAGAAACCGAGCTTATATTTATAGCCCAAACGGAATTCAGATGTTGAATATCCCTATAAAACATTCGAAAGAAAGCCGCCAAAAAACAAAAGACATCAAAATTGAAACTGATTTTGACTGGCAAAAGCAACATTTCAAATCCTTGGAAGCCGCCTATAGAAGCTCTCCTTTTTTCGAATTTTTCGAGGATGACTTAAGACCAATTTTCGAAAAAAAACAGGCCTTTTTATTGGATTTAAATTTTGAAATTTTAGCTATTGTGTCTAAATGTCTTCGAATGAAAATCGACTATACTACCACAACCGAATATTTTCATGAAGTTGACAACAGTCTCATTACAGACTTCAGACCTTTGATAAACGGAAAAAAAGACCATTCACTATTTGAAAGCTACACCCAAGTTTTTGATGATAAATATGGTTTTATCAATAATCTAAGTATTTTAGACTTACTATTTAACGAAGGAAAATATGCAATGGAGTATTTAAAAAAGCAACATTTAATTTTACTGTAATTCTCATAATCTGCTTACTCATAAGACAATCTTGCCATAATAGGAAAATGATCTGAGTTTATAAATTTTGGGAAATTTTCAAATTTCTTTACAGTCATTTTTTCATCCACAAAAATATAGTCAATTCTGGCTGGATAATGCCTGAATTTATAAGTTGCTCCAAAACCTTTTCCTGCTTCTTCGAAGCCGTCTTTCATCTTGCCTTTTATGCTTCTATACACATAGGAAAACGCACTGTTATTCATATCTCCACAAATAATAGTTGGATAAACACATTTTATTTTATGCGCTCTGAATAGCTCTGCTTGTTGCTGTTGCTGTTTGAATGCTTTGCTGATTCTAAAAAAAAGCATTTGTGATTTATGCTGATTAATAGCATCAATATTTTCATCGATTTCATTTACATCTGGCGAAATTTTGATGGATTGCAAATGCATATTATACACTCTGATGATGTCTTTCCCTTTTTTAATGTCGGCGAATACAACGTTATTGTTGGAATTTGGAAAAACAATATTTCCTTGGTCAATAATTGGAAATTTAGAAAAAATAGCCTGACCGGTTTTAATTTGGTTTCCACCTGTAAAAATATATCGGTAGGGAAACACTTTCAAATCAATTTTAGCCGAAGGAGAATATTCTTGAATGCACAATATATCTGGATTCTTTTCATTTATAAAATTTAGAATATCCGAAGGAACATCATCTCTATCAATCCACTTGAACACATTGAACAAGCGCACATTATAACTCATTACGGTAAAGTCTTTTTCTCCTTTTGGTACTTCGGGAGAAGAAAATTTATAGAATTTATTGATAAAAGTAATTCCAATTAATAAAACAACACCTGAAACGATTAATTGCTTTTTGAATTGAAACATCCAATAAATAAAAAACATGCCATTTAAAATAAAAAAAAGCGGCATAAAAAGCGTCAATACTGATAAAAGCGGAAATGATTTTGGTGCCAAAAAAGGCAAAACATAGGCGATAAAAGTCACAAGTGTTAGGATAACATTCAAAAAAAACATCCCTTTATTAAACCATGAAAGATTTTTCATTTTCTATATTTTTACTTTAGCAAACTATTAAAAGATCTTCTGTTATTTACTTACCTACTTTAAACAAGAATTCTTTTTCTTCTTTCGTCAAACTATCATAACCAGACTGACTGATTTTATCTAAAATCTCATCAATTTGCTGCTGAGATTTATCCTTAGCAATTATCTTCGAACTGCTTTTCTCTACCGGTTTTTGGTAGTTTTTATGCACTTTTTTAAATGGAGTGGATGTTTTTTTCTTGAATATATTGGCAAAAAAATCCAAAACACGAGCAACTACTTTGCTTAAATCTGTTCCATTTTGGAGCAATTTAATAAAAATAAAACCAAACAAAGCACCTGAAAGATGAGAAATATGTCCACCCATATTTCCAGAACGAAGTTGCATTAAATCGACAATAATAATAACGGCAGTGATGTGCCATAATTTGACATTTCCAATTATCAAAAGTCGAATTTGCATTAATGGATAATAGGTCGTAACCGCAACTAAAATAGCCATAATAGCCGCCGAAGCACCAATAATTGGGGCACTAATATTTAAAAGATAGAATACCAGAACATAACTGATTCCAGCAAAAATAGCACTCAATACATACAAACCGAATAGTTGCTTAGCCGTAAAGTATGTCATAAATAATCTGCCGGCGAAATTTAGGACAATCATATTAAAAACAATATGCATGATTCCGGTATGAAAAAAAGCATACGAGAACAACGACCAGGGTTTCCAAAGCAAATCTGTCGGATTTGAGGACAAACTTACATACTGAATATAATTGATAGTGACTCCAAACAAAGACAGTAGCGTAAAAAATAGCCAAGGCAAAACAAACAAAGCTGTATTCCAAAAAATTAGCTTAATCACTATTCCACCAGTTCTGTATTGTAATTTCAGGTCGTCAATAATATTCATATTTTAATTGGGATTTAAGATCTGGTATTTTAATTACAAAGCAAAAGCCTGTGTTGCTATTTTAATTCCAACGGTTTTGATTAAACTGATTTTTTTTCCAATACCACATAATAATAAAACCAAATAAAGCGCCACCTACGTGCGCGAAATGTGCAATTCCTCCGCCTCCAAAAATAGATTTCCCAGAAATACCTAAATACAAATCGACTAATACTAAACCTGGCACAAAGTACTTCGCTTTTATTGGCACAGGAATAAACATTAAAGCTAATTCGGCATTAGGAAACATAAAAGCAAAGGCTACTATCGTTCCATAAATAGCGCCAGAAGCCCCTACGGCAGTTCCAATATAGGCACTTGTGAAATTCTGAAAATCTGAAACTGATATAAATTCTTGCCATCTTGTATCGATTTTACCCTCATTCAAAAGTAACAAAATTTCTTGTTTAGAGAATCCGTTCGACATAAGTGTATTCAAACCATCTTGAAAATAGTAATAATTGACTCCAGTGTGCAACAAGGCAGCACCTAACCCACAAGAAATATAAAAAAACAAGAACTTCTTACTCCCCCACATTTGCTCTAAAGCAGACCCAAAAGAGTACAAGGCAAACATATTGAAAAAAATATGCATGAAACCCCCATGCATAAACATGTGCGTGATGGGTTGCCACAATTGAAAACTAGGGTTTTCTGGAAAATACAAAGCCAAATATTTATAGGCAATATCTCCTAAAGCCAAGGTTCCAACAAAAAACAATACATTTATAATAATTAATTGTTTTACGGTTTCAGTTACGTTTCTCATATTGCAAATTTTTTATCTAAATCTTCTACACGCATGGTGATAAAAGTGGGTTTATGAAATGGGGAAACATTGGGGTCTTTGCAGGCAAATAGGCCGTTCACCAAGTTCTCTTGTTCTTTTTCGGTTAAGTGTGTCCCAGTTTTCACCGCTAGACTTTTGGCCATAGATTTGGCAATCGTATCATTCTGACTGAAACTACTTTCAGGAATACCGTCCTGTAAATCACTTAATAATTGCTCGAAAATAATAGAAACTTCACTTTCTGTAACATTTACTGGGATTCCAGAAATAACGATATGATCGGGGTTATTTTCTTCAAAAACAAATCCGGTATTCATTAATGACAATTGCAACTCCCTAATAAGTTGCATTTCGCTTGACGAAAAAAACAAGTTCAAGGGAAACAACAACTGTTGACTTGATGCTTGGTTGACGGTCATGTTTACCAAAAATTGTTCATACAAAACACGTTGATGTGCGCGTTGCTGATCGACAATCACCATCCCAGATTTTATTGATGAAATAATATATTTTTTATGAATTTGATGTGTTTTATGAACAGAATGCTCCACTTCTTCATCATTAAACAAAGAAGAGGTTACCGCTTCATTTTCAAAAGTAAATTGCCCAACTTCATCGGAATCTTGTTTCAAACCTACGTATAAACTTTCCCAATTAGCCGTTGGATCTGGTTTTCTATAACTAGAAAATTGCTTGCTGGGTTTTTCTTCAGAGAAAGGGTTAAAACTACCATCTACCTCAATAATTGGCGTTTCCCCTCCTAAATCTTTATAATGATAGGGAGTGTCTAAATTAGAATCTCTGTCAAAATCCAAGACAGGAGCCGCATTAAACTGGCCCAAACTGTGCTTAATCGACGCTCTTAAAATAGCATACAAAGCATGTTCATCATCAAACTTGATTTCAGTTTTTGTTGGGTGAATGTTGATGTCAATAGTGTTAGGTGGCACTGCTAAATACAAAAAATAGCTGGGTTGCACTCCATCTTTCAAAATCCCGTCATAAGCAGCCATCACCGCATGATGCAGATACCCGCTTTTAATAAAACGATCATTAACAAAGAAAAACTGCTCTCCACGACTTTTCTTAGCAAATTCAGGCTTACTAACAAATCCTTGAATGATAACTATTTCTGTTTCTTCTTGAACTGGGATTAATTTCTCATTGGTTTTTCCAGAAAAAATATTGACTATTCGCTGTCTTAAACTGGAAGGTGGCAAATTGAACATTTCACTACCATTATGATAAAATGTAAAATAAATATCAGGGTGCGCCAAGGCTACACGCTGAAACTCATCAATAATATGACGGTATTCCACCGTATCAGACTTCAAGAAATTTCTACGTGCGGGAATATTAAAAAATAAATTCTTAACTGCAAATGAAGTCCCTTTTGGCAAAACAGCAACATCTTGAGAGATGAACTTACTTCCCTCAATAATAATATGCGTTCCCAGCTCCTCTTGCTCTTGCTTGGTCTTCATTTCTACATGTGCAATAGCAGCAATAGACGCCAAAGCTTCTCCACGAAAACCTTTTGTGCCTAAAGAAAACAAATCTTCTGCTTGACGAATTTTGGAAGTGGCATGGCGTTCAAAACACAAGCGCGCATCGGTCACGTGCATTCCTGAGCCATTGTCAATTACTTGTACCAAAGCCTTTCCAGCATCCTTAATAATCAACTTAATATCAGTAGCTCTAGCATCAACAGCGTTTTCAAGCAATTCTTTTACAACTGAAGCAGGTCTTTGAACGACTTCTCCAGCAGCAATTTGATTGGCAACATGATCAGGAAGTAATTGAATAATACTCGACATTAAAAAAATGATGTTAAAGTTTACGGTTTAATTTTTTTTTAAAACCAAGAGGGACAAATTTAATGAATTTCTACTGGGTATCGTAGCTTAATTAATCATAAAAAAAACCTATACTATTTAGGCGACAGTATAGGTTTACAATTAATGTTGTTTTGTTTATTCCTTCAACTCCAAAGGTGATCCTTCTTCAAGTTGCATAGCTCCGGCAGACAATAAATGTTGATTATCGATTTGATGTGATAACGAAGCTTGTTGACGAATAAAAGCCATTTTTATAGCAGCTATAGCAGCTTCTGTTCCTTTATTTCCGTGAATCCCTCCGCTTCTATCAATAGATTGCTGCATGGTATTGTCAGTCAAAACACAAAAAATAACAGGAATGTCAGTTTGAACATTCAAATCTTTAATTCCCTGAGTTACTCCTTCGCACACAAAATCAAAATGTTTGGTTTGTCCTTGAATTACACATCCAATAGCAATAACGGCATCAACATTTTGAGTTTGCAACATTTTTTTAGCACCATAAACAAGCTCAAAACTTCCCGGAACATTCCAGCGAATAATATGCTGGGCAGGAACTTGGTTTTCCAAAAGTGCTTCAATAGCACCACTAAAAAGCCCTTCAGTTATAGAATCATTCCATTCTGAAACAACAATCCCAAAGCGAAAATCTTTCGCGTTTGGGATTGAATTTTTATCGTACTCGGATAAATTTTTATTTTCGGTAGCCATTTTATTTTAAATTATTTGATTGTTGATGTTAAAGATAGAATTTTCAAATCAAAAATCCACAATCTTAAATCACCAATCTTGCATCATTTACTTATTATTGTGCTAATCCTATCAAAACGTCAACTGAAGCAGCTTCCGGAGTCGCTTCATAATTTTCTTTGATATCTGTAAAATATTTTAAAGCGTCTGATTTATTTCCTAAAGTCAAAGCTGTTTTTCCAGCTTTCAATAAGAAGCGTGGCGTTGTAAAATCATTTTTATTTGACTCAGCAGCTTTTAAGTAATTTTCTAAAGCTTCTTTTGGTTGATTTTTTTGAGAATAAGCATCTCCAATTGCTCCTTTTGCTAAAGCTCCTAAAACAATATCGTCTGATTTAAATTTGCTTAAATAATCAATCGCTTCCGTATATTTCCCAGTGTTCAAATACGCGATTCCAGCATAATAATTAGCTAAATTTCCTGCATCTGTTCCTGAATATTCATCAGCAATTTTTAAAAATCCAAATTTCCCTTCTGAACCATTCAACGA
>JAGOJA010000111.1:0-5592 GCA_017995345.1 Flavobacterium sp.
TCTAACATCTCTGTTAAAACGGCTGTCAATTCAATATGTCTAGGAACGTGTCTTATCTTGTTTCTCGTTTCATTCTTCACTTGTTAAAGCGTTTCTCGAAGCGGGTGCAAAAGTAAAACTTGTTTTCCAATCTCACAAGTGTTTCTAAAAGTTTTTTTTTAGAAACTTTCGTTTCTGTTTTTTCTTTTAAACATTAAGGTAATTTCTACCTCCTTACTTACTCAATTTGCGAAAGAACTTATTCGTTGTTGCGGGTGCAAAAGTACCACCTTTATTGTATAATTCAAGCTTTTCAAAAGACTTTTTTTGTCTTTTTATTCATTTTAATTTTAAGTTGCTGAGATCGTGGGATTTGAATAAATAGTTTTCCCTCTGCCAAACCCTTTCTCAAGAAAAGAACCTCTTTACGAAAGTGTTTTGCCTCTATATTATACATTAGCACCTTCTATTACCATTATCGCATCGGTCTCACGGACAACTTTTCATTACACATATTAAGAACTGAAACACTGTATGACCTAATCTCGACCTTCACGCTACTCTTTATCGCAACACATTTCTTTTTCTAATCAAAACAATCCGCCCATTTAAGCGTCACTACCCTAGCCCTGATAGCAGTGGAAATCCTTGTGCGCCGGGGTTCGGCGCACAAGATTGTAGCGGATAGCAGGAAATAGCTCCTGAAAAATTTCTACAGAAAAGCCAACAACTTGTTTTTACTCCTATATATAGAACAAACCTTATATATATATTGTGTGTATTTTTGTAATCAACTATATTTGCATTCTTAAATTAACAAACAATGATTAAGATTACTTTGCCCGATGGGTCAGTTAAAGAGTTTGCTTCAGGCGTAACTCCGATGGAGGTTGCTAAAAGCATTAGCGAAGGATTTGCTAGAAATGTGATTTCGGCATCTTTTAATGGTACAACAGTTGAAACAACCACGCCTTTGACGACCGACGGCAGTCTTATATTATATACATGGAATGATGAAGATGGAAAGAAAGCGTTTTGGCATTCTACTTCACACGTTATGGCGCAGGTTCTTGAGCAAATGTATCCTGGTATTAAGTTAACACTTGGACCAGCGATTGCCAATGGCTTCTATTATGATGTAGATTTTGAAGAGCACAAAATTACTGAGGCCGACTTTAAGAAAATTGAAGATCGCGTTCTAGAAATTTCGAGAGGGAAACATGAATTCAAGCTTCGTCCTGTTTCTAAAGCAGACGCACTAGAACTATACAAAGACAACGTTTACAAAACAGAGATGATTACTAATCTTGAGGACGGAACGATTACGTTTTGCGATCACGATACTTTCACCGATTTATGTCGTGGAGGTCATATTCCTAATACTGGTATAATCAAAGCGATGAAAATCATGAGTGTTGCTGGCGCGTACTGGCGTGGTGATGAGAAAAACAAACAGTTAACTCGTGTTTACGGAACTTCATTCCCAAAACAGAAAGACCTAACAGAATACTTAGCTTTACTTGAAGAAGCAAAGCGTCGTGATCACAGAAAACTAGGAAAAGAACTTGAGTTGTTTGCTTTCTCACAAAAAGTAGGTCAAGGACTGCCATTATGGTTACCTAAAGGAGCAGCATTGAGAGAGAGACTTGAGCAATTCCTGAAAAAAGCACAGAAAAAAGCAGGATATGAGCAAGTAGTTACTCCGCATATAGGTCACAAAGAACTTTATGTTACTTCTGGTCATTATGCTAAATATGGAGCAGACAGCTTTCAACCAATATCTACTCCGCATGAAGGAGAAGAGTTTCTATTGAAACCGATGAACTGCCCTCATCACTGTGAGATATACAATGTAAGACCTTGGTCGTACAAAGATTTACCAAAGCGTTATGCTGAATTTGGTACCGTTTACAGATACGAACAAAGTGGAGAATTGCACGGTTTAACACGTGTACGTGGATTTACTCAAGATGATGCACATATTTTTTGTACTCCAGATCAACTGGATGAGGAATTCAAAAAAGTAATTGACTTAGTACTATATGTATTTGGTTCTTTAGGTTTCGAGAATTTCACGGCTCAGATTTCATTACGAGACAAAGAAAATAGAGAAAAATACATTGGTTCCGATGAAAATTGGCAAAAAGCAGAGAATGCTATTATCAGCGCTGCCGCCGATAAAGGATTGAATACTGTTATTGAATATGGCGAAGCCGCTTTCTATGGTCCAAAATTGGATTTCATGGTAAAAGATGCGTTGGGAAGACAATGGCAATTAGGAACGATTCAGGTAGACTACAACCTTCCAGAACGTTTTGATTTGACGTACAAAGGATCCGACAACGAATTACATAGACCGGTGATGATTCACAGAGCGCCTTTTGGCTCTATGGAGCGCTTTATAGCCATCTTATTAGAACATACAGCAGGAAATTTCCCGCTCTGGTTAATGCCGGAACAGGCTATTATATTGTCTTTGAGTGAGAAATATGAAATATATGCCAAAAAAGTTTTAGATTTGCTAGAAAATCACGAAATTCGCGCCCTCATAGACAACAGAAACGAGACGATTGGGAAGAAAATTAGAGATGCTGAAATGCAGAAGGTCCCATTCATGTTGATTGTAGGTGAAGAAGAAGAAAAAAACGGAACTATATCCATCCGTCGTCATGGACAGGAAGGAAAAGGGAATATTACCATTACAATAGAAGAATTTGCTGCTATTGTAGATGAAGAGATTAAAAAAACATTAAAAGTATTTACAGTTTAACTTAAATTATAAAGTCATAGCAATAAGAAGCAACAGAGGTTACCAACCTCGCGTAGAAAAAAAGGATGCCCACAGAATCAACAACAACATTCGTGGTATACAAGAAGTACGTCTTGTAGGTGAAAATATAGAGCCCGGAGTTTTTAAACTTTCGGAAGCTTTACGTTTAGCGGATCAATTTGAACTAGATTTAGTTGAAATTTCACCAAATGCTGAACCGCCAGTATGTAAGATTATGGATTACAAGAAATTTGTTTACGAGCAAAAGAAACGTGATAAAATCTTAAAAGCAAAATCTACACAGGTAACTGTAAAAGAGATTCGTTTTGGACCTCAAACTGATGAGCATGATTATGAATTTAAAAGAAAAAATGCTGAAAAATTCTTGAAAGAAGGCGCAAAGCTAAAAGCTTTTGTATTCTTTAAAGGCCGTTCTATCATTTACAAGGATCAAGGTCAAATCTTATTATTAAGATTAGCAACAGATCTTGAAGAATTTGGAAAAGTAGAAGCGATGCCAGTTCTAGAAGGAAAGAGAATGATTATGTTCATTGCTCCTAAGAAGAAAAAATAAATCCTCCCTAACCCCTCCGAAGTAGGGAAACAAGAAGAGGTAATAAATACGCTTCTCACTCCCTCCTTCGGAGGGTTGGGGAGGGGAAAAATAAGTAAGTAAGAATAAATTAAAACACTAGGGAAAAATGCCTAAAATGAAAACCAAATCTAGCGCCAAGAAACGTTTTAAAGTTACTGGTTCTGGAAAGATTAAAAGAAAGCATGCTTTTAAAAGTCACATCTTGACTAAAAAGTCTAAAAAACGTAAATTAGCCTTGACACACTCTGCGCTAGTTCACAAAACAGATATGAAAAGCATCAAACAACAATTAAGAATTATATAATTGGTATTAAGATTTGAGTATTTAGTACTAAGACTTGAATCTGAAAACAATTAAATTCTTTAGGTTAAAAAAAATTTAATAACCTTGGAGTATGGCCTTAAGTTCTCTTGATTTAATTCGGGACGCCTGCTACAAAAAAACAATAAAATTATGCCAAGATCGGTAAATTCAGTTGCTAAAAGAGCAAGAAGAAAAAAAATAATGAAGCAAGCCAAAGGTTTCTTTGGTAGACGTAAAAACGTTTGGACAGTTGCTAAGAATGCGGTAGAGAAAGCAATGAGCTACGCTTACCGTGATAGAAAAGTGAACAAAAGAAATTTCCGTGCTTTATGGATCCAACGTATCAACGCTGGAGCTAGATTAGAAGGGATTTCTTATTCACAATTCATGGGTAAAGTAAAAAAGCATAATATCGAATTGAACCGTAAAGTTCTTGCCGATTTAGCTATGAACCACCCAGAAGCTTTCAAAGCAATACTTAATAAAGTAAAATAAACGTTTTATAAACTCAATTTAGATTACTTACTTATATAAAAACCTCATCCGCTTTTGCGTGATGGGGTTTTTTATTTATTCTTTTCTCCTGTCTTTGCGAGTCACAAAGCTCTCTTATATCGTATGTGCTCGCACAATGATTAGTTATAATTACTCTTCTTAGTGGCTTTGCTTCGTTCCTCACAATAACAAACTGAACACTGATTACTAGCTCCTGACTTAAATCACTCCCATTTTTTTCATCAAGAATGTTGCGCTCCTATTTTTACAAATTCCGTCACGAAGTTTGTAATCAAAATGGAGTTCATTATTGACAATCTCAACTTCAAAGCATTTATTAATGAGCACATTTGGATATTCATTTGTTGTCAAGCAAACTTCAATATCATGTGTGGCAATGGCGCCAATAGCATTTTTTCCAATGACTTTTTTGACTACTTCAATTGTTCCATTGCGTTTATCATCAGAATTGGTTCCGCGCAATATTTCGTCTAATAAAACAAAAGCAGGTCTGCTTTCCAGTTCGTCCATAATTTGCTTTAAGCGTTTTATTTCAGCAAAAAAGTACGATTCACTATCGGATAACGAATCAGACAATCGCATCGAAACCAAAACGGGCAACGGATGCACATTTGCCTGGCTGGCACAAACCGGCGCTCCCATGCCTGACAAAACCATGTTAATTCCCAAACTTCTCAGGAACGTACTTTTTCCAGACATATTAGAACCGGTTAAAATCATAAACGATTCAGGATGAAAACGCACGTCATTTCCTATTCGGATTTTTCCATTCAATAAAGGATGACTTAAATTAGTAAAATCAATTTCAAAATTCGTGTTTAATGTGGGATATACGAACTCCGGATTATTATAAGACATATTTGCCAAACTGTTTAGCATTTCGAACTCGCCAATAACCACCAACCAATTTTCTAAGGCTTCGGCATGTTCTATTTTCCATTGAATTAATGATTTTAAAACATGTAAATTAAATAGAAATGTTCCATTGAACACGATGGCTGTTACGAAATTTCCAATACTATCCATTTTTGAAAACAAACCTGCTAATTGTTTCAAATGTACGCTCGCATTTTCTTTTTTGAATAGTAATTTTTGCTGTAAATCGATTAATTTTCCCGACTGAAAAGTTTCTTCTTCAATCTTTTGCAACAACAAACTATACTGATGAATGGTTTTATCAATATTGCTAGAATTTGCAATTTCGGCTTGAATCCGGTTCATAAACCGACCCAAAACAATCAAATTAATAAGAAACAAATACGATAAAGCAGTAGCGAAAGTAGTACTAGAAGTCACTATGTATCCCGCCAAAACCAGCAGAAAAAGAAGTGGAAAAAAATAAGAAATAAAAACAGTACTTTTAGATAAAGGCGTACTATTGAATGTACTCCACTTGAGTAAAGTTTGATAATTTGATTGATTGTCATT
>JAGOJA010000111.1:5692-9161 GCA_017995345.1 Flavobacterium sp.
TTAATCGCTATTTTTTTAGTTAAACTCGGTTTGAAAATCCCTTCAAAAAACCCTCTTTTATAGGTCAGCATTGTCAACATGTCTACTTCTTTGTACATAATGAAATCTAAAATTGTTTCTTTGACTTCTTCACTCATTACGACATAGAAATCGATAGGTTCATTACTAAATTCTTTTTCCCAATTAGCGATTGTATCGTTTGACACATCCGAATTACTGGTTTTTACATATAAACATTTCACTTTTGCTTTTGTTTTTTTGGCAATATTCAATACCATCTTCAACGCTTTTTTATCTTTTGGTCTAAAGCGAGTTGTGAATCCGATAATTTCAATTTTCTTGAATTTTGCTTCAGCAGGAACGCATAACATAGGAACATCAATTCCAGACATCACTGCTCCAGTATTGGTTCCCATAAAAAAAGCATCCCATCCTGTGGCTCCAGAAGTCCCCATTATAACAAAATCTATCTTGTCTTCTTTGATCGATTTTTTAATATTATGAAGTAAATCGCCATCCATGAGCCTATGTGACAACTTTATATTACTCAAATGACGTTCCTCGGCTATGACTCTTAATTTAGGAATTTCATCTTTAAACATTTCAAATTGAGAGAGTTCTAATGAATCATAAATGACCGCATAATTTTCAGGAAAAAACTGATTGTCGTATATTGGGAGTTCAAAAGTGTGCAAAATAACGAGCTCTGCTTGTACTATTTTTGCAAACTCTAAAGCATGCACAAAAGCATTTGTAGCCACTTCAGAAAAGTCGGTTGGAAATAGAATTTTTTTCATTTTTATTAAACATTAAAAAGGGTTCATTCACAAAAAAAGTAAGCAGTTTTTTTATACTATTTTAACTCAAATTAATTCTATTCATGAATAGCCAGAATTGGGACATTAATATGAAATGCTAGTTTTTTTGAAAGACTGATTTTGAATAATTTTTCAAAGAAACTTCTATGTTGTACGTGCATTGCAATCAAATTAATTTTGTGCAAATCGATAAAATGTAAGATAATGCCTTCTACATCATCCCCTTTGATGGAATGGGAAAGAATGTCTTTATCTTTGATCATTTCATTCCAATCGTTTATAAAATCATTATTAACCTGGTGATGAGTTGGTTCCACATGCAAACAATCAATATGTGCTTGAAATGTTTTGGCAAAATCCATCGCTTTCAAAAATGATGCTCTTTCTTCTGGTTTATACTCCGTAATGAAAAGTACTTTCTCAATAGGTTCGTATTTACAATGTTCAGGAATTGCTAAAACTACTGTTTTGACGTCGTTCATAACTTTAGTCGTTATCGTACCCAAAAAAGTTTCTTTTAGACTAGTTGCCCCTTTTGTTCCCATAACCACAAAATCGAAGTTTTCATTCTCCGTTATTTTTTTAATTTCGGAAACCACATTCCCCAAAATTAAAGCATGGCTTATTTTGATGTGTCCTAAATTATTTGCTTCGGCAATCGTTCTTAAGACCGGAACTTCATCTTTATAATTTTCAAAACTACTGAGCTCCGTTACATCATAAACTTCATACAAATACTCTGCAACATTAACATAATTAACCTCCGGCAATTGGTAAACGTGCATCGTAACTATTTCAGCATTAATAGATTCTGCTAATTTTAATGCGTAAATAAACGCATTGTTGGACACTTCTGAAAAGTCGGTAGGAAATAGGATTTTCTTCATAATACTGTTAATTTATTGCAAATCAATTATTTATATAAAAATACAAAACATAAACCAAAATAGTATGATAAATGTCAGTTTGGCAAATTTTTAACATAAAATAAAGTCAATGGTTTTACAAGGCAAACACCTGAGGCACTCTTATAATAAATTCACTATTAGCACTATATGACTGTCATCTTTGCGGATTAATTCCGTTTTTTGCCACAAATTCACGAATTAAGCTAATTAAAATTTTGCAAAGCCATTGTTTCAAAAAGCTTTAACTAGCTTAATTCGTAAATTCGTGACTTTTTAAAAGGCATCTTTTGCCCTGATGGTTTTATACATGAGTTTGTTGCCTTATCAATTTTACCTACTTTTGTATTAAATTGAATTTAATATGATACCTCACGATTCCATAGTGGCATTGGCTACTCCTTCGGGAGCGGGAGCTATAGCTGTAATTCGGATTTCCGGCCAAGATGCCATTACGATTGGAAATTCTGTTTTTAAATCTATCAAAAACAAAGAATTAACAACACAAAAAACGCATACCTTACATTTAGGTCATATTATGGATGGCTCCAAAACTTTGGATGAAGTTCTGGTTTCCATTTTCAAAGGGCCAAACTCCTATACAGGCGAAAATACGATCGAGATTTCCTGTCACGGTTCAACGTACATCCAGCAACAAATTATTCAGTTATTGCTCCGAAAAGGCTGTCGGATGGCTGATGCTGGTGAATTTACCTTACGAGCGTTTTTAAACGGAAAACTCGATTTATCTCAAGCAGAAGCGGTTGCTGATTTGATTTCGTCTGATAACGAAGCCTCGCACCAAATTGCGATGCAGCAAATGCGCGGTGGTTTCTCTAATGAAATTGCTAAACTGCGTGAAGAGTTATTGAACTTTGCTTCTTTAATCGAACTAGAATTGGATTTTGCCGAAGAAGATGTTGAATTTGCCGATAGAACCCAGTTTCACGAACTATTAAACCGAATCGAATTTGTCCTAAAACGATTAATCGACTCTTTTGCAGTAGGAAACGTTATCAAAAACGGGATTCCCGTGGCTATTGTGGGTGAACCCAATGTAGGAAAATCGACTCTTTTGAATGCATTATTGAATGAAGAACGCGCTATTGTTTCTGAAATTGCGGGAACAACGCGTGACACGATAGAAGACGAATTGGTAATTGGCGGAATCGGTTTTAGATTCATAGATACCGCTGGAATTCGGGAAACAGAAGATGTGGTGGAAAGTATTGGAATTCGTAAAACGTTTGAAAAAATTGAACAGGCACAGGTTGTCATCTTTTTATTTGACAGTTCTGAGTTTAAAGTTTCAGGTTTAAAGTTGAAAGTGGAACTGGAAAAAATACGAAATCAATTTCCGTTAAAACCCTTAGTTATTATTGGAAACAAAGCTGATAAATTAACTGAAATTGAAATTGACAATCTCAAATCAGATATTCCAGAAATTCTCCTGATTTCTGCCAAAGAGAATTTGGGCGTTGACGAACTTAAAAACCAATTGTTATCTTTTGTAAATACGGGCGCCTTACGCAATAACGAAACTATTGTAACCAATACGCGTCACTACGATTCGTTGCTAAAAGCATTAGATGAAATACAAAAAGTAAAATACGGACTAGAAAATAATCTTTCCAGCGACTTAATGGCGCTTGATATTAAGGAAGCTTTGTATCAATTCGGGATGATTACCGGACAAGTGACTAATGACGAATTGCTTGGTAATATATTTGCCAATTTCTGCATCGG
>JAGOJA010000185.1 GCA_017995345.1 Flavobacterium sp.
GAATAATTAAAAATTGCAATTGTTCGAAATTCTTCCATTTTTAATTCTTTTCATAAAGATACAACTATTCTTTAAAGTTATATTTTCTTTAATTCTGTGCACTCTTTATCGATAACAGTTTAGTATTTTGTAATTTTAGACTTTTAAGAACAGATTTATGAGTAAAAGATTAAGAAAGCCGGTAAAAAAAGGGAAGGATTTCTCTGAAAAAATTTTAAAAATATTATCGCAAAGTGCTAATAAAGCATTCAATTATAAACAGATAGGAGCAAAGCTAGAGCTCGATGATACCGAAAGCAGAAATCAAATTATCAAAGATTTGAAGATTTTAGCTTCTCAAAATAAAATTATTGAGTCAGAGCCAGGTAAATACTTAGTGAAAGCAGAAAGTAAAGAGTATTACGAAGGTAAAATTGATATGACGGGACGTAGAACTGCTTATTTTGTTTGTGCTGATATGGAAGAGGATGTTTTTATTCCTACAAATAATTTAAACCATGCCTTAGACAAAGATATTGTCAAAGTGTATGTTTACAATCGTAGAAAAGGAAAAAGGCCTGAAGGTGAAGTGATTGAAGTCCTTGAAAGAAATAAAACGGACTTTGTTGGAGTAATTGACATTCAAGCTAATTTCGCTTTTGTTTCGACAGCCAATCCAAAAATGTATACCGATATTTTTATTCCAAAGGATAAAATAGGTGAGGCAGAACAAGGTGATGTTGTTTTGGTTCACATCGAGGATTGGCCAGCCAGAGCCGATAGTCCTTTTGGTTCCGTAATAAAGGTGTTAGGAAAACCTGGAGAGCACGATACAGAAATTCATGCGATTCTTGCTGAATATGGTTTGCCTTCTGAATTTCCTATTGAAGTAGAGACTTTTGCACAAAAAATAGATACTTCGATACAAGCAAGTGAAATTGCCAAACGTCGCGATATGCGTGATACTCTTACTTTTACCATTGATCCAAAAGATGCGAAGGATTTTGACGATGCGTTATCTTTTAAGAAATTAGAGAATGGCAATTACGAAATTGGAATTCACATTGCTGATGTTTCCTATTATCTTCAAGAAGGAACAATTCTGGATGATGAAGCGTATCAAAGAGCAACATCTGTCTATTTAGTTGATAGAGTAGTGCCTATGCTACCCGAAGTATTGTCTAATTTTGCGTGTTCGTTGCGTCCAAATGAAGAAAAATATACGTTTTCGGCTGTATTTGAAATTAATGAAACAGCACAAGTGGTTAATCAATGGTTTGGAAGAACAGTAATTTTTTCCGACCAACGTTTTGCTTACGAGGAAGCACAATACATTATAGAAACGAAAGATGATGTGATTCCCGAAGAAATTTCGATTACTGGAAGTTCGTATCAAGTTTCAGCAGCAATTGTTGCTGCAACGCTCAAAATGGATGAATTAGCCAAAATTCTTAGAAAAAGAAGAATGGCAGAAGGAGCAATTTCTTTTGATAAAGTTGAAGTAAAATTTAATTTAGATGAAGCGGGTGAACCTCAAGGTGTTTATTTCAAAGTTGCGAAAGATGCCAATCATTTGATTGAAGAATTCATGCTTTTGGCCAATAGGAAAGTGGCGGAATTCATTGGTAAACAAAAGAAAACTTTTATTTATAGAATTCATGATGAACCAAATGAGGATAAGCTTTTTGCAATGCAAGCAGTTATTGCCAAGTTTGGTTATAAAATTGATTTTAAACATGGTTCTATTTCACAAGCTTTGAATAAATTAATGGAAGATGTAAATGGTAAAAAAGAACAGAATTTAATTGATACGCTGGCAATTAGAAGCATGAGCAAAGCCAAATATTCTACGGATAACATAGGACATTACGGTTTAGCGTTTGATTATTATTCCCATTTTACCTCGCCAATTCGTCGTTATCCAGATGTAATGGTACACCGATTGTTGCAACATTATTTAGACGGGGGAAAATCAGTAGATGAAGAAACGTATGAAACTAAATGTTTGCATTCCTCGACAATGGAAGGTTTAGCAACCAGTGCTGAACGTGATTCTATCAAATACATGCAGGTAAAATACATGCAAGATCACAAGGATAACGAATTTTTGGGTGTAATTTCAGGCGTTACAGAATGGGGAATTTTTGTTGAAATTATCGAGAATAAATGTGAAGGAATGTGTAGAATTCGAGATTTAAAAGACGATTATTATACATTTGATGAAAAACAATACGCACTAGTTGGCGCTACATCTGGTAAATTATTACAATTAGGAGATGAAATTTACGTTAAAGTAAAAACTGCCGATTTAGTCAAAAAACAACTGGATTTTAATTTTATAAGAAGAATTGAAGAACCGTCAAAATAAAGAAAAATGAAAAAATTAGTGATTATTGCTTTTGTATTTTTATGTCAATTAGCAACTGCACAAGTAACCAGAAACTTAGGAGATTTTGATCAAGTCAAAGTTTTTGATAAAATAAATGTAAAATTAATTGCCGCTTCAGAAAACAAAATTGTGGTTACCGGAGCACGAGCTGATGAATTGGAAACAGTTAATAAAAATGGAGAATTAAAAATCCGAATGCCATTTCCAAAATTATTATCTGGTGAAGATATCACAGTTAAATTATATTTTAAAAACCTAGAAAGTATTGCTGTGAGCGAAGGAAGTTATGTTTCTAGTGAAAATGATTTCAAACAAACAAGCTTAGATTTGAATGCAAAGTCAGGAGGAGAAATAAAATTAACGATAGTTGTTGATAAAGTAAGTGTTAAAGTAAATTCAGGTGGGATAGTTTCATTATTTGGTACTGCCGAAAATCAAGAGGTTGTAATTACTTCAGG
>JAGOJA010000033.1:0-15339 GCA_017995345.1 Flavobacterium sp.
ATGATTCCTAATGACAACGGGTTTTTGGTCAAGCTGTACACTTCCCATTCAATGACAATAAATTGCATCGACCATCCAAAAACCATGGCAAAACGCAACAATAAAAAAACATTGAATTCTTTATAACGCAGCGCAGAGTAGGGGTCATTTTTTTTCATAACAGGTCAATCATTATTTAATATCGCGCAAACGCAACTGCAAACTTACCTTGTCTTTCCATTCGTTTTCATCAATGCAATACACGGCTTGAAAAGGTTTTTGATGGGTAGTCAGTTCGATTTTGTTTCCCAAATTAAAACCAATTGCAGCAAGACCTTCGGAGTTGTTTTGTTTGACAAAAAGTTTTAAATGTTCGTCCTCTTGACCCATTGGTTTACCATAACCGGTGTCTTTGATGTTTTTGGTTAGGAAAATTGGCGTCATATTTTGCGGTCCAAAAGGTTCAAATTGTTTCAGAATACGGATTAGTTTTGGAGTAATATCACTAAAATTAATCTCGGCATCAACCGCAATTTCGGGCGTCAACATATCCGGATGAATGGTTCTCTCGACTTCTTTTTCGAAGGCATCTTTGAAGATTTCGTACTTTTCTGCCGCTAAAGTCATTCCTGCCGCATACATGTGACCACCAAACTGTTCTAAATGTTCCGTGCAGGCTTCAAGTGCGTTATAGACATCAAATCCTTTTACAGAACGTGCCGAAGCGGCATATTTATCGCCACTTTTGGTGAAAACCAGCGTGGGACGATAATAGGTTTCTATTAATCGAGAAGCAACAATACCAATCACGCCTTTGTGCCAATTTTCTTGAAAAACCACTGAAGTAAATCGCTCTTTTTCATTGTTTTTCTCAATTTGTTGTAGCGCTTCTTTGGTGATTAATTTGTCTAAATCCTTTCGTTCTGAATTATACGCTTCAATTTCGGAAGCAAATTGTTGGGCTTGCTCAAAATCAAATTCGGTTAATAATTCTACCGCATGATTTCCGTGTTTGATACGGCCGGCAGCATTTATTCTGGGTGCGATGATGAAAACAACATCGGTAATATCTAAAGTTTGTTTTTTTATTTGGTGTATAATGGCTTTAATTCCCGGTCTTGGGTCTGAATTGATGACTTGTAATCCAAAGTAAGCCAATACCCGATTTTCTCCAGTCATCGGAACGATATCAGCAGCAATGGCAGCCGAAACTAAATCCAGATATGGAATCAAATCATCGATGGTCTGGTTTCGGTTGGTGCCTAAGGCCTGAATCAATTTGAATCCTATGCCGCAACCACACAATTCATCATAAGGATAGGAGCAATCGTCTCGTTTTGGATCGAGAATGGCAACGGCTTCGGGCAGAGAATTTCCCGGTCTGTGGTGGTCACAAATAATAAAATCTATGTTTCGTGCTTTGGCGTAAGCCACATGATCAATGGATTTTATACCACAATCCAAAGCAATGATGAGCGAAAAACCATTGTCATCAGCAAAGTCGATTCCCTTAAACGAAATTCCATAACCTTCGTCATACCGATCCGGAATATAGGTCGCCACATTTGGGTAATAGGTTTTCAAATAGGAAGAAACAAGTGATACTGCGGTGGTTCCATCAACATCATAATCGCCAAAAACAAGAATGTTTTCCTCGTTTTCAATAGCGTTTTCGATTCGGGCGACCGCTTTTTTCATATCTTTCATCAAATATGGATCATGCAAATCATCTAAACTTGGACGAAAAAACCGTTTGGCATCTTCAAAAGTTTCAATGCCTCGTTGGACTAATAAAGTAGCCACAAAATCTTCTACATTCAAAGCTTTCGCCAAATGTTGTACGGTTTCTTCGGAAGGTTTTGGTTTGAGTGTCCAGCGCATAGCGATTTGGTATTATAAAATTTTGTTATAAATTTTGTCAAGTCGAGCGCAGTCGAGACCAACAAATGTGTCTCGACTGCGCCCGACCTGACATAGGATTGTAATTTTATTTTGAAACCAAAGCACTTCCGTAAAATGCAATTCCATCCCAACCCGTTTTCATGAAATTGCGGATATTCTGATGATCTGTGCCGTTTGGATTTTTTAAAACATCATCATAATAATAGGCGCCAAAACAAGATAAAGTTGCCGTTTCAGACAAGTTTTGTATTTCGGCGAAAGCGAATATCTTACAAGAACCGGAGTTTTCTCCTGCGGTATTGTGCTGTAATCCGTTCTCGAATGCAGTTGGGCTAAAATCGTAATTCTCCTCAATTACTGCAATGGTTTCAGTAAATGTAATAATTTCAGGAGTTTGTTTTAATTTTTCTAAAAAATTGGCTAAAGTCATATAAGTGTTTATTGTTAGAATTGTGAGGCAAGCGTTTTTGCAGCAAAAATGGCTCCGTTCATATAACCTGGGCTTTGAGTGGCCGTTTCTGCTCCAGAAACATATAACTTCTCGTTTAGCAATGGGTTTTTAAATAAAGAATGTCCATTATTCTGGTGTGCCAATACCAATTGTTCGTACGGTTGAAATGTTAAGGGTTCCTCCCTCCAAACGTTCTCATAATAGGCAACGTAATCCGTAGCTTCCAGCCCGAAAAAAGCTGTCAGTTGTGCGATTGCTTTCTCTTTACGATCTTCCTTAGAAAGCACCGCGGTTCCAACGTTTAGGAATCCTTTCAAAGCAAAACCACAATTTGTAGCGGTGCTGTGGTCGTACATTTCCTGAATGATACTAGCTTGGCTAAATATCGTTCCGGAATAGTGATTCTGTTTCCAGAAAGGAGTTTTGTACTCCACAGCAAATTTTATCGATTCGCCCATCCAAGTATGTGTTGTCTTGGCTAGTTGTGTGAAATTTTCGGGTAATTTGGGTTCAAATACCACGGAATTGACCAATAAATTTGGCGGAATTGTGCTAATCACTTTATCAGCTGAATAGCTGTTTCCGGATGAATCCAAGATGTTTAGGTGGTTATTTTCCTCTTTTATTGTTGTTATTTTGGTTTGCGTTTTAATATTTTGAATCCCAATTTCCAACACTAATTTCTCAATTAGTGTAGCTGTTCCGCCTTCGATACGGAAAGAAGGTTCTTCGGAATCTGAGATTTCAAATTTTTGTGGCGGTACAAAAGACATGGTTTCAAATAATGAAATGCCTTGGGTATGTTGTTTAAAATAGGGGAGTTCTAAACTGTCGAGTACTTCCAAAAGATGGTAGTGTTGGTTTCCAAACCAAGTCGCGCCCATTTCCATCGTGACGCCTGTTGTGCCCGTAATGGTTTTTATGCGCCCGCCAATTTGGGTATGGGCTTCTAACAAAAGGACTTCAATCCCTTTTTTTTGAAGTAAAAAAGCAAGGTATAGTCCGCAAAGTCCAGCTCCAATTATGATAACTTTTTCCTTTTTCATGATTGCTCGTTCTCTGAAAACTTGCTTTTTTTAGGTTCTTTAGTGATTGTTTTTCCACTGACTACCACGACAATTTCTCCTCTTGGCGCTATTTTGTCAAAATGAGCAGCGACTTCTTTCACGGTTCCGCGAATGTTTTCTTCGTGCAGTTTAGACAATTCTCTTGAAACAGATATTTGACGGTCTTCGCCAAAATAGGTACTGAATTCCACTAAAGTCTTCACTAATTTATGAGGGGAAACATATAAAATCATCGTTCTTGTTTCTTCCGCCAAAGCTAAATATCGGGTTTGACGTCCTTTTTTTTCAGGTAAAAATCCTTCGAAAACAAATTTGTCATTGGGTAAACCACTGTTCACTAATGCCGGAACAAATGCCGTTGCACCAGGAAGACATTCTACTTCAACGCCATTTTCAACACAAGCACGGGTCAATAAAAAACCGGGATCTGAAATGGCAGGCGTTCCTGCATCCGATATCAAAGCGATATTTTCTCCAGCTTTTAACCTTGAAATTAGATTTTCGATGGTTTTGTGTTCGTTGTGCATGTGATGGCTGTACATGTGTGTGCCAATTTCAAAATGCTTTAACAATTTTCCGCTCGTACGTGTGTCTTCGGCGAGAATCAAATCGACTTCCTTAAGAATTCGAATCGCCCGAAAAGTCATGTCTTCGAGATTGCCAATAGGCGTGGGAACGATATATAATTTCGACATAAATAAAATAATTAAATACAGATTTTCTATTAATTCTGTATTTGTTAAAATGTATATTCAGAAAAATCAATTGAAATTTACAGGAATTTTTTCTCTATAATATCCATGAATCGCTCTTCGTAATCCTCTTTTCCTTCCCAGTTATTGTAGTCAGGTTTTACCATTTCCTGAACAAAATCTCGGGTTTCATAGAACGTGTTAAACGTGATAAGTTGACTTAAAACACGGTTGTAATCCTCGCTGCTGTTGCCAAAAAGGTGTTTTATAAATGCAAGACGGTCATTTAAATCGATATTGATTCCTTTGGCTAATTTTTCGTTCAAAGAAACTGCTTTAGGTTCCTCTTTTTCAGTAGGTTTTGACGGAATACTTTCTAATTCTGCCGCTTCGGGTTGTACCGCTTCTTTAGGAGTTTCATCTTCTGCCGCAGTTGGATTATTGTCAACTTCCTGTTTTTTGACAAAAAACGTGTCATGGTAATTGCCACCTAATAAATCTTCAAAAGAGATTTGGACGGCTTCCGTTTTCTTTGGTATTTCCAGCTCAGCTTGCACTTCTTCTTCTTGGGACAATTCAAAAGCAGGTTCAAAAGACGCTTCAGGTTCCGATGTTTCATCCTCTTCTTCCGTTTCTGGAGCAGCAACTATTTTGCTCTCTACAACTATTTCTTGCTCTTCTTCTTTGTTACTTTCATTGAGTATTTCTTCGGTTTGTTCCAAAGAAGTTGCTATAACCTCTTCAGGAATTGTTTCTTCAAGAACAATTTCTTGCAAGGGTATTTCTTCGGTTGCCATTTCTTCCGTTTCGACAGCAGTTTCCTCTTCTATTATAATGGGTTCTGGTTCAGCTAAAGGATTTGCTTCCTCCATTGTTGTTTCAGCCGTTTTTTCTACAACAGCTTCTTCGATTATAGCGGCTGATACTGGCTCAATAGCCTCACTTTTGTCAAAAACAGATTCTATTTCTTTGCTGATTTCTTGAACACCAATAGTTGGTTTTGCTTCACTAAAATGCTCTTCTACAAATCGTAAGACAGAAAGTTTTTCATATAACTTCTGCGTTTCTAGATATAATTGATTGATGTCAGATTTATTTTTTAGCTGTAATATTCTGTGTGCAATGCTGATTAAATCGGCTTCCAATTTTTTTTTCATAACTATTGAAATTATAGGGTGTTAGGCGGGTAATTTTTGATGTTTTTTGTCTTTCATTTTATATCTTCCCCGGAAAAGGGAGTCTTTGTGTATGCGATTTTTATTTTTTTAAATAAGTGCTCGCGAATCTCGGATTTGATATAAATTTTATACTTTTGAAACGACGTAAAAGTATAAAATTTTTAAGTCGGTTTGTCCATTACAAAGTAATAAAAACTATTCATTTTTTAAGTCAGAAAAATATAAAATGTTTCTCGAAAATACAGTAAATCATAAAGAACAATTTGGTTGGATTGAAGTCATTTGTGGCTCCATGTTTTCGGGTAAAACCGAAGAATTGATTCGTCGTTTGAAAAGAGCACAGTTTGCCAAGCAAAAAGTCGAAATTTTCAAACCCTCGATTGATACGCGCTATGATGACACAATGGTGGTGTCGCACGATGCCAACGAAATCCGCTCTACGTCTGTCCCTGCTGCTGCCAACATTGCTATTTTGGCGCAAGGTTGTGATGTAGTAGGGATTGATGAAGCACAGTTTTTTGATGACGAAATTGTCAAAATTTGTAATGATTTAGCCAACCAAGGAATCCGTGTCATAGTTGCCGGATTGGATATGGATTTTAAGGGAAATCCCTTTGGTCCCATGCCTGCATTAATGGCTACAGCTGAATACGTGACGAAAGTGCATGCTGTTTGCACCCGCACGGGAAATTTAGCCAATTACAGTTTCCGTAAAACGGATAATGATAAATTGGTCATGTTAGGCGAAACCGAAGAATACGAACCGCTCAGTCGTGCTGCGTATTATTATGCGATGCGAAAAGATCGAGAAGAAAAGAAGTAATTCATATAAAGAAAAAAAAAGGAAAAAAACCATTAAGAATTTAAGTTAATTAAGGCTTTGTCTTAATTTCTTAATGGTTCTAAACTGATATATTCAACATTCTTATATTTTCTTCCTCATTCTCGCGACAGGAATATCGAGTTGTTCTCTGTATTTTGCAATCGTTCGTCGAGCAATTGGATAGCCTTTTTCTTTAAGGATTTCAGCCAGTTGATCGTCTGGAAGGGGTTTTTTCTTGTCTTCTTCCTCGATGGTGTTCTGAAGAATTTTCTTGATTTCAAGAGTTGAAACATCTTCACCTTGATCGTTTTTCATGGCTTCCGAGAAGAATTCTTTAATAAGTTTCGTGCCATAAGGAGTTTCCACATATTTGCTATTGGCTACACGAGAAATTGTCGAAATATCAAGACCCACCATATCGGCAATGTCTTTTAGGATCATTGGTTTCAACTTGGTTTCGTCTCCTTCTAAGAAGTATTCTTCCTGATAATGCATAATCGCATTCATGGTTACAAAAAGCGTTTCCTGACGTTGGCGAATCGCATCGATAAACCATTTAGCTGAATCTAGTTTTTGTTTGATAAACTGTACCGCATCTTTTTGTTGCGCTGATTTATCACGGGAATCCTTATAGGTTTGCATCATTTCCTGATAATCTTTGGAAACGTGTAGGGAAGGAGCATTTCGTCCGTTTAAGGTTAATTCTAGTTCATTGTCTACAATTCTGATGGCAAAATCAGGCACTACATTTTCCGTTACTTTATTGTTTCCAGTAAAAGAACCACCTGGTTTTGGATTTAGTTTTTCTATTTCGTGAATCCCTTTTTTCAGTTGCTCATTCGAAACATTGTATTTTTGCAACAGCTTATCGTAATGTTTTTTGGTAAACGCATCAAACTGATTTTCGATAATGTCTGTGGCCAATGCTACGGATTCTGTTGGTGTTTTGTGTTTCAATTGCAACAACAAACACTCTTGTAAATCACGTGCTCCCACGCCCGAAGGTTCTAGTTCATGAATCACTTGCAGCATTTTTTCCACCATTTTCTCATCAGTGTAAATGCCTTGAGTAAATGCCATGTCATCTACCATATCAGGAACACTGCGGCGGATATAACCCATGTCATCGATACTTCCCACTAGGAATTCAGCAATTTCACGCTCTTCATCATTCAAGATAAATGTATTCAACTGATTGATTAAATCCTGATGAAAACTCACTGGCGCAGCAAAAGGTGTTTCGCGATCTTCATCGTCGTCACTGTAATTGTTAGCCTGAGTTTTATAATCTGGAGTTTCGTCATTGCTTAAATATTCGTCAATGTTGATGTCTTCGGCGTCGATTCGCTCGGATTCGGCATCATCATAATCGTCATAATCTTCGTTTTCAAACTCGTCCTTTTCATACTCATCTTCTTCTTTCCCGGCTTCGAGAGCTGGATTTTCGTTCATTTCTTCCAATAAACGTTGTTCAAAAGCTTGCGTAGGCAATTGAATTAACTTCATCAACTGAATTTGTTGAGGAGATAATTTCTGTGATAATTTTAAATTTAGAAATTGCTTTAGCATTTGTATTGTTTAAAAGTTTAAGGTTTAAAGTTTAAGGTTGTAGCACTTTCGACAATCGTAAACTTTAAACTTGAAACAAATTTTTAAAATTCCGCATTCATTGGCGTCCTTGGAAAAGGAATTACATCACGTATGTTAGTCATTCCAGTTACAAACAACACCAATCTTTCGAATCCAAGTCCAAAACCAGAGTGAACCGCTGAACCAAATCGTCTTGTATCAAGATACCACCACAATTCTTCTTCGTCAATCCCTAAGGCTTTCATTTTTTCAGCCAAAACATCAAAACGCTCTTCTCTTTGAGAACCACCCACGATTTCTCCAATTCCAGGAAAAAGGATATCCATCGCACGAACTGTTTTTCCGTCTTCGTTCAAACGCATGTAAAATGCTTTGATATTTGCGGGGTAATCAAACAAGATTACCGGACATTTAAAGTGTTTTTCCACTAAGTAACGCTCGTGTTCTGATTGTAAGTCAGATCCCCATTCATTGATTATATAGTTGAATTTTTTCTTTTTGTTTGGAGTACAATCTCTTAAAATATCAATTGCTTCGGTATAGGAAACACGTTTGAAATTGTTTTCCAAAACAAAGTTTAGTTTTTCTAAAAGGGGCATTTCGCTTCTCTCGGCAACTGGTTTTGATTTTTCTTCGTCTAATAATCTTCCTTCCAAGAACTTCAAATCCTCTGGACATTTGTTCATGGTATATTTGATAACGTATTGAATGAAATCTTCGGCCAAATCCATATTGTCGTTCAAATCATTGAAAGCTACTTCTGGTTCAATCATCCAAAATTCTGCAAGGTGACGTGAAGTATTTGAGTTTTCCGCTCTGAACGTAGGTCCAAAAGTATATATCTGACCCAAAGCCATGGCAAAAGTTTCTCCTTCCAGTTGTCCCGAAACGGTTAGGTTCGTTTCTTTCCCGAAGAAATCCTCTTTATAGTCTACTTTTCCATCTTCGGTTCTTGGCGTTCCGTCAAATGGTAAAGCGGTCACTTTAAACATTTCACCAGCACCCTCTGCATCTGATCCAGTGATAATTGGCGTATTCACATACACAAAACCTTTCTCTTGAAAATAACTGTGAACGGCATACGATAATACTGAACGCACTCTCATAATCGCTCCAAATATATTGGTACGCACTCTTAAATGTGCGTTTTCACGCAAGAATTCCAAACTCGGTTTGTTCTTAGGCTGTATCGGGAATTTCTCAGCATCTGAATCTCCTAGGATTTCCAGTTTTGCTACCTGTATTTCAAATTTTTGTCCAGCACCTTTACTTTCTATCAAAGTTCCAGTAACGGATAGGGCTGCTCCAGTAGTAATTCTCTTCAATGTTTCGTCTGGCGTGTTCTCAAAATCCACCACACATTGTATATTATCAATGCTCGAACCATCGTTTAAGGCAATAAATTGATTGTTTCTAAAAGTTCTCACCCATCCTTTTGCATTAACTTCATGAAGCGTCGAGGTACTGTTTAGTAAGTCTTTAACTTTTGTATGTCTCATTTTATGTATGTAATTGATATTAAAAATTGTCTTGTGACCGAACTGCAAATATAAATGAATTGTTTGTAATTGTCATAGCAAGGAATGAAGCAATCTAGCTGTCATTGCGATTTTTTGAAGCTATTTACCGCTATTCGCTATATCTTTTACTTTTTAAAGAAAAAAGTAAAAGGATGCCGCTGCAAACGCAGTTCACTGAACTCGTATGAAAATAATAGCAAGGTGAAGTAATCAGGGCTATGATGTAGTGGAATTTAGGGTTTTTAAAGAAAATAAATCCCATGGGTATTGGAACTTGCCTGACACCATAAAGAAACATGGCGTTTTTTAAATAAATTAAAAACTTGATAAACCTAGTTACAGTTTGTATTTTTGCAGGATGAACGACAATTTTGTAACAGAGTATTTTGGCATTGGGATACAAAACGGTAAAACTCCTGAGAACTTAGGCGTTTTATGGCGAACAGCACAAAACCTTGGTGCAAGTTATATTTTCACTATTGGCAACCGCTATGCTAAACAAGCTTGTGACACCCATAATGCTGTTAATTCAATACCTTACTTTCATTATGAATCGTTCGAAGACTTCTATAAAAACTTACCAAAAGGTGCGCGGTTAGTTGGTGTCGAATTAGATGAAAACGCAACAGATTTAGAGACGTTCGAACATCCAAGACGATGCGTTTATTTATTAGGTGCCGAAGATAATGGACTTTCAAAAAAAGCCATTGAGAAATGTCATTATCTTGTAAAATTTAAATCCGAAAAAAGCTTAAACGTATCTGTTGCAGGAAGTATTGTTCTTTATGACCGAGGTCTTAATAAACCCCGATCATAAAAAACTATTTTTAATGTCCTGTTTTATACTAATTGTACAACATAATCCTGTCAGGGTTCAAAATCCTAGTAGGATTTAAAAAGATTACAGTAGAAAAGGGAAAAAGCTTCTAATTATCCAATTTATTTTTTTCTAAATCGTCTATTTCGGCATCACTGGGTTCGATGATGTCAATTTTAGGTTCGATAAAATCTTGCTTGTTAGCCAGTGTTTTGTTCAACGTCAACACCAAAGCTGGCAGCAACATCAAATTAGACAGCATTCCGAACAACAATGTCAATGAAATCAAACCTCCAAGTGCGACTGTTCCTCCAAAACTGGACAACATAAATACCGAAAATCCAAAGAACAAAACGATAGAAGTATAGAACATGCTCAAGCCCGCCTCATTAAATGTGGCGTAAACTGATTTGCGGATTTTCCAGTTGTTTTTCTTTAATTCTTCACGGTATTGCGACAGGAACCGGACGGTATCATCCACCGAAAGTCCAAAAGCAATTCCAAAAACTAAGATTGTCGATGGTTTCAGCGGAATGTCTAGGAAGCCCATAATTCCTGCGGTTAGCATTAACGGCAGTAAATTTGGAATCATAGAGACCAACACCATTTTGAACGAACGGAACATAAAAGCAATCAAAAGTGCCGTTAGCAAAAACGCGAAAGCCAAAGAGGAAAGTAAGTTGTCTAGCAGATAACCAGTTCCTTTTTGAAAAACCAGTGCTTTTCCGGTAATAGTCACTTTGTATTGATCTGGCGGGAAAATCTTATCTGCTTTTTTGCGAATTTCAGCTTCAATTTTGGCAATATTATCACCGTTTTCATCACGCATAAAAGTCGTGATTCGGGCAAATTGTCCGGTTGAATCTACGTAGCTTTTCATCAGATTGTCTTTCGATTTTTTTGTGGCATTTTTTGCATACGACAAAATAAACGATTGTTCCTGTGAACTTGGTAAGTCGTAATAATCCGGGTTTCCGTTGTAATACGCTTGCTTGGAATATTTAACCAGATTGACAATAGAAATGGGTTTCGATAATTCCGGAATTTCGTCAATAGTTTTCTCGAGTTCATCCATTCGCCGCAGCGTAGATAATTTCATGACTCCTTTTTTGCGTTGGGTGTCAATCATGATTTCGAGTGGCATCACGCCGTCAAATTCTTTTTCGAAGAAAACAATATCTTCAAAAAAGGCTTCTTTTTTAGGCATATCTTCTATTAAACTGCCAGAAATGCGCATTTTGTAAATTCCGATAATACTAATTACAAGAAGAACAATTGAAACTACATAAATAGTAAATCGATTGTTTTTTATGTTTCTCAGAATCCAATTCATAAAAGCCTTCACATAATTGCGATCTAAATGCTCAATGTGGCGCTCTTTTGGCGCTGCAATATAACTGTGAAAAATAGGGATAATAATGATGCACAAAAAGAAAAGTGCCATGATATTAATCGAAGTCACGATTCCAAACTCTAATAACAATTTGTTATTAGAAGCAACAAATGTAGCAAAACCTATGGCTGTAGTGAGGTTTGTTATCAAGGTTGCCATTCCTACTTTGGTGATGACACGCTGTAAAGCTTTGGCTTTGTTGTGGTGCGTTTTATATTCCTGATGGTATTTGTTGGTCAGGAAAATACAATTCGGAATTCCAATAACGATAATTAACGAAGGAACTAAAGCTGTTAAAACTGTGATTTCATAATTCAGTAATCCTAAAAACCCAAAAGACCACATCACGCCAATAATTACAATAATCAGTGATATTAAGGTGGCTCTAAAACTTCTAAAAAAGAAAAAGAAAAGCAATGAGGTGACTAATAAGGAGGCTCCAATGAAGATGCTGATTTCATCAGTGATGGTTTTTGCGTTGAGCGTTCGTATGTATGGCATTCCCGAAACACGCAAATCGATTCCGGTTTCTTTTTCGAATGTTTCAACTGCGGGAACTAACTCATTCAGAATAAAGTCTTTTCGGGCCACCGTATTTACAATTTTTTTATCCATGTAAACGGCAGAACGGATGCTTCCTGATCTTTTATTGAAAAGTAGTCCTTCGTAAAAAGGCAAGTCATTGAACAGTTCTTTCTTGATTTTTTGAAGATATGCTGGATCTATAGTTTTTTCTTGGTCAACAAAAGGAACCAGTTCAAAGGTAGCTAGTGAATCATTTTTTTGTAATTTCTTTAAGTCATTTAACGAAACTACTAAATCTACCGCTTTGTTTCCTTTCAGCGTGTTCATCATTTTACTCCATGAGGCGTAAGCTTTCGGGGTAAATATAGCGTTGTCTTTTACGCCGATAATCACTAGATTTCCTTCTTCGCCAAATTTATTCAAAAAGGCGTTGTATTCAATATTTACAATATTGTCTTCTGGTAATAAATTAGCTTCGGTAAAAGTAAAATGAATGTTTTTCCATTGTAGTGCTAAAAGAGCTGTTATCACAACTATAATGGATAACATCAAAATTCTATTTCTAAGGACAATTCGGGCTATTAACTCCCAAAATCCTAAACTAAACCACTTAATCATAATTCATATTTAACGGTTGCAAAGGTAGTCAAAACCGCTAAAAATCATTAGTTTTAGCGGAATCTTTTTGCGGTTTTGTTAGGCTAAATAGTGTTGTTTTTTATTTTACAATAAAATTATTTTGTGACTTACAAATTATACATTTGAATTTCCCATCTTTGTTTCTTGAAAGCTGGGAAAGTTCATTCAAAAAAGTTTATGAAAAAATATAAAAACACCGTTTTTTATTTGGTTATAACAGGCGGTTTTACTGCTTTAATGTATTGGATTATAATCAAAGGAAAACATCTGGAAGCAGCAAAAACGATTGAAACTCCAGAAAGTGGAAACGGTTCTTGGAGCGATTTTTTAGCTGCTATACAACACAATTTTCAGGATCCTTTAGCGATTCTTTTGGCACAAATTATTACGATAATTCTTGTTGCCCGTGTTTTTGGATGGGTTTTCAAGAAAATAGGACAACCATCCGTAATCGGGGAAATTATTGCGGGTATTGTACTTGGGCCGTCCTTAGTGGGCTTGTATTTTCCTGAATTTTCAGCTGCGTTATTTCCAGTTGAATCTTTAGGCAATTTAAAATTTTTGAGTCAGATAGGATTAATCCTTTTTATGTTTGTCATAGGAATGGAACTCGATTTGAAAGTGCTGAAAAACAAAGCCAATGAAGCAGTGGTAATCAGTCATGCCAGTATCGTTATTCCTTTTGCTCTAGGGATTGGATTGTCTTATTTTGTGTACAATCAATTTGCTCCTGAAGGTGTTACATTTCTGTCTTTCAGTTTGTTTATGGGAATTGCGTTAAGTATAACTGCTTTTCCGGTTTTGGCCAGAATTGTGCAGGAACGTGGCATTCATAAAACCAAATTAGGAGCCATTGTCATTACTTGTGCGGCAGCAGATGATATTACGGCTTGGTGTATACTGGCGGTGGTAATTGCAATTGTCAAAGCGGGAACGTTTGTTAGTTCCTTATACATTATTATGCTGGCAGTACTTTATGTGCTTGCCATGATTTTTATAGTAAAACCATTTTTGAAACGAATTGGAGATTTATATGGTTCGAAAGACACCATAATCAAACCCGTTGTAGCTATCTTTTTTTTAGTATTAATCCTTTCGTCTTATGCTACGGAAGTGATTGGGATTCATGCGTTATTTGGCGCATTTATGGCAGGAGCTATTATGCCCGATGTTCCAAAATTTAGAACCATTTTCATCGAAAAAGTAGAGGATGTTGCGTTGATACTTTTACTGCCTTTGTTTTTTGTGTTCACAGGGTTGAAAACTGAAATTGGGCTTCTTAATGATCCGTATTTATGGAAAGTGACGGGTTTCATTATTTTGGTGGCGGTTGTTGGGAAATTTCTGGGGAGTGCTTTGGCAGCCAAATTTGTTGGACAGAGTTGGCGCGATAGTTTAACAATTGGCGCTTTGATGAACACCAGAGGTTTAATGGAATTGATCGTGTTAAATATCGGATTGGAACTTAACGTTTTGACTCCTGAAGTCTTTACAATGATGGTCATCATGGCGCTAGTCACTACTTTTATGACTGGTCCAGCTTTAGATTTGATCAATTATATCTTTAAAACGAAAGATGGTGATGATACTGCGGAACCAACAAACGACAATAAATACCGGATTTTAATTTCATTTGGAGACAATGAAAAAGGAAAATCGTTGTTACGATTGGCAAATGGTTTGATAAAAAAACAAAAAAATACCTCCAGTATTACTGCAATGCATTTGTCTTTGAGCGATGAGGTGAATACTTTTAACATAGAAGACAAAGAAAAAAATAGTTTTCATCAAATTATTGAAGAGTCTCAACTGCTGAAACAGGATATTACCACCGTTTTTAAAGCAACGATGGATATTGAAACTGAAATCGCTGATGTTGCCAATCATGGAGATTATGATTTGTTGTTGATAGGTTTGGGAAAATCAATATTTGAAGGAACCATTCTTGGAAAAGTAATTGGTTTGACCACACGAATCATCAATCCAGATCGCTTGATTGATAAGTTTACTGGGAAAGAAGGATTGTTCGAAAATTCCCCTTTTGACGAAAGAACCAGACAAATTATCTCTAAAACTAAAATGCCAATAGGGATTTTGATTGATAAAGAGTTGCAACAAGTCAACCGTGTTTTTATTCCAATTTTCAGCTCCGAAGATTCCTTTTTGATTGATTATGCACAAAAATTAATTTATAATAACAATTCTGAAATTGTCCTTTTGGACGTAAATGGGTACCTTAATACTAATTTTGTAATGAAGAGCGCTATTGATTCTTTGGAACAAAAATATCCAAATAACATTGGTTTAATTGCTGATAAAATAGTTAGAAAGGAATTTTTAGACCAACAGGATTTAATGTTAATCAGTATCGGAAGCTGGAAACAACTTGTTGATTCTAGAAGCACTTGGTTAAGCAGCGTTCCTTCGGTATTAATTTTAAAGCATTAACATGAACTGGATTTTATTGATTATTGGTGGTCTATTTGAAGTAGGTTTCGCGACTTGTTTGGGCAAAGCCAAGGAAAGCACCGGAATGACTGCAACATTATGGATGGGCGGATTCTTAGTTTGCTTGGCAATAAGCATGGTTTTACTTTACAAAGCTACTCAAACATTACCCATTGGGACAGCCTATGCAGTCTGGACGGGAATTGGAGCAGTAGGAACTGTTCTGGTTGGGATTTTCGTTTTTAAAGAACCGGCTGATTTCTGGCGTATATTTTTCATCACCACTTTAATCAGTTCTATCATTGGACTAAAATT
>JAGOJA010000033.1:15439-26642 GCA_017995345.1 Flavobacterium sp.
ACATAATTGTAAAAAGTACTGATGTTTATAGGTCTTGGATCATAAATTTTGAATGCTTTTTTTTCAATTGGAAATACGCTACTTGCAATTTCACGAACATCATCAGTATAGGAAACGCCAATCCAAGAATTTGAAAATTTGCCTACACGAGTTGCTATTCCCAAATTGTATTTAAAACTGTCATCTTTTGTTCCATAAGCAGTGTAGCCTTCAATTCTGAATTTTCTTGAAAATTTTTCATTGGTTACTCCGCCAATTCCCAATCTAAATCCTTCGTAATTATTATAACTGAATAATTTGCGTAAGTTTAAATCGAATTTGCCAATAGGTAAATATCCGTCGATGATTTTTCGTCCAAAACGGATGCGACTTTCAATTCGTTTTTTGATCGAAATGCTATCCAGTACCAAATACGTTTTTTGACTTCGGCTGTCTAAACTGTCTTTTCTGTAGGTATCCCAAAAAAGTTCTGGTTTGTTTATAGCATCTTCTTTGATTTCGATATAAATTACCGATTTTTTAATTTGCATAGGGATGTTATATTTAATTTCAAAATTATTCGTCTGCGAAAGTAAATAAGTAAAATCGGAGGCGGCTTTTTTCCGTTCTTTAAAATCTTCTTCTACATCACCATCAAATTGTATGGTTCCGCCAAGAATTTTGATGTCGTCGTCATTCTTGCCCTTTACAATTTTAAAAGTTTTGTCCGTTGGAAACCATAATTTTTCATCGGGAATGTACTTGAAATTATGAATTCCACTAATATCGAGAACGCCTTTTATTCGCATTACTGCTTTGGCTACAGCAAAATTATTTTGGTCAATATAAAGCACGCCTTCTAGTCCCGATGCTCTCGTTTTTTTCTTGTTTTTAAAATAAATCATGTAGGTATTTCTGCCGTCAATGATAAGGGAATCCAAGAGTTTATAGTTATAATCTTTTAGCGCATCAGTAGCAATAGGGCTGTTGTATTTGGTTTCAAAAAGCTCGTAACTGGAATCGTAAACAGAGAAAGACTGTAAGTTAAAAGCAATGATTTCATAAACAGGTTGCTTGAATCCGGACATTTTAGTGCCTAAAATCGTTTCTTTTAAGCGGGCATTTGCAAATTGATATTTGGACACTTTCTCGGTTTGAAAAAGATGCTGTTGGCGAATAACTTCTTTGAAATTATAATCGGAGGAATCAATTTTCGAGAATTGTTTTCCAAAAGATTTTTGAACAAAAACAGAATCGATTCTCCCATCAATAGAATCAGGGTTTGCGGTTACAATTAGTTTATTATAGGATTTAAATTCAAAACTGCTGAGTTTTTTTTGCGGATTATTGTTGTCTTTGTTCTTGATTGCCTTCCTGATGATTGCCAAAGCGGGGTTTTCACTTGGCACTACCACTTCATTCAAATATGCTGTCTTTTGGGAAAGAATGACAACATAATAATTTTTGTTTTTCTCGAGGACAATCCTAGTTTTGGTGAAACCAATATAAGAAATATCAAAACTGGTAAAGGGAATTACGGTAATAATACTAAACTTTCCATCGACATCAGAGATGCTATTAAGTCCGTTATTTGTGGTGATTGTGGCAAACGGCAAAGGTTTGTTGGTTACAGCTTCTTTCACAATTCCATTGACCTGAAATTGTGCCTGTAGCGAAAGCGTTAAAAAAAAGAAAAACAAACACAATTGCTTCATAAATAGGATTTACTGCAAAACGGGAACAATTTCATTTTGGTATCACAAAAATAACAATAAAAAAATCCGTTCCCCTAAGCGAACGGATTTTTAATAGGATTTAAAAAGGAATTACACCTTCATAATTTCAGCTTCTTTCGTCACTAATAGCTCATCTATTTTTCGGATATAACTATTGGTTAAGTTTTGAACTTCTTCTTCGGCACTTTTGCAAATATCTTCGGAAGTTCCTTCTTTTTCTAATTTTTTAATATCAGTATTAGCGTCTTTTCTAGCATTTCGGATACCTATTTTAGCATCTTCGGCTTCTGCTTTGGCTTGTTTGGCAAGTTCGCGTCTTCTTTCCTCAGTCAATGCAGGAACGCTTATGATAATTACATCACCATTGTTCATTGGGTTAAAACCAATGTTAGCTATCATAATTGCTTTTTCTATTGTTTGTAACATGTTTTTTTCGAAAGGTTGCAGCGTAATTGTTCTGGCATCAGGAATACTGATTTTTGACACTTGAGAAAGCGGTGTAGCTGATCCGTAATAATCTACAAAAACACTTCCAAGCATTGCTGGTGACGCTTTTCCAGCACGAATATTCAAAAATTCTTTTTCTAAATGCGCAATAGAACCAGTCATAGATTCTTTGGTGCTATCTAATATAAATTCAATTTCTTCAGTCATAACTTTTTATTTAATGGTCGGCGATCAGTTTTTAGCAATCACTTTTTACTGCAAACTGAACACGGAATACTGCTAACTATATATTTACTACGGTTCCTATGTTTTCTCCTTCACAGAGTTTCAATAAGTTCCCTACTTTATTCATATCGAAAACTACGATTGGCAATTTATTTTCCTGACTTAGCGTGAATGCCGTGGTATCCATTACATTCAATCCTTTTTTAAGGACATCGTCAAAAGAAATGAAATCAAATTTCACAGCGGTAGTGTTTTTTTCGGGATCACAATCATATACGCCATCTACACGAGTGCCTTTTAGAATGACATCGGCATTGATTTCAATACCACGTAAAACAGCTGCAGTATCGGTTGTGAAATAGGGATTCCCGGTTCCAGCTCCAAAAATTACAATTCTTCCTTTTTCAAGGTGTCGATCCGCTCTTCTTTTAATATATGGTTCTGCTATAGATTCCATTTTCAATGCTGTTTGCAAACGGGTTTTCATTCCTTTTTCTTCCAGTGCGCCTTGCAAAGCCATTCCGTTAATAACAGTGGCAAGCATTCCCATGTAATCGCCCTGTACTCGGTCCATTCCTGCGCTTGCTCCCGCAACTCCTCTAAAAATATTCCCACCACCTATTACAATGGCAATTTCTACTCCTTTGTCATGAATTAGCTTGATTTCGTCAGCATATTCAGCAAGTCTTTTTGGGTCAATTCCGTATTGCAGGTTGCCCATTAAAGCTTCGCCACTTAATTTTAGAAGAATTCTTTTATATTTCATGTGTATGTTGAGTTGATTGGTGCAAATATAGACATATTCTGATTTTTAAAAAAAGGGTTGCTTAAAATTTATAAATTAAGTTTTTCATGTGATCTTTTTGCGGCTTCATAGCCAATGTTGAACACGGCATCCATCTTTGTTTTGCTGGTTTCAAAGGTGCTGTACAGACATAAATCCTTAGGTTCTATTACCCAATCACAGATATTAAATTTATGTACATTTGAATTTGCCGAAAGAATATCAAAAGCTCGAGTGGTGACCGCTTTGATAGAACTTAAATCTTTGGCTTCTATTTTTTGAATCGGACTCACATAAACACCTATTACAACATCACATTGTCCTTGCAAAATATCGGTGGGAAAATGATTTAAGATTCCGCCGTCACTGTATACATTTCCTTCAATTTGATACGGTGAAAAAACTCCTGGAAATGCGGAAGAGGCTAAAATAGCATCTGCAATTTTTGTTTTGGGGCTAAATATTTTCAATTTTCCGCGAACCATATCGGTTGCAGTAATTTGAATTGGGATTTTCAAATCGCTTAAAATAGCATCATCGAAAATACTGTGAAAATAACTTCTGAAGGATTCGGAATCTATTAGTCCAGCTTTTTTAAACGTTAAATGTTTCCAATGAAAAAGATAAATGGATTTGAAAAATTCTAAAATCTCTTCTGGAGTTTTTCCCCAAGCATATAATGCGCCTACAATTGATCCAGCACTTGTTCCAGCCATTTGTGTGGGTTTGATGTTTTTTTCTTCCAGATATTTAATGACTCCAGCATGCGCTAAACCTTTCGACCCTCCTCCAGAAAGCACTAGTCCTATCGATTTTGTTTGTAAATCCATCCTTTAATATTTGTTATAAAATTACTCTTTTTGGAGAACTGAAAGTGATATATGTCATGTTTAAAATTCAATTTTATAGTAACTTCGCCAAAATAAATTATTTATTATGAAAATTTCAGTAGCCAAAGCATTGTTTAACAGTTATTCCTATTCAGAATATAGAAAGCTTGTTTCTGATTTATTAGTGGAAGGAAAATCAACAGGTAATGAACAATCTGAAGATTTGACGCATTATAGCACACTAAATGAAACTCGAATGAATCGTTTGGATAAAACGATCAAAATCACGGAGGGAAATATTAGTAAACTAAAGTCGTTAGAGGGCAAATATATTTGGCTAGTGATTTCTGAAGGATGGTGTGGTGATGCTGCACAGTTATTGCCAATTATAAATAAGATGGCCGTAGAGTCTGGCAAAATTGACCTGAGGATTGTGTTGCGTGATGAAAACGAAGAATTGATGAACTTATTTTTGACCAATAAAAGCAAAGCCATTCCAATACTTATTGTTGTAGATGTAGCAACAGGGAATGTGCTGGGAAATTGGGGGCCAAGACCTAAGGGAGCAACTGACTTAATCATTGATTATAAGAAAGAATTTGGTGTTGTTGATGAAACCGCAAAAAACAACTTACAATTATGGTATTTGCATGATAAAGGATTAACGACTCAAGAAGAGTTAATAAATTTGATGCAAAATCCTTAAATAAAAAATTATTTTCGTAAATAGCTCTTTGTCAAGTAATTAATTTTTTTTTTGTATTAAAAAAAATCGTAAATTAGTAACTTAATAACCAAGTCTGCTATTTGATCTACTTTTTTTATTAGTGTTTAAGTATATTGTTTCACAATTTAAATAACATTACTATGAAAAAGCTATTTGAAAAGGTTTATGATTATTTATCTAATTTGCTGTTTGGAGGTAAAAACATACCTCATTATTAATTTAATTTGGCTAAGCCAAGTAGAAAAAGAGTATGGATTAAAAGTACTTTGATTATAGCAAAAACACATTGTAAATTCAATTCTGTATTTATAATGTGTTTTTGCTTTTTTATACAAATGGAGAACCTAAAAAGTATTCAATTTCTAGCTTTTTAATAGCCTAAAATATAGTGCTTTAAAAAGAGATTAAAGAAAGTCCAAAACTGATGCTTGCGCTATCTTTTTGATTGTTAATAGGAATTGCGTAATGGCTTAGTTCAATAAATACAATAAGGTCGTCAGGCGTTTGAATACCCAAACTTATTTTTTTATAATCTCCCATTAAATCCCCGCGACCCAAAGCGATTGCTTTTCCTAAACCCACTTGCAGCGCAACTCGGGTGTCCTCACTAATTTTTGGACTTAGTTTTACATTTGCAAAAACAGGAATAATAACTAGTTTGTTAGATCATTTCCAGTCTATTCCAAAGTTGATTCCCAAAGCGATCCACTTGTTGTAATGCAATCCATAGCCTAGTTTACTACTTAATCCATCAGGCAGGAACCATGAGCTATTTTTATTGCCATTGGCATCTGTTTCGCCACGATCCGGATTGCCCTTAATAGGAATAGCGATGTCAAATTGTATGTACGTTATTTCTTTTTTTTTGAGAAAAAGCAGAAAAAGTAAATAGGAGGATGAATAGGATTGAAAGTCTCAAAATATTAATTAATGGGAGCTAAGTTCTCTTCAAAAACGGTGACATCTACGCCGTTTTTTACATCGTAATCGCCAATTTTTGTTCTACGCAAAGTGGTTAAATGTGAACCCGAATTCAACGCCTTACCAAAATCAAAAGCCAGAGAGCGAATGTAAGTTCCTTTGCTACAAACAACTCTAAAATCGACTTCTGGAAGTGCAATTCTGGTAATTTCAAATTCGTGGATGGTTGTTTTTCTGGATTCGATTTCTATGGATTCACCGGCACGAGCATGCTCATATAGTCTAACGCCTTCTTTTTTTATAGCTGAGAAAATAGGTGGAATTTGATCTATTTCGCCCAAAAACTGCTTGACGGTTTCATGGATTAAAACTTCGTCAATATGTTCTGTTGGGAAAATTTGGTCTATTTCAGTTTCTAAATCATACGAAGGTGTTGTGGCTCCAATATGAAAAGTCCCAGTATATTCTTTGGCTTGCCCCTGAAGTTCAGTGATTCTTTTGGTAAATTTTCCCGTACAAACTAATAATAATCCTGTCGCCAATGGATCCAAAGTTCCTGCATGACCAATCTTGAATTTTTTTGGCAGATTCAACTTGGTAATCAAAGCCCATTTCAATTTATTCACCGCCTGAAAAGAAGTCCAATTCAAAGGCTTGTCAATGAGTAAAATTTGACCATTTTGGTAATCTTCGGCTGTCTTCAAAGGACGTTATTTAAAGTATGAAAAGTAAATCAACAAAAAGATTCCAGCGATTATGCGGTACCAACCCCAAGGTTTAAATCCGAATTTTCGGATAATTTCGATGAAAAATTTCATTGCTATAATGGCAATGATGAAAGCAACTATGTTGCCTAACAGGAATAATTGTGTGTTTTCGTTTGACTTTAAAATCAATTCGTAGCCTTTCATCTGCGATGACTCGTAAGTTTTTAAGAAAACAGAGTAACAAGTAACAGCCATCATAGTGGGAACCGCTAAAAAGAAAGAGAATTCAGCTGCTACATGACGCGTTAATCCTTGTTGCATTCCACCAATTATGGAAGCAGCAGAGCGACTTGTTCCTGGCATCATTGCTAAGCATTGCCAAAAACCAATGATTACTGCTTTTTTTACAGTAATATCTTCTTCTTTGATGACGGTTGGGTTTTGAAAACGACTGTCAACAAAAAGTAAAATTACACCGCCTAAAATCAATACAATTGCAATAAGAACGGGGTCTCCAAGGGCTGCTTCAATTTTATCATCGAATAACTTTCCTAAAACTAAAGCTGGAATAACGGCAAGAATTAATTTGATATAAAAGTTGAATTTGGAGAAATCGAAAAATTTCCTCCAATACAAAAAGACAACCGCCAAGATGGCTCCAAACTGGATAGAAACCTGAAATAGTTTTACGAAATCATCTTCTTGAATTCCAAAATAGGAACTTACAAAAACCATGTGAGCAGTTGATGAAACAGGAAGATATTCGGTTAATCCTTCAATAAAAGCAATTAAAAAAGCTTGTAATGTATTCATTTATATTTTTTTTGGGTTCTTGAAAATAGCGTAAATGATAATTCCAAAACCGATTAAAACAGTGGTTGGAGCCAATCGAATTCTTCTGAAATTAAAGATTTCTTCGCTAAATACTTTTGGGTCATCACTTCCTCCGCCTGACATTAGAATAAATCCCAAGGTGATTACTCCAATACCAATTAATAGAATTTTATAATTTATTTTGTCAAAAAGGAATTCTGATTTCTGTTCGTTATTTTTCATTTTATGGGATTGATTTAAAAAGCTGAATGGCGAGTATTCGAATAAACTAATAGCCAAATCAACGAATTAAAATTAGTATAGATCATCTGTTCTCAAATTCAAAAAACGTTGTGTTGCAAAATACGTGCTTAACCATGTAATTAAAACACCTATTCCTAAAACGCCTAATAATACTAGGCCAATCATAGCTTTGTCTTCTAAAATACCAAGGTTTGGAAAGCTAGTTTCAACATAAATCAAAACTCCAATTAATGCTAAAACCGCCAATACCGCCCCAATCATTCCTAGTTTTATACTTCGCATCACAAATGGTTTTCTGATAAATGATTTTGTAGCGCCTACCATTTGCATGGTTTTAATGATAAATCGGTTGGAATGGATTGATAAACGCAACGAGCTATTAATCAGTAGTACAGCAATAACAGCTAGAAAACCGCTGATTATTAAAATCCACATACTTACTTTTTTGATATTGTCGTTCACTAAATTCACTAATTGTTTGTCATATACAATATCCGAAATCATCGTGTTTTTGCGTAAGCTTGTTTCAATTTTTGAAATGCTGTCCTTAATCACATAATCACCTTTCAAGTGAATGTCGTAGGAGTTTTGCAATGGATTTTCCCCAAGAAATGTCATGAAATCTTCACCAATAATGTCCGTATGCTGTTTAGCAGCAGCCTCTTTGGTAACGTATTTGTGTGATTTTACAAAAGGGCTTGCTTTTATTTGAGTTCCAAAAGCTTTCACAATGCTGTCATTGGCTTCATTCTTGAAAAAAACTGTCATGGCAATATTTTCCTTGAAATCGTTAGCTAATTTTTTAGAATTTATAATAAAAAGTCCCAACATTCCCAATAGAAATAAAACCAAGAATACACTTAGCACTACTGAAAAATAAGAGGAAATTAATCGGCGTTTTTGAAAATTGTCAAAAGAAGAGCTCATAGTTTATTGAAATTATTGGGTAAAAATAACAAAGAATTTCTTTATTTAAAGTTAATATCGCTCAAAGTTTCAACTTTCGTACAATAAACGTAAATTTGCAGCTTGAAATTTTGCAACCCATTTAAGATTTAAAAGTCGGGAATGGGTTAAAAAATAAATAGCTAAATGTCTTGAGTTAGCGAAAGCATAACTCCATTAAAATAAAAATAGAAAGGAATGAAATACAATCCGAACGAAATAGAAGCCAAATGGCAGAAATATTGGTTAGAAAACGAAACGTTTAAAGCCGAAAACAATTCAACAAAACCTAAGTATTACGTACTTGATATGTTTCCTTATCCATCTGGAGCGGGATTGCACGTAGGACATCCGTTAGGATACATCGCTTCTGATGTGTATTCAAGATACAAAAGACATCAAGGTTTTAATGTTTTGCACCCAATGGGCTATGATAGTTTTGGATTGCCTGCCGAACAATACGCTATTCAAACAGGGCAACGTCCCGAGGATACGACTCGTGTAAATATTGATGGAGGAACGGACAAAGAAGGAAATAAAATAACCGGTTACAGAAAGCAATTGGATAAAATAGGGTTCTCCTTCGATTGGAGTAGAGAAGTCCGTACTTCAAATCCGGATTATTACAAACATACACAATGGATTTTCATCCAATTATTCAATTCTTGGTACAATAAAAAAAGCGATAAAGCAGAAGATATTTCGACTTTGATAGCTATTTTTTCAGCTGAAGGAAATGCGAATGTTAGCGCTGTTTGTGATGACAATATTCAAGAATTTTCAGCAAATGAATGGCTTGCTTTTGCAAAAGGAGAGCAGGAGAAAATTTTGTTACAATACCGACTGACCTATTTAGCAGAGACCGAAGTAAACTGGTGTCCGGGATTAGGAACGGTTTTAGCGAATGATGAAATCGTAAATGGGGTTTCAGAACGTGGTGGTTTTATGGTTGTTCGTAAAAAAATGACGCAATGGAGTATGCGAATTTCAGCTTATGCAGAACGCCTGTTGCAAGGTTTGAATGATATTGATTGGAGTGAAAGCATTAAAGAAAGTCAACGCAACTGGATAGGGAAGAGTGTTGGAGCGATGGTTTCGTTTAATGTAAAAAATCATAATGAAGTTATTTCTGTTTTTACAACTCGACCTGATACGATTTTTGGAGTAACGTTCATGACGTTGGCACCGGAACATCCTTTAGTTCAGGAAATAACAACCGCCAACTATTTAGAGACAGTAAATGAATATGTTTTTGCTTCTTCAAAACGTTCCGAAAGAGAGCGTATGGCTGATGTAAAAACAATCTCAGGAGTGTTTACAGGAGCGTATGCGGTACATCCGTTTACGAAAGAACCAATTCCAGTTTGGATTGGAGATTATGTTTTAGCAGGTTATGGAACTGGAGCAGTGATGGCGGTCCCTTGTGGTGACGAAAGAGATTATGCTTTTGCGAATTTCTTTAAAGGACAGAAAGGAATGCAAGATATCAAAAATATTTTCAATCTAAATTCACCTCCACTGGAGGGGTGCCCGCAGGGCGGGGTGGATTTTGCATATAGTGAAAAAACAGGATTTACCATTCAAAACTCCGATTTCTTAAATGGATTGAATTACAAAGAAGCGACTCAGAGCGTAATAGAAGAATTAGAGAAATTAAACCAAGGAAAAGGAAAAACGAATTACCGTTTGCGTGATGCTGTTTTCTCTCGCCAGCGTTATTGGGGAGAGCCGTTTCCGGTATATTATGTGAACGGCTTGCCGCAAATGATTGATGCGAAACATTTGCCAATCATCTTGCCTGAAGTGGCCAATTATTTGCCAACAGAAGATGGGTTGCCACCTTTAGGAAACGCTGAGGTTTGGGCTTGGGATACAACAACTAATAAAATTGTCAATACTAATTTAGTAGATCATAGAACTATTTTTCCTTTAGAGTTGAACACCATGCCAGGTTGGGCAGGAAGCTCTTGGTATTGGATGCGTTATATGGATGCGAACAACGAAAACGAATTTGCCAGTAAAGACGCTTTAGCATATTGGGAAAGTGTCGATTTATATATTGGTGGAAATGAACACGCGACTGGGCATTTGTTGTATTCTCGTTTTTGGAATAAATTTCTAAAAGACAAAGGTTTTGCACCAACCGAAGAACCATTTAAAAAACTGATTAATCAGGGAATGATTTTAGGAACGAGCGCTTTTGTGTATCGATTGGATGGAACGAATACTTATGTTTCGAAAAATAAAATCGATGGACAAAAAGTACAGCCTCTACATGTTGATGTTTCAATGGTGAATTCTTCCGATGAATTAGATGTTGAAAGATTCAAAAGATGGAGAGAAGAATATGCAACTGCAGAATTCATCACTGAAGAAAACGGAAAATACATTGTAGGTCGCGAAGTCGAAAAAATGTCTAAATCATATTACAATGTCGTAACTCCAGATGATATTTGTAATGAATACGGAGCCGATACTTTGCGTTTGTACGAAATGTTTTTGGGGCCATTGGAACAAGCAAAACCTTGGAACACGGCAGGAATTTCGGGAGTTTTTGGATTCTTGAAAAAACTATGTCGTTTGTATTTTGATGAACATACTATGATTGTTACTGATGAAGTGCCAACTAAAGACAACTTAAAATCATTACACAAAACCATCAAAAAAGTAGCAGAGGATATTGAAGATTTCTCTTTCAACACCTCAGTTTCGCAGTTTATGATTTGTGTGAATGAATTGTCAGCTCAAAACTGTCATTCTCGTGCTATTCTTGAGCCACTAGCGATTGTAATTTCGCCGTATGCGCCACATATCGCCGAAGAATT
>JAGOJA010000112.1 GCA_017995345.1 Flavobacterium sp.
AAAAAATTTAATCATGACCTTAATTTATTTCATACCATTACCTAGCTGTTAAGTTAAATGAAAGTGTATTTATCGTACGACCATTACCATTATTTAATCTTTTTAACCAAACCTCTACTGACTCATTGTTCGCTAACGTGACAGAACCCGTTATAGGAAATGCTTGTGTATATCCACTATTTGTATCAATAAAAGTTTCTGTTTCAGGAAGTGGTATCGCTGTGACACCGTTTGCCGATATTTTTACAATATAAAAAACATAGGTTGTGTAATTACCACCGCTGGTTTCATTAAAAGACAACGAGGTAGAAATCTGAAATGCTCTTGTTTTCTTACCTTTATACGTTAACCTGCCTGACACACTAGAATCAAAACGCAAAAGATTAGTAGCAGTTGTTGCGTTTGTAACTACTTTATATCCTGATGTATTCGTAGCATATGTTTTTGCTCCTGCATTACTAGGGTCATAAATATTTCCTGCTGCAGAAGAATCACCTTCGGTTGGAATTCCTGCACAACGTACATTCCAACTGTTATTAAAATTATATCCGGTATAACTACTGCCATTTGTATACCTATTGACATATCCCGCTGGATAATCTCCAGTAAACACAACTGCATCCATTACCGCATCACCAGTTATTATTGGATTAGCAGACACATCAAAACCAATATTTGTGCCGGTAACTTCACTAAAACCACTTTGTTTTTGCACTGAACCAAAAGTCCCTACTAATTTTTCATAAGTTCCAGAATTACCTAGTGGAGCTCCACCGCCAAACCAACCTGTATTAGAAAGTAACAATCTATTTATATTCTCATAAGTAACTCCATTTGAGTTCCCTACATATTGAACGATACTAAGAAACACCATTGAAAACCCTTTTATTAGCCCAACTTCTCCTGAATTTGCAACAATGCAATCTCTAAAAATTAAGTTTTTAGTTCCATCCCCTGTAATGTTAAAAACTTTACCTCCAGCAACCAGTGTAAGCACTTTAATTGATCCTCCTGTTGTTCCCATAAAAAGATCGCCACTACCTTTGACCAACTTGTCCTCTCCAGAATCCAATCCTGCAATATAAGCTTCATTCAACTCTATAGGAAGATCGACTAAAATAGTTCCGTTGATTTCATAAAGGGTTCCCGGATCCAAAAGATATTTAGTGTTTCCCCCTGCTGTTTTTTCTGCAGCCAAAACGGTTGCTAAAACATCCGTAGATTTTATACGTTTAAATTTAAGTCTACCATTCGCATCACTACTCATTCTACTCCATGACGTAGCGCTAATGTTATAATGATAAAAAGATTTCAAATCCGTATCATATACCATTAAACCGTCCGCTGGAGAAGAGATAGCTGTTCTTTGTGCCGTTGTCAGCCTAGGTGTTAGCATCCCTTGTGTTGTTGACGAAACATCTAACACTGAACTTGGATGGGGGGTTGTAGTACCTATACCTACTTGAGCAAACACATTTGTAGTTAGTATCATGCAAAACAACATACAAGCAAGCCATCCCTTTTTTGAAAAATAATTTTTTTTCATAATATAACGAATTAAAAGATTAACTTCAATGAATCACCTCGGACTCACAACTTCAAACGTAAATTTACATAAAAAAAATCGTTAAAATACATATATAATCGATTAAAAGCGCTTATAAATACAAATTATACTTATAATCCTACAAATAAACGCTAAAAAATACCGTTTTATAACAAGATTATCGGACCGTTTATTTTCAAATTAATATTCGTAGTCTTTCTTTTAATAAAGAATTTATACTAAAAAATTGGTGACAAAGTTTTCAGAAACCAAAGAATATAGACCATTGGAATGAATCCTAAGAAATATTTGAATCCTACTGTCCTTTATCTCATCTATTTTGTACTTTTGAAAACTTTACAAAATCAGAATCATGTCACAACAAAAACGCCTTTTCCTTCTTGATGCCTATGCCTTAATCTTCAGAGGTTATTATGCATTCATAAAAAACCCAAGAATCAACTCCAAAGGAATGGACACATCAGCCATCATGGGATTCATGAATTCCCTAATGGATGTAATCAAAAGAGAAAAACCAGACCATTTAGCCGTTGCTTTTGACAATGGCGGAAGCCAACTGAGAAACGACATATTCCCTGAGTATAAAGCGCATCGTGACGCCACACCAGAAGCCATAAAAATTGCTATTCCTTATATACAAGAACTATTAAAAGCCATGCATATTCCTATTATCGAAGTCAAAGGATATGAAGCGGATGACTTAATTGGAACCATTGCAAAACAAGCTGAAAAACAAAACTACCAAGTCTTTATGGTAACTCCTGACAAAGATTTTGCACAACTGGTTTCCGAGAATATTTTCATGTACAAACCTGCCCGAATGGGGAATGGAATAGAGATTTGGGGAATCCCAGAGGTTTTGGAAAAATTTGAAATAGAACGACCTGACCAAGTGATTGACTTTCTTGGAATGATGGGCGATACTGCCGATAATATTCCAGGGCTTCCTGGTGTAGGTGAAGTTACCGCTAAGAAATTTTTGAAAGAATTTGGAACCATGGAAAACCTTTTAGCCAATACTGACAAGCTGAAAGGGAAAATGAAAGAAAACATAGAAGCCAACAAAGAAAAGGGATTATTATCCAAAACTTTGGCAACAATTATTTTAGATTGCCCCGTTGTTTTTGATGAAGCTGATTATGAATTGTCTACTCCTGATGTCGAAAAAACGGATGCGTTGTTTAACGAATTAGAGTTTAGAAGAATGGCAGAACAATTTGATGCCATGTTTAAAAAAGGTGGAACTGCAACTACAAATAGCAATCCCATTGACGAAACTAAATTATACAAAAAACCACAACCAAAAAACGAAGAGCAATTCGACCTTTTTGGGAGTACAATACAAGATGATCCCTCAGAAGAAACACGGCATAACTATTATAATTCTTTAGAAAACACCGAACATTCGTATCAAATCATTCAAGGTGATTTAGGCCTGAAGTTGCTGTTGCAAAATTTACAAAAACAAGATTCAGTCTGTTTTGATACTGAAACAACCGGCTTGGATGCTTTGCATGCAGAATTAGTTGGAATCTCATTTTCGTATGAAAAAGGAAAAGGATTCTATGTTCCGTTTCCAAAAAATCAAGAAGAAGCACAAGCTCTAATCGAGAAATTCATTCCTTTTTTCGGAAATGAAAACATCGAAAAAATTGGACAGAATTTAAAATATGATTTAAAAATTCTTTCCAATTATACGATTACAGTAAAAGGAAAATTATTCGACACCATGATTGCCCATTATCTGATTAATCCAGACATGCGTCATAACATGGATATTTTAGCAGAAACATATTTAAAATATGCGCCAAAATCCATTGAAACTTTAATTGGGAAAAAAGGAAAAAACCAGAAATCAATGCGCGATGTTGAACTGGAAGAAATCAAAGAATATGCTGTTGAAGATGCTGACGTAACCTTGCAACTCAAGGAAATATTTACCTTAGAATTAGACAGAACTGGAACCAAAAAACTTTTTGAGGAAATCGAAATACCATTGGTAAAAGTCCTAGCCGATATGGAGAAAGAAGGAATTCGTGTAGATGTAGAGTTCCTAAAATCCCTGTCGAAAACCTTAGACGATGATATTAAAACATTGGAAGCAAACATATTTGAAACTGCTGGCGAGAAATTCAATCTGGCTTCCCCAAAACAACTGGGCGATGTTTTATTTGATAAATTGAAAATTGGCGGGGCCAAACAAAAGAAAACCAAAACCGGTCAATATGCAACTGGAGAGGAAGTTTTGAGTTATTTGGCAGCCGAAAACCCAATTGTAAAAGACATTCTGGATTGGCGCCAACTGGTAAAACTACAAAACACTTATGTGGAGGCTTTACCCAATCAAGTAGATAAAATTACGAACCGGATTCACACGGATTACATGCAAGCAGTTGCGGCAACGGGACGTTTGAGCTCTAACAATCCCAACTTACAAAACATTCCAATTCGAACTGAACGTGGCCGACAAATACGAAAAGCATTTGTGGCACGCGATGAAAATCACACCTTAGTTTCTGCGGATTATTCCCAAATTGAATTGCGTGTAATTGCCGCATTAAGTGGGGAAGAAAATATGATTAAGGCATTCCAAAATCAGGAAGACATTCACAAATCGACCGCTTCAAAAGTATTTAATGTTCCGCTGGACGAAGTGACTCGGGAACAACGAAGTCATGCCAAAACGGTGAATTTTGGAATTATATACGGTGTTTCAGCTTTTGGACTAAGTAATCAAACTAACTTATCCCGCAAAGAGAGTGCTGATTTAATTGAAGCGTATTACCAAACCTATCCAAGATTGAAATCCTATATTCAGGAACAAATAGATTTTGCAAGAGAAAATGGCTATGTGCAAACCGTCCTGGGGCGTCGTCGTTATTTGAAAGATATTAATTCGCAAAACGCTATTGTTCGTGGTGGTGCAGAACGCAATGCGGTAAATGCACCGATACAAGGAAGCGCTGCCGATATTATCAAGATTGCGATGATTAATATTCACAAGAAACTAACCTCTGAAAACTGGAAAAGCAAAATGTTACTTCAGGTTCATGATGAACTTGTGTTTGACGTACACAATTCAGAACTCGAAAAAATACAACCGATGATCAAACACAAAATGGAACAGGCTTTTAAGCTGGATGTGCCTTTAGTTGTTGAATTAGGTAGGGGAGAAAATTGGCTAGAAGCGCATTAATATTAATTTCACACAAAAAAATCTCTAATCGTTTAAAACGATTAGAGATTTTTTTTTAACCTATATAGAAAACTACAATTTCCTTGTAGACTCCCTTTCTTTCAATTTGGTTTTAATCACCACCGTTTCATAAGGAACGTGTTCTTCCTTAGATTCTAATCGATCAATAAGCAATTTAGCTGCGACTTCGCCAATATCCACACCGTGTTGACTAACTGTAGTTAAGCTTGGAGACAACCTCCTAGAAGCAAGAATTCCGTCGGCAAAACCTATAATAGAAAGTTCTTCGGGAATTTTATATCCTTTTTTGAGTCCAATTTTCAAAGCTGCTACAGAATCATTTTCATCTAAAGCAAAAACACCATCTATTGTATTGTTCTCAAAAATATTTTCAATTTTACTATTTAAATCTTCTTCAGAATCTGCTCTAAGGATTATATTTGAATTTACAGGAATAGTATTATTTTCCAATGCTTTGAGATACCCTTCAGCTCTTAGTTTACCAACGCTTAAATTATCAATTGAAGACAATAAAGCGATGTTCTTGCATCCTAAATTTATTAAATGTTGGGTAGAATTTAAAGCTGAATCATAATCATCTACAATTACTTTGTCGCAATCTACTTCAGCCGCAATCCGGTCAAACATAACTATTGGAGTTCCGTCATTAATAATTGAGGAGAAATGATTGTACTCATGATTCTTTTGAGCTTCTTCAGAAACGGATACTATAAATCCATCAATAGTCCCATTACTTAACATTTCCAGTGTATGTGTTTCTTTTTCCAATGACTCGTTCGAAATACACATAATCACATTGTATCCTTTCTCATCCGCTACCTTCTCAATACCACTAAATACCTTGGCAAAAAAAGAGTTAAGAATATTGGGAATAATCACACCAATGGTTTTTGTTTTCCTATTTTTCAGGTTCAAACCAATTACATTGGGTTTGTAATTCTTTAGTTTTGCGTATTCTTTGATTCTTATTTTAGTTGAACTACTGATCTCAGGACTATCATTAAGCGCCTTTGAAACTGTTGAAACAGAAACGTTAAGTTCTTTTGCGATTTGTTTTAATGTAGCTTTGGCTTTCATAGAAAAATATTTAGTGTAATTAATATGGTAAAAACAGGCGCAAGATAAAAAATATTAGATTATTGACTGTATAATGACCAAAAATAGTCAATATTACAAAATGTATGCGGGATAAATAATGAATATTCCATAAATTCATAAAAAAACCTATTAAAACTTCTTAAAGACGTCACTCTTGATTAGTAAATTTGAAGATCAAAAGATAGTATAAATATACATTTGATAATCAGCACTAAAACAAGAAAAAAATAATCTTTTAAGGTATTTGTATTTAAAATAATTAATTGTACTTTTGCAACCCCTTTATTGGGGATGGAATGTTTAATTAAAATAATATTATGGACGCATTAAGCTACAAGACACAATCAGCAAGCAAAGCCACTGTTACAAAAGAGTGGATTGTTGTAGACGCTGATGGACATAACTTAGGTCGTATGGCTTCGAAGATCGCAATGATCCTTAGAGGTAAATACAAAGCTAGTTATACGCCACACGTTGACTGTGGAGATAACGTAATTGTTATCAACTCAGAAAAAATTAACCTTACAGGAAACAAAATGGACGAGAAGACTTACATCCGTCACACAGGTTATCCAGGAGGCCAAAGAACTTTAACTGCTAAAGTATTGCAATCAAAAAACCCTGCATTATTAGTAGAAAAAGCAGTAAAAGGAATGTTACCTAAAAACAAATTAGGTGCTGAACTTTTTAGAAATTTAAATGTTGTTGTAGGATCAGAGCACAAACAAGGCGCTCAGAAACCTAGAACAGTTAACCTTAACGATCTTAAGTAATGGGAGTTATTCACAAAATCGGTAGAAGAAAAACCGCTGTTGCACGTGTTTATGTTTCAGAAGGAACAGGAGTTATCACTGTAAACAAAAAAGAATTCGCAACTTACTTCCCAACAGCTACTTTACAGTACAAAGTTATGCAACCAATGTCTATGACAGAGAACGCAACAAACTTTGATGTAAAAGTAAACGTTTACGGAGGTGGTTCAACTGGTCAAGCAGAAGCTGTAAGAATGGCATTAGCTCGTGCAATGTGCGAAGTTAACGCTGAAAACAGATTGGTTTTGAAACCAGAAGGTTTATTGACAAGAGATCCAAGAATGGTTGAACGTAAGAAATTCGGTCAGAAGAAAGCTCGTAAGAAATTTCAATTCTCTAAACGTTAATTTTACCCGTCTTGTTCAATTCGGACAAGACATCGTTCACTTATTATTGAATTTAAAAAACAAAGTTGTTGTTGCTCTCCTACCGAGGTAGGAAATAGTTTAGCATCTAAATGTATAAAGCCGGGGAACCGCCATTTATTCATTGCTAATCAACAGAACGTAAACTAGAACAAAAATGGCAAACAAAATAGAAGTTAAAGACTTACTAGAAGCAGGTGTTCACTTCGGACACATGACTAGAAAATGGGATCCAAACATGGCTCCTTACATCTATATGGAACGTAATGGTATTCACATTATCAATCTATATAAAACTGCAGCAAAAATTGAAGAGGCAAATGAAGCTTTGAAAAAAATCGCTGCATCAGGTAGAAAAATATTATTTGTTGCTACCAAAAAACAAGCAAAAGACATCGTTGCTGAAAAAGCAAAAGCTGCAAACATGCCTTACATCACTGAAAGATGGCCTGGTGGAATGCTAACTAACTTCGTAACTATCCGTAAAGCTGTTAAAAAAATGGCAACTATTGATAAAATGAAGAAAGATGGTACATTCATGACCCTTTCTAAAAAAGAGCGTTTACAAGTTGATCGTCTTCGTGCTAAATTAGAGAAAAACTTAGGTTCAATCGCTGACATGTCTAGACTACCAGCTGCATTGTTCGTAGTTGATATCAAAGCGGAACATATCGCAATAAAAGAAGCTCAAAAATTAAACATTCCAGTTTTCGCAATGGTGGATACCAATTCTGACCCAAGAGAGGTTGAATACGTAATCCCATCTAACGATGATGCTTCTAAATCAATTGATAAAATTTTATCTTTAGTTACTGCTGCTATTACTGAAGGACTTTCTGACAGAGGTTCTGACAAAGAAGGTGAAGCTACTGCTGAAGTTGTAACTCCGGCTGTAGAAGCTCCGGCTGTAGAAGCTGCTGCTCCAACTGCAACTGAAGAATAAAACAAAAAGAAATTCCAAATTCTAAAATTCCAAATTCCAAAAATTAACCTCAGCAATGATTTAATTTATTAATTGGAACTTGGAATTTTAGGTTTGGATTTTTTTATTAAAACTATTTTTTTAATTTAAAATATATAAAACATGGCAACAATTACTGCTGCAGACGTAAATAAATTAAGAACAGCTACAGGCGCAGGAATGATGGACTGCAAAAAAGCTTTAGTTGAATCTGACGGAGATTTTGATTTAGCAATCGAAAACCTACGTAAAAAAGGACAAAAAGTAGCTGCTAACCGTTCAGATAGAGAATCTACTGAAGGTGCTGCAATTGCTGTTGTAAATGCTGATAAAACTGCTGGAGTGGTGATCACATTAAACTGTGAGACTGACTTCGTAGGTATGAATGAGAACTTTGTAAAGATGGCTACTGAAATGGCTAATCAAGCCTTGAACTTTGATACTAAAGAAGCTTTTTTAGCATCTGATTTCAACGGAATCACTGTTGCTGATAAATTAATTGAGCAAACTGGAGTTATTGGTGAAAAACTAGAAATCAGAACTTTTGAGAAATTAGAAGGTGCATTCGTTGGGTCTTACATTCACTCAGGTAACAAAATTGCTACTTTAGTTGCGCTTTCTGCTAACGTTGAAGGTGCTGAAGAAGCCGCAAGGAACGTTGCTATGCAAGCTGCTGCTATGAACCCAATTGCTTTGAACGAAGCTGGAGTTGATGCTGCTGTTATTGAAAAAGAAATTGAGATCGCTAAAGATTTGTTACGTCAAGAAGGAAAACCAGAAGCAATGTTAGAAAACATTTCTAAAGGAAAAATCCAACGTTTTTACAAAGACAATACTTTAGTAAATCAAGATTATATCAAAGATAGTTCGATGAATGTAGCTGCTTACGTAAAATCTGTTGATAAAGATCTTATCGTTACAGGTTTCAAAAGAGCTGCTTTAGGATAA
>JAGOJA010000186.1 GCA_017995345.1 Flavobacterium sp.
GCAATACCAAGTTGTGCCACTCGGTAGAAGTGATTTTTTCATTAGTGGTTTTGTTGATATATACTTCGTTTGTGGCTAGCTGAAATCTCCCAATGCAATTGCCTCCCTCAAAATAATGCATTTTGATATCATCACCAAGAAAACCGATTAGCATCACCTTATTTAATGTTCCGTTCATTGTGGTATTTGGTATTTATTCCAAAGATACAGTTTTTTGGAAATATTTAATTTAATTCCTTTTCAATAAAATTATGAATCACAACTGGTAGAGGCCGTTATATTACAAAAGCTATTGATCAACTTGCTTTTTGCTCCGAATAAATCCTTAAGTGAGGCAATAGAAAACAAAAGACCAATTGTTGGAAATATAAAAAAAGAATATGTTCGTAAACTGCCAGCAAACAAAAAAACTATTGTAACAAAAAGTACTAAACATAATGAAGACAAAAACCAATGCCATTGCTGTTTTTTATTTTTTATTATTCTCTCTTCTTCACTTCTTTCAGCTAATAGTACTACATTATTCCACCTCGATTCTAATGACGCTTTGGTGATTTCAACAGTTTTTTTATCTTTTGTAGCAAAATAGCTACTGTCTTTCTTTTCTATAAAATACAAGTGGGGGATGCTCAAATGTTCGCTTAAAAGTGTAATAAACCGATCTGGCATATCGTCAATTTCGGCAAACTCAACTCGTATAGCTGCATTGTCAATATTAAAAAAAGACAAGGTGTCACTTATTGCCAATAAAGAAGGATAGTTAGGGTGAGACTGTACCTGAAATAAAAACTCAGGTTTGTCCAACAGTATTTCTTCTTTTTCTAAATAATGAAAAAGAAAATTAAAAAAATCATTCATAGTATGTTGTTCTGTAAAAATTAAATTATTGCTTTTATCAAAAGAATTAATTATTCTCACTTATTTCTTTCAATAATTTTTATTATTTCTGGTAGATTATTAAAATTGCCAATCAATATTTTCCCATCTTTATCCAGTAAAATTAAATTAGGTACTGCTGTAATATTATATTCTTTTTTTATCCCATTTGGATTTTCAGGTAAACCAGAAAGATTCAGCCAAGGCATTTTTTCCTTTTCTACGGCATTTTTCCACTTGATGAAACTCTCATCAATACTTAAACTTATCATGCTTACTTTGTCTTTGTATTCATTGTAAAACTTTTTAAGTTCTGGAATTTCTTGCCTACACGGCCCACACCAGCTAGCCCAAAAAACAAGAAGTAAAAATTGTTTGTCATTTTTGGCTTGCTCAAAAGTGTAATGTTTGTTGTTTATATCTACCCAATTGAAGTTTTTACTGTACCCTTCCTTTGCAAATTTTTCCCTTTTATTTATATAGTTTTTAAGAATACTATAGGAAATGGATTTTTTCAGTCTATCCGAAAACAATGAGGACAGTTCTTGTAATTGTTTTAGAGAACGACTCTCTTTTATCCAGAATAATCCATGGAGTAGGGCAAAATTATCTGGATTTGCTTTTATGAAAACCGGTGTGATTTTCTCCGACGAAACTGTAAGTTTCATATCTGTTCCTTTAGAGCCTTCGTAATTCACTACATAAACCTTAGTGTCTCCAACATTCATTTCCACAGGTGTAAAATCTCGATTGGTATTAATTTCCACATTTTCATTCCCTAAATATAAAGCACCACATACATTTTTTTCTTTAAACCTATTAATAAAGACAAGTGAAGCAACTTTTTTGTCATCCTTTAGCAAAAATATTTCAGTATTCTTGGGCTCTTTTATTTTAAAATGATATTCAAATTTACCATCCCTTGCATAGACGGTATCTGATGTTTGAATCGAATCCCCCAAAAGCTCATTTCCCCACATTTTGATAACCACTTTATCAAAATCTTTGTTTAGTTTACTAATGTCAGCTTTTATATATCCTGAATCTTGTTCTTTCACAGAAAATGAAATCAATAGTGTTGATAATAAAAGTAACAAGACAGTAGCTTTTGTTTTCATCTCTTTATTTTTTTATATATTACAAATACTCTTTTCTATTTATTATTCGTGATGACATCCAATTATCACATATTATAATTATAAAATTAACACAGAACTTTTATTGAACTGTCTTAATTTCTAACTATCATTAATACTCCACAATATATTCCTACACCCAGCAACGACTCATTCCTCCATTAGATGAAAGTTCTGTACCATTACCGTTAGAAGTACTGCAATAGCAGGTAATAGTAGTTCCTATGGATCCCTTTGCGCATTTTCCAGGGGTCGTTAATGTAACTCCATCAGTTATAGAAACAAGGGTACAATCATTACCAACACCACAACTTTTTTCACCATCACCACCTTCATCTCCAGACCCCCCATTAATAGCTTTCATTTCAGCTCTAGTAAGTGTTTCTTTTACATTTTTAAACTAATTTTTTTCATAATTTTTAAAATTTATAAGTTAAATATTAATTTTTAAAATTCCTTCACAATCACTTTAATCCGTCCACCACGTGCACTTGGTTTCTTTTGTAAAATGACTGTAAGATAATTTTATTCAAATATAACGAGTGAGTTGCATAATCCTTATGCGATTTTATGCGAATTTTATGCGAATTCTAGCATAAATAGGTTTATTAAAATATTTTAACAATTTAATCTTATTTAATATATATTTGTAATATTGAAAGAAAAAACTTGAGAAATGTTTAAAAGAAAACTATTAGAAGCTAGGTTGTGCAATGGCTTGTCCCAAGAAAAAATGGCAGATTTAATCGGAATGACCCAGTC
>JAGOJA010000113.1 GCA_017995345.1 Flavobacterium sp.
AACGTAACGGCAAAAAAATAGTTAATAACATCGTACTCTTAATAGGAGTGTTATTATGTTTTGCTGTTTTTTTTCAACAAAATGATCACTCTTCGTTGTTTGATATAAGTACCGAAAAAAATTCTAGTTCTATCAGTTTTGACAATGATGTAGATCTAAATGAAGAAGAACTACTAGTACTTTCAGTAGAGTTTTTAAGAATAACTGAAAAAATTACTTTCCACGAGCATTTTCATTTTATTAGTGATTCAGCTCAACCTTTCTTTACTGTTTGGCAACCGCCAAAACTTAGTTAGCACCTAAAATTTATTAAGTAGTTAAGGATTTCTCCTTACTAATCTGCATTTCGATTGTGTTATGCAATAAAATGGTGTTTATTAACTAAAATATGTAGTAATGGATTTTAACTATTTTTTGAAGCAAAAGTATAAAGCTCACAAAAACAACGCTAAGTTAAACTATTATCAGAATAAGGGTTATAACTATAATTCACAGTCTGGGGATTATGGGAAATTCAACCCAATTGCCTTTATCAATAGTTTGAGAAACAATAGAAAACTTAAGATTTTTGTTGTTGTTATTATGACTGTTATAATGGTTCTCCTCATAGGTTTAATTGCCTTATTTTATAACTTAATTACCTTGTTTGTTGATAGTGTCTCTCAAAACGGAGTTTCAGGATTACTTGATGAATTAATTAATTTTTTAAACACACTTTGGAATGGCGCGAACTAGCAAAGCATTATCTAATACGATTTTGAGAAAAAGAGTACTCTTATTTAATCGGTATTATAAAATGACAAAGTTTTATGACTTTCTAAAAGACACTGCTATTAAAGGTGCTGTTGTAGTTGCCTTTTTTGTGACTCTGTTGCTGGCTTTAGAATATTTCTTTTTAGATTTCAATGCTATGCTTGATAGTCTAGTAACTAATTATTCTTCAAAAGTAATTTTTTCATTTTTTCTTTTGTCAGAAACTATTTTGGGCTTAGTACCTCCTGAGATCTTTATTGCATGGGCTTCTAAATTTGGAAATCCATGGTTGTACCTTTTTATTTTGGCATCCCTGTCCTATTTAGGAGGTGTAATTGCATACTTCATAGGCAATAGGTTGTTTTTAATTCCAGCTGTGAAAAATCATATTGAAAATAAAATAGCGATTCATATTAAAAATTTAAAAAAATGGGGTGGTCTGTTCGTCTTTATTGGGGCAATGTTGCCGTTACCACATTCTATTGTTAGTTTGGCATGTGGAATGGTTAAATATGATTTTAAAAACTATCTTTTTTGGGCTTTATTCAGATATGTGAGATTTATAATTTACGCTTTAATAATTTTTCAAATTTTTTAATACAATGAGTTGGTTTAGAGCACTATATAATTGGGTATTAAGTTGGGCCGAAACTAAATATGGAACTACTGTGCTATTCATTTTAGCATTTACAGAATCAATTTTCTTCCCAATCCCTCCGGACATTCTGCTAATTGCTTTGGCCTTGGGTGCCTCAGAAAAAGCATTTAAATATGCGTTTATATGTACACTAGGTTCCGTTTTAGGTGCCTTTATTGGGTATTCTATTGGCAATTATTTGTGGTTAACTTCTAGTGGTGAATTTTCATCTTTTGCTCATTTCTTTTTTTCGAACATTCCTGGTTTTTCAGTTAATCTGTATGAGAATATTAAACTTTTATTTATCGAATGGGATTTTTTGGTCATTTTTACAGCCGGTTTTACTCCAATACCTTACAAGGTATTTACTATAACTGCGGGAGCGTTTGATATTAATTTCATGATGTTCACTATAGCGTCTATTGTAAGTCGTGGTGCTCGTTTTTTTCTAATTGCATGGTTGCTTTGGAAATATGGACAGCGTATTAAGTTATTTCTAGAAAAATATTTTAATCTGTTGGCTTTTGGTTTTACTTTTTTATTAATAGGTGGTTTTGTTTTAATTAAATATTTAATTTAAAAAATGGTTATAGATAGTTTTATTTGGGTTTGTTTTATAGGATTCGTCCTTTTTATGTTGGTTTTAGATTTAGGTGTTTTTCATAGAAAATCTCATGAAATAAAAATTAAAGAAGCACTTATTTGGAGTGCAGTTTGGATTTCGCTTGCATTAATATTTAATTATGGGATATATGTTTTTTTGGGTAAAGAAAAGGCGATTGAGTTTTTGACAGGCTATATCGTCGAAAAATCTTTAAGTGTTGATAATCTTTTCGTTTTTATTATGCTCTTTACTTATTTTAAAGTAGATGTTAAGCACCAACATAAAGTTCTTTTTTGGGGAATATTAGGTGCTTTAGTAATGCGTGCTATTTTTATTTTTGCGGGTGTTGCTTTAATCAATAAGTTTCATTGGATTATATATATATTTGGCGCATTACTGATCTTTACGGGTATAAAAATGTTATTCCATAAAGAGGAAAATATCGATCCTGATAGAAACCCTTTAGTAAAGCTTTTTAAAAAAATATTTCCTGTTACTGAAAAGGAACATGGAGATAAGTTTTTTGTGCGATTGAATGGTAGGACAGTTGCTACCCCTTTATTTATCGTACTTTTGATGGTTGAATTTACTGATTTGATTTTTGCCGTAGATTCAATACCTGCAATACTTGCCATTACTAATGATACCTTTATTATTTTCTCCTCGAATGTTTTTGCCATATTAGGTTTAAGGGCGTTGTATTTTGCTTTGGCAGGAATTACGAAATACTTTTATTATCTAAAATATGGTTTGTCTGCAATCTTAGTTTTTGTAGGTATAAAAATGACAATTGTCGATTTTTATAAGGTGCCAATTGTTTCTTCACTATTAGTAATATCAGGAATTTTGATTATTTCTGTGGTAGTCTCCGTTCTTCGTCCTAAAAATAACGATTTAATTTAGTAACTAAAAATAGAATAATATGAATTGTCCAAATTGTAAAATCCCCCTTGTTATGTCAGACAGGCAAGGAATTGAAATTGATTATTGTCCAGAATGTCGAGGAATTTGGCTCGATAGAGGTGAGCTTGATAAAATAATTGAACGATCGGTAAATGAACAACCAAATAATTTCCAACCAAATCAGCAACCTTTTGGTAGTCAGCCTCAACAAGGCAAGGAGTACCGAAAAAAGCATTGGTTAAATGATTTGTTTGATTAATTCGACTTATAAGTTGAATGTAGCATACCGAAAACGGCGTTTAAAGGACTTTCAAACGCCGTTTTAAATTACATGATTCAAATAAAGCCATGATTTCTCATGGCTTTATTTGAATCATTCGTTATTCTAAAAATTACTACATGTTTTTCAACTCTGCTACTAATTTTGTTAAAGCCTCTTTTGCATCACCAAACAACATAGACGTTTTTTGATTGAAGAAAAGCTCATTTTCGATACCTGCGTAACCTGCATTCATACTACGTTTATTAACGATAATATGTTTTGCGTTTTCAACATCTAAAATTGGCATTCCGTATATTGGACTAGAAGGGTCATTGTGAGCGGCTGGATTAACAACGTCGTTTGCCCCAACAACTAGTACAACATCAGTATTTGTAAATTGAGGGTTGATGTCGTCCATTTCTATTAATTTACCGTAATCAACGTTGCTTTCAGCTAATAAAACATTCATGTGTCCCGGCATACGCCCAGCAACAGGGTGAATTGCATAGGAAACATCGACACCTTTTTTAGTTAGTAATTCTTCTAACTCATGAATAACATGTTGTGCTTGTGCGACAGCTAAGCCATAACCTGGCACAATAACTACTTTGTTTGCATAATTCATCATTACTGCAGCATCACTAGCAGTAGTTTTCTTTATGGTTCCAGCTACTTTTCCTGTTGGGCCTGCAAGCGCATCAGATCCACCACCAAATGCTCCAAAAATAACACTACCTAGCGAACGATTCATTGCAGTACACATCACAAATGTTAATATGAATCCAGCAGAACCTACTAAAATACCACCAACAATCATAACCATATTTCCGTATAGTATACCTGTAATTGCTGCTGCAATACCTGTTAATGAATTTAATAATGATATCACAACTGGCATATCTGCTCCTCCAATTGGAGCCACAAATAAATAGCCGTAAATTAAAGAAACGATTAATAAAGTGTAAACTAACACCATGCTATCCGTATCCATCATAACAATGTATGCTGAAAATGCTATCAGTGCTACGAAGAGAATATTATTGATTAAATTGTATTTTGGCAATCTTAAATCTTTCATAGATCCGTCTAATTTTGCCCAAGCAACTAAACTTCCTGTGAAAGTGATACTTCCTATAACTATGGCCGATAGAATTGTTGCTAGGATTGCAGCAGAAACTTTTTCGGATTCTTCGACACCTACATTGTTTCCAAATTCTACAATACCAATTAATAAGGCACTACCACCACCAAAACCATTAAACAAAGAAACCAATTCGGGCATTTTTGTCATCGCAACTTTCATTGCCATAATCCAACCTAGAATAGTTCCAACTAATAAAGCAGCTCCAATTAAAATGTAATTAATCGTAGGCACGTTTTCTATGTCATGAAATACAAGTGTTCCAATTATGGCTAACACCATTCCAATACCTGAAATAAGATTTCCTTTTTTAGCCGTTTCGGGGTGTCCTAAAAATTTCAAACCAAAAGTAAAAGTTACGGTCGAAATTAAATATATTATACTTAGTGTTAAGTTCATTATTTTCTCTTTTTAAACATTTGTAACATTCTATCCGTAACAGCAAAACCACCAACAACATTAATGATTCCAAATACCACTGCAATAAATCCTAAGACTAAGGCTAAAATTGTTTGAGCTTCTAGCATTACTAAGATGGCTCCAACAATTACAACACCGCTTAATGCATTTGCACCTGACATTAATGGAGTGTGCAATACTGATGGTACGTTTTTTATTAATTCTACACCAATAAATATGGCAAAGATTAAAATATAGATGAGGTTAAGATTCTCACTTAAAAAATTTAATAAATCATTCATTTTTCTGCCGTTTTAATTTTGTTTGATAGCTCCGTTATGTACAATTAAAGTACCCTTGGTAATTTCCTCTTCTAAGTCCCATTTGAATTCATTGTTTTCAGTCAAATGGTTTATAAAATTGTACATGTTTTTGGCATACAATTCACTTGCATTTGTTGAAACACTTTCTGGAGCCATGGTCGAACCAATAATTTTAACTCCGTTTTCAATAACGGTTTTATTTATAACGCTCAACTCACAGTTTCCTCCTTGAGCGGCTGCTAAATCAATGATAACTGCTCCGTTTTTCATTTGGCGAACTTGTTCAGCCGTAATTAATACTGGAGCTTTTCGACCAGGAACCATAGCTGTTGTAATTACCAAATCAGCTTGGAATAAAGATTGGTTAACGGCTTCTTTCTGTCTGCGAGCATAATCTTCTGAAGCTTCTTTGGCATAACCACCTTCAGAGGTTTCACCTGAATTATCAACTTGAATAAATTTGGCACCCAAAGACTCAGCTTGTTCTTTCGTTTCGGATCTAATGTCAGTAGCTTGAACCACAGCCCCTAATCTTTTGGCTGTTGCAATTGCTTGTAAACCGGCAACTCCAACACCATAAATTAATACTTTAGAAGGAATAATCGTTCCCGCTGCAGTCATCATTAAAGGGAAGATTCGGGTCATTTCGTTTGCGCCAACAATTACAGCTTTATAACCAGCTAAATTGCTTTGAGAGCTCAAAACATCCATGTCTTGTGCTCGTGAAATACGGGGCATGGCATCCATTGAAAATGCTGTTGCGCCAGTTGCAGCAATAGATTTTATTAATTCAGCATTCGATTTGTAGTATAATTGACTCATTAAAATTTGAGTGTTGTTTACTAACTTTAAATCGTCTTCATCGAATGGGTTAATCTTAATAAGAACTGTTGATTCGTTAAAAAGAGTTTCTCTACTTACAATCTTTGCGCCAGCTGACTCATAATCAGAGTTTTTGTATGATGAGGCCAATCCAGCATCTTCTTCAACAAGCAATTCAAAACCTTTTTCTATAAGAAGTTTTGAAATGTTTGGTGAAATGGCAACTCTTTTTTCGCCCTTTTGGGTTTCTTTTATTACGCCTATTTTCATTTATGTATTATTTATTTATTTACTTAAAAATCGCTCCAAATATAATTCTAAAAAACTAAAAAAAATTCTGCAAATTGCCAAGTTTTGTTAAACTTGGATTGCAAAATAATTTGCGAATTTACGATTTAATAATTAATAAAATAATAAATACGTAATGGATTACCCAAAAAATTCCCAATTCATAAAGGAGGTAGATAAAACTCATATATGAAAAATCGTTTTTTTTTAATTTTTTGAGGATAATGGTTCTATTTAGCTTTCTATTCAAATAAAAATTATCGTATATCCCCCGTTGGGTGTAATTATTCAACGGGTTTGTATATTTAAACGCCTTTTAATTTTATCTAGAAGAAGGTGTTTGTCGAATTTCTTTTACAAACCCTTCGATTTTACCGGTTCCATTTTTGGTTAAATGCTGAATAAAAGCACTTCCTATAATCGCTCCTTTGGCAAATTGTGTGGCTTGGTTGAAGGTTTCTTTGTTGCTGATTCCAAAACCAATTATCTGTGGATTTTTTAAATTCATATCAGCAATGCGTTTGAAGTAACCTTCTTGGATACTTCCAAAACCAGTTTGCGATCCCGTAACACTCGCTGAACTTACCATATAAATAAAACCATCAGACACGCTGTCAATAAAACGGATGCGTTCTTCGGATGTTTGCGGTGTAATCAAGAATATGTTCTTCAAGCCGTATTTTTCAAAAGTTGTTTTGTATTGCTCGGCATAGACATCAACTGGAAGATCTGGAATGATTAATCCGTCGATACCAATCTCTGCACATTTCTGACAAAAATTCTCGATTCCGTATTGCAACATCGGGTTGAAATATCCCATTATCACTAAAGGAATGGATACCGTTTTGCGGATATTTTTTAATTGGTCAAACAACACTTGAGTTGTCATTCCGTTATGCAAGGCTTGTGTGGAACTCGCTTGAATGGTTGGTCCGTCAGCTAATGGATCACTGAAAGGCAATCCAATTTCAATCATATCCACACCGTTTTTCTCTAAATCCTGTATGATTTGTACTGTATCGTTGAGGTTTGGATAACCAGCCGAAAAATAGATAGAAAATATCTTTTTGGTTTCTTGTAATTTTTGAGTAATTCTATTCATTAGTGTGTTTTTAGCATATTTTGTAGACTTTAAAAGTCTTGTGTTTTTTATTCATTCAAAAGCTTAAATGACTGCACTGTATGCCCAAGCTTTTTGGTTGGATTGCAAATGCACTTCAACGCGTTTGTAATGCAATCCTTCGTAAAGATCAGATTGATGCAGTTCCTTTGTACTAACAGTATAGACCATTCCGTTGATGGTGTCTTCCGGTTTGTGTGTTTCCGTAATAATAGGATAGTGTACCATTCCAAATTCTTCTTCGATTTGAATTTCTTTTACTACATAACCAATTAAGGTTTCAGCAGTGCCCTCTAGAATGCGACCAAAAAGATCTTTTTGAATGTCTTCATTTTGTAAGCTGCCATAAGCGAATAATTTTTCCATAGTTTCTATTTTGAAAATGTGAATTGAATTTGATTTTGTGTTACAGAATTATAGTCTTACTTTTTTTTTGGAATTCGACTAACTTCGTTTGCAGTTAAAGTCTTTTGTAACAGAAAGTCAGACAGTGCTGTAACACCCTGAAATGTTTTATAATAAGAGCTTTATAACTTAAAATAATCAATATAAGTATTCAAATCTTTGTCGCCACGCCCCGAAAGATTAATGACTACCACATCCTCCGGTTTAAATTTTATTTCGTCTAGAACGGCAAAGGCGTGCGCACTTTCGATGGCGGGAATAAGTCCTTCCATTTTAGATAATTTCAATCCCCATTGCATGGCTTGATCATCTGTAATAGAGATAAATTGTGCTCTACCTGTGGCGAATAAATTAGCGTGCATAGGGCCAACTCCAGGATAATCCAATCCTGCTGAAATAGAGTACGGTTCGGTAATTTGGCCGTCTGTAGTTTGCATCAACAGGGTTTTACTACCATGAATAACACCTACTTTTCCCAAGGCAGAAGTTGCAGCACTTTCACCAGAATCGACTCCTAATCCAGCTGCTTCGACTGCAATAAGGCTTACGTCTTCGTTGTCTAGAAAATGATAGAAAGCTCCAGCTGCATTGCTACCACCACCTACGCAAGCAATCACATAATCCGGGTTTTCACGGCCTTCTTTTTCCAATAATTGTTCTTTGGTTTCCTTAGAAATAACACTTTGAAAGCGCGCCACCATATCCGGATAAGGATGCGGTCCCACGACAGATCCAATAATATAATAGGTGTCTACAGGGTTGTTAATCCAATCCCGAATGGCTTCGTTAGTGGCATCTTTTAAGGTTTTTGAACCCGAAAGCGCCGGACGAACTTCGGCCCCTAGCATTTTCATGCGAGCCACATTTGGCGCTTGACGCTTGATGTCAACTTCGCCCATATATACAATGCATTCCAATCCCATTAATGCACAAACGGTTGCGGTAGCCACACCATGCTGTCCAGCACCCGTTTCGGCAATGATTCGTTTTTTGCCCAAACGTTTGGCTAATAATATTTGCCCAATGGTGTTGTTGACTTTGTGCGCACCAGTGTGGCATAAATCTTCTCTTTTTAGGTAGATTTTAGTATTGTATTGCTCTGATAAGCGTTTTGCAAAATAAAGTGGTGTAGGACGACCCACATATTCTTTGAGCAAGGCATCAAATTCAGTTTGAAATTCAGGGTCAGCTGTTATTTTTAAATAATTTTGACGTAATTCTTC
>JAGOJA010000187.1 GCA_017995345.1 Flavobacterium sp.
TGACCTCAAAGATAAGCCAAAACTTTAAATTTAGCACTGAACCCGCAATCTTGCAAAACGCTTGTTGGTGGTAGTACATTTTAGTACTCAACATCATCGGCTACATTACCGCCTTGTTCTTCGGCAAATTTCGCTTCGTATTCTTTTTGTTTTGCTTCTTGGTGTGCCAAAAAATGATGTACATTATCATAAAATCCTCTGTCCATTTCTGCTTTTTGTTCGGTACTCCACTTCATAGCTACGCCTTGAAAATCGCCTAATGTGATGCCAAAATTGTCTTGTATCCATTGTGCACCGTCAAAACCATAGTTGTAAGCGGCTTGTCTGGCTCCACAAAGTTCTTCATAGAAATAACGGTCTGATTTAATTTTGTCTAAATTTGCTTTTCCGTCTTCGCTCATTGCTACTTGCAGGCCGCTTAGTTTTGGGTGTTGGTCAGCTTCGCCAAAATATTGTCCGAACAAAGTAGTAACTTCCCAAGTTGTATCTTCCTGCATACGGGTTACCCAAATTGCAGAGGCTTCCTCATAAACGGCTTGCTCAATACCCAAAGTTTTGCAAATTTCTTTTACATCAATTCCCGAAGCCATTTTGGCTGATATGGCTGCATAATCTTGTAAACTTACACCGTGAATCGGTTCTAATAATGGATTTGTCATTTTTTTTAAATTTAATTGTTATTATAATCTGTTAATAATCTATTGTAAAATCTTTCGTGTTCTTCTGTTAAAGCGGGATTTATTTTGTTCCATTCATCAAACATTGCCCGCAGGTAATGTTGATATTTAATGGGTTGTTGTTCTTCTAAAAATTGCTTTTCTTGTTCTAATTCCTTAATTTTATTTTTAGTTTTCTCGATTACAGTTTTATTTTTTTCATTCATCAAATCGAGTTCTAAATCGTGTATTTGCAAATACAATTCGTGTGCTTTTTCAGGCATTGCCTCAAATTCTTTCAACAAATGTTTAGTTCTTTGCTCTGCCAAACTTCTGCCAATGTGTTCCAATTGTTTGGCTTGGGTGCTTGGCTCAAAAGTGTTTTTGGTTTGACACGACGGGCAAGTGATATAGGTAATTGTGAAAAATATTTTTGTTATTTCGATAGGACTACTGCATTGGCTACAATGAAAATTATTTTTTGTTGCTTCAAATTCATCTAAAATAGATTGATATTTTGTTTCATAATTTTCACTATATGTATCGTTTATTTGCTCTTTGCTTTGGTCAATCAATTCTTCAAGTTTATTATATCGCTCATAACATTCATTTCTAAAATCATAGTAAAGGTCATTCAACTCGTGGCTATCATTGGCTAATTCAAAATTTTTAATTTTTTCATTTTTCACCTCCAATGCTTTTTGTTGCATATTATCCAACTGCCCTATTACCGCAGCTTTCATCCGTTGATAACTTCGTTTGTATTCGTCCGTATCCGTTTGGTTCATTTCTACCAATTCGGGTAACGATGACGCTGAAAATTCTTCAACCTTTTGTTCTAGTTTTTCAATGAAAGAAAAAAAACGAGCTTTAGTTTCTTCCATTTCTTTTTTTGTTTCGGTTAATTGGTTGCTGTTATTTGATTTATTGCTAAAAAACCCCATTTTAATTATTTTTAGAATTATCTGTTTTTTTGATGTTTATTCCGTCTGAAAGTGTTACTGAAAGAAACTCAAAACGGCAATACGCACAATGTGTTAATCCTTCATTTTCTGCTCGTCCTGCACCACAATTTGGACAAGTTCTTGCATTTACTTTTGCTGCTTCTTCGATATATTCGCCTCCATAATTTTTTTGTTGTTGGGCTCTTTGCTTCATTTTTTCTATCAAAGAAAGTGGCTTTTTATTCTCTTCCATTTTATTACAACTTATTAATCAATTCTGCTTTCTTGGTTTTAAATTCTGTTTCGTCAATCAAACCATTTTCAAAAAGTGTTTTCAGTTTTTGAAGTTTTGATGTAATATCATCGGTTGCATTTTGATTATTACTTTGATTATTACTTTGATTTTGCAATTGGTTCATCATCATTCCCATCATCATACCTTCATTTATGGCAGTTCCTTTTTGTCCAATAGCTTCGGCGGTTTGAAATTTGGTAAATTTGTCCATATCGCTTACCATATTCATATTGGTAATTTTATCAAAATGAGCCGAAACTTCGTCTGGAAGCGTAACGCTGGTAATGGTAAAAGTAACTAAATCGATTCCGAATTGTTCAAAATAGGGTTTTAAAAATGGCTCGACTTTTTTGCCAAGTTCGGTTACATTGCCTGCAACATCTTTTACCGAAATATTTTCTTTGGCTAATACTTCTCCAAATTTTGGGGCGATAAAATCTCTTAATTCGTGTTGCAGTTCAAAAATGGTAAACGATTTATAGGAGCCAGCATATTGACGAAAGAAAGTTTCAAAATCTTTAATCTGTATGTCAAAAGTTCCAAAAGCACGAATCCGAACTTGTCCAAATTCTGGGTCTCGCATCAAAATAGGTGCTGGTGTTCCCCATTTGTTATTTACAAACTGACGAGTATTTACAAAATAAATATCAGCTTTAAATGGGCTATTGAAACCATATTTCCAACCCTTCAAACTGCTTAAAATTGGTATGTTTTCGGTGCTTAACGAATGAAGACCCGGACGAAAAACATCGGCGATTTTGCCTTCGTTAAGAAAAACAGCAACCTGCGATTCTCTAACGGTTAGTTTGGCACCGTTTTTAATTTCCTTGTCTTCGTCGGCATATTTCCACATCAACAGATTTGG
>JAGOJA010000114.1 GCA_017995345.1 Flavobacterium sp.
TCTAATTGTGTCGGCGCTTCTTTAGTAATCATTTTATGTTTAATTTAAGTTCAAAGATATACGTTTTCTTGGAATTTCTGAAATTAGAAATTTATCGGAACCTATTTTCCATAAAAAGTTCTAAAACTAGGAGTAAATTGAATTTAAAAACAAAGAGGCTGTCAAAAAACAATCTTCTGACAGCCTCTTTTTATAGTAAAAAAATAAAACTATATTCCTGCAATTGCTTGTATTTCATCAATGATTCGCAATGCTAAAACATCTGCTTTTTCTTGAGAAGCTGCTTCGGTATAAATACGAATGATGGGCTCCGTATTCGATTTTCTCAAATGAACCCAATTTTCAGCAAAATCAATTTTCACACCATCAATAGTGGTAATGTCTTCGTTTTTGTATTTCTCTGTCATGGCAACAAGAATCGCATCTACATCAATTTGTGGCGTTAATTCAATTTTGTTTTTACTCATGTAATATTGCGGATATGAAGCCCGTAAAGCCGAAACTGTCATTTTTTTGTTGGCCAAATGTGTTAAAAACAGTGCCACTCCTACCAAGCTATCGCGTCCGTAATGCAACTCTGGATAAATGATTCCGCCGTTTCCTTCACCGCCTATTACAGCATTGTTCTTTTTCATAAGTTCCACTACATTTACCTCACCCACAGCACTGGCTTCATAGGTTCCTTTATGCAAATTAGTCACATCACGCAACGCGCGGGAAGAGGACATATTAGACACTGTATTTCCAGGGGTTTTACTCAATACATAATCCGCACAAGCCACCAAAGTATATTCTTCACCAAACATTTCACCGTCTTCGCAAATGAAAGCCAAACGATCTACATCAGGATCTACAACGATTCCTAAGTCGGCTTTCTCTTTGACAACCAATTCTGAAATAGCAGTCAAATGTTCTTTTAATGGTTCCGGATTATGAGGAAAATGACCGTTTGGCTCGCAGTATAATTCGACCACTTCTACACCCATTAATTTCAATAACCTCGGGATAATTATTCCTCCTGAAGAGTTTACACCATCCACAACCACTTTAAATTTAGCTGCTTTTACGGCATCAACATCTACCAATGGCAAATTTAATACTTCATCAATATGTATATCCATGTACGCATCGTTAATCATAATTTCTCCCAAATCATCCACATCCGAAAAATCAAAAGCTTCCGCTTCGGCAATTTCAAGAATTTTTAGTCCTTCTTCACCATTTAGGAACTCTCCTTTTTCATTCAATAACTTCAAGGCATTCCATTGTTTTGGGTTGTGCGAAGCTGTCAGAATGATTCCTCCATCTGCTTTTTCAAGCGGAACAGCCACTTCTACAGTTGGTGTAGTTGAAAGACCCAAATCTATCACGTTAATTCCTAAACCAATCAACGTATTTACAACCAAATTGTGAATCATTGGTCCCGAAATACGGGCGTCACGACCTACAACAACAGTAATTTTTTCTTTTCCACTATACTCTTTTAGCCATGTTCCATAGGCCGAAGCAAATTTCACAGCATCAACAGGAGTTAGGTTATCCCCTACTTTGCCTCCAATTGTTCCTCGAATTCCAGATATTGATTTTATTAAAGTCATTGCTTATTATTTTAATTTTAAAGGATATTTATTAAATTGCTCACAAATATAATAATTGACAGTTTATAAAAGTCGTTTAGAATTCAAAATTCATCATTTAAATTCCTAAATTAGGCGAATGAATTTTCTAGCACACATCTATCTTTCTGGTGACAATGATTTAATTAAAATTGGCAATTTTATGGCCGATGGAATTCGTGGAAGACAATACGAAAAGTATCCTTTAGAAATTCAAAAAGGAATCATTCTACATCGCGCTATTGATACGTTTACCGATGCGCATCCCATTTTTAGGCAAAGTACCAAACGCCTTCATCAAAATTACCATCATTATGCCGGTGTAATTGTAGATGTTTTTTATGATCACTTTTTGGCAAAAAACTGGAACACCTATTCAGATGAAAGACTAGAGGATTTTGTAGCACGATTTTATCAATCCTTATCCGATAACAAAAGTGTCCTTTCGGAGAGAACCCTCATGGTAATGCCCTATATGTTTGAACAAAACTGGCTGGTGAGTTATCAAACTGTCGAAGGAATTAATCGAATTTTGACACAAATGGATCATCGGACCAAGAACCTATCCAAAATGCGGTTTGCAACTAACGAACTTTCCGAATTTTATTCCGAATTTGAAAATGAATTTACAAAATTCTTTGAAGAATTGATAACTTATTCCAATACTAAAATGATCACTTTATGAAAAAAATACTATTTCTTCTTGCCCTCTCTATTTTAAGCTGTAAATCAAATGAAAAAACGATAGAAACAACCGGTTTAGTCACTTCAAAAGCTATGGTCGTTTCTGCTCGTGAAGAAGCATCTCAAATTGGAGTTGAAATCATGAAAAAAGGCGGAAATGCTTTTGATGCCATGGTTGCTACGGAACTCGCTTTGGCAGTATCGCATCCACAAGCAGGAAATATTGGTGGTGGTGGCTTCATGGTTTTCCGAAAAGCCAATGGAGAAACTGGAGCTATCGATTATAGAGAAAAAGCACCAATGGCAGCCTCAAAAGATATGTATTTAGATCAAAAAGGAGAAGTAATTGAGGGAAAAAGTACAGGAACAGCTTTGGCATCTGGAATTCCAGGTACCATTGCAGGGATATTTGAAGTGCACAAAAAATATGGTTCCTTACCGATGAATGAAATAGTAGAACCTGTAATTGCTCTTGCAGAAAAAGGGGTAATTATTACTAAATTTCAAGCAGAAAGTTTAAATAATAACAGAGAATTCTTTACAAAAATTAATGGTAGAAATAGCTTGTTTTCTAAAGTATACAAAGAAAACGACACCATAAAATATACCGCATTAGCAGCAACATTAAAACGTATTGCCAAAAACGGTCGGGATGAGTTCTATAAAGGCGAAACAGCTCAAAAATTAGTCGATTTTCTTGCTAAAAAAGGCGGTATTGCTACAATGGAAGATTTAAATAGTTATAAAGCCAAATGGAGAACTCCAATTACCTTTCAATATAAGAATTTAAAAATCACTTCGATGTCGCCTCCAAGCAGTGGCGGAATTTGTCTGAATCAAATCATGAAAATGATTGAGCCTTTCAACCTTTCGCAAATGGGACATAACAGCCTAAAAACCATTCAGGTGATTACAGAAGCAGAACGAAGAGCGTATGCCGACAGAAATTATTTCTTAGGCGATCCTGATTTTGTACAACTTCCAGTAAAAGAATTGGTAAGTCCATCGTATTTAGAAAAAAGGATGCGTGATTTTTCATTTAATCAAGCTTCAAAATCTTCGGATATTGGTCACGGAGAAATAAAAGGATATGAAAGTGACCAAACCACTCATTATTCTATTGTAGACGCCGCCGGAAATGCAGTCTCGGTCACAACAACTTTAAATGATAATTATGGTTCTAAAATATATTGCGACGAATTAGGTTTCTTTTTGAATAATCAAATGGACGATTTCAGTGCAAAGCCGGGAGTTCCAAACTTATACGGACTGACAGGAAGTGAAGCCAACAGCATTGCGCCTGAAAAAAGAATGTTGAGTTCGATGACACCGACCATTGTCGAAAAAAACAATAAACTTTCCATGGTTGTAGGCACGCCGGGAGGTTCTACTATTATCACATCGGTTTTGCAAACAATATTGAATGTATATGAATTTGATATGAGCATGCAAGAAGCAGTAAATGCGCCTCGTTTTCATCATCAATGGCTACCAGATGAAATTACTTTTGAACCAAATTCTTTTTCTAAAGATATATTGGAAAACCTAAAGAAAAAATCATATTTTGTCAATGAAAAAAACAAAGAAATCATTGGTCAAGTCGATGCAATTTTGGTTCTTCCAAATGGAAAACTGGAAGGCGGGGCAGACAAAAGAGGAGATAACAAAGCCGTTGGGTTTTAAATTTATAGTATTGGAATGAAAAAAATTATAATCCTATTGAGTGTTTTTACTATTGGTTGTAAAACCCAAAACGTTATGACAAAGCCTACAGGACTAGTTGCTAACAAAGTAATGGTCGTTTCAGCTCGAGAAGAAGCTTCCAAAATAGGTGTTGAAATCATGAGAAAAGGCGGCAATGCTTTTGATGCCATGGTTGCAACAGAATTGGCTTTGGCTGTAGCCTATCCATTTGCTGGAAATCTCGGCGGCGGTGGTTTTATGGTGTATCGAAAAGCAAACGGTGAAATTGGTTCGTTGGATTTCCGAGAAAAAGCGCCTTTGGCAGCTACAAAAGATATGTTTTTGGACGAAAAAGGAAATGTTATAAAAGGAAAAAGTACCGAAACTCCATTAGCCATAGGCGTTCCAGGAACAATTGCTGGTGTTTTTGCTGTACATAAAAAATTAGGTTCCTTACCTATGCAAGACATTCTAAAACCTGTTATTGCATTAGCCGAAAAAGGCGTGATTGTTACTAAAAAGCAAGAAGACCGATTGAATTCGTATCGGGCTAAAATCATAAAAGCAAACGGCGACAAAACATTATTTGCAACTGCTTTCAAAGAAAATAATGTGATACACTACCCTGCGCTGGCAGCTACCTTGAAAAGGATTTCAAAAAATGGGAGAGATGAATTTTACAAAGGCGAAACCGCTGCAATATTAGTCAATTACCTTCAAGAAAAAGGGGCTATCATTACCATGGCAGATTTAGCTCAATACGAAGCTAAATGGAGGACACCACTCACTTTTGATTACAAGGATTTAAAGGTAATCTCGATGGCTCCACCTAGTAGTGGCGGAATATGTCTCGCTGAAATATTCAAAATGATAGCACCTTTCGACCTAGCTAAAATGGGACATAATTCGACCAAATCCATTCAAGTTATTGTGGAAGCCGAAAGAAGAGCGTATGCCGACAGAAGTTACTATCTAGGTGATCCTGATTTTGTAAAAATTCCTTTGAAAGCCTTAATGTCCCATGACTATTTGAAACAAAGAATGTCGAATTTTAGTTTTGAGAAAGCCACTTTATCATCCGACATTAAAGAAGGAAAAGTAAATTATAATGAAAGTACGGAGACCACTCATTACTCCATTGTGGATCAGTTTGGGAATGCCGTTTCGTCAACCACAACATTAAACGATGGATATGGTTCTAAGTATTACTGTGACGAATTGGGCTTTTTCTTAAATAATGAAATGGACGATTTCAGTGCTAAACCAGGGGAACCCAACATGTTTGGATTAGTAGGAAATGAAGCCAATAGTATCGCGCCACAAAAACGAATGTTGAGTTCTATGACGCCAACTATTGTTGAAAAAAACGGCAAATTATTTATGGTTGTGGGCTCTCCCGGGGGTTCCGCAATTATTACATCGGTATTGCAAACCATTTTAAATGTTTATGAATACCGTTTAAGCATGCAGGAAGCGGTAAATGCACCTCGTTTTCACCACCAATGGCTACCAGATTTGGTCACTTTTGAACCCAACACATTTAGCACGACAACCTTTGAAACCTTAAAATCTAAAGGATATCTTATCAATGAAAAAACAACTCCCGTAATAGGAAAAGTAGATGCTATTTTGGTTTTACCAAATAATAAACTCGAAGGTGGTGCTGATTTTAGAGGAGACGATAAAGCTGTTGGATTTTAGAGGAACTGACGGACTTTAGAGAAAAGAAATTGAGACAGCCGATTTTATTTTTGAATTTTGCCGTTATCATTGCCATTTATTTTTACTATTGATTGTATACTTATGAACTTTATTATAGAATTAGAAAACGCTTTTGCAGCAAATGAGAATCCGGAAAACGCTTTTGCGATGGCAAAATACATGAAAAATAATTTTTCGTTTTTTGGAATAAAAACAGAAGAACGAAGACGTGTTTTTGCAGCAATTTGGAAAGAGAACAAACAAGAAGTTGCAACAAACACTATACAAATTGCGTTCGATTTATATTCAAAACAAGAACGGGAGTTTCACTATTGCGCGATTGAAATACTGATCAAAGAATGTAAAGGCAATTATAAAAAAGAAGACATAAAATGGATTGAAAGACTGATCAGCAACAATTCTTGGTGGGACAGTGTCGATACCATTGCAAAGTATATTTTGGGTGAATACCTATTAGAATTTCCATTGGAAACCAAAAAAGTAATAGAACGATTTTCAAATTCAGAGAATATGTGGTTGAACCGAAGTGCGATTTTATTTCAGTTGGGCTACAAACAAAAAACAAATAGTGCTTTTTTATTTTCAGAATGTCTAAAGCAGGCTGATTCTAAGGAATTCTTTATCCAAAAAGCAATCGGCTGGGCGTTAAGGGAATATGCAAAATCACATCCTGAAGCGGTTAAAGAATTTGTAAAAACCAGTAATTTAAAACCATTAAGCACAAAAGAAGCGTTGAAAAATATGTCTTAGGATTAAATAATAGTAGTTTTGTATCCCTTTTAAAAATTATCATGTTCAAAAAATATATTTCAAAATTAGAAATAATAATTGCCATAGCGCAATCTTTATTAACTCCAAAACAGTTTATATTTTTATCAGCAGTTTTAGTAGGTATATCATCCGCTTTTGCTGTTATCGTTTTAAAAACTTTTGCGCACTGGGTATTTACTTTTGCTACTTATGTGAGTGGAATTTTAAAATTAGGCTTTGTTAATAGTATTTTGCCCATAATAGGTATCCTGCTTACTGTTTTTGTCGTCAAAAAAGTTTTAGGTGGAACCATCCAAAAAGGAACTTCGCAAATTTTATATGCTGTAGCCAAAAAAGCAAGTATTATCCCAAAAAAACAAATGTATGCCCAAATTGTTACAAGCTCCCTGACAGTAGGTTTAGGAGGTTCCGCAGGTTTAGAGAGTCCAATTGTGATTACTGGTGCTGCTTTTGGTTCTAATTATGCCCAAAAATATAAATTGAGTTACAAAGACCGAACGCTTCTCATTGGTTGTGGTGTTGCTGCGGGAATTGCTGCCGCCTTTAATGCCCCAATTGCCGGTGTTTTATTTGCAATCGAAGTCCTCTTGGTTAATGTAAGTATTGCAGCATTTACTCCCATAATGATTGCAGCAGCAACAGGTGCTTTGGTTTCCGTAATTGTACTAGATGAAGAGATACTACTTTCGTTCAAACAACAAGAAAGTTTTGATTATCACAACATTGCTTTCTATATACTTTTAGGCTTGATTACTGGGTTTATTTCGGTTTATTATTCCCGAAATTTTCAAAAAGTGGAACTTTATTTTGATAGACTTAAATTATCACCTTATAAAAAAGCGCTATATGGTTCTTCGATTTTGGCCATACTTATTTTTATTTTTCCAACGCTTTTTGGAGAAGGTTACGAAAGTATCAAAACATTATCTGAAAATGACCCCGGAAAATTAATGGAAAATACATTATTTAGTGGTTTTCGAAACAATAGTTGGGCTTTATTAGTATTTGTAGGTTTGACTATGATGGTGAAAGTTTTTGCAACTGGAATTACTTTAGGTAGTGGCGGTAATGGAGGAAATTTTGCTCCTTCCCTATTTCTGGGATCTTATGTTGGTTTCTTTTTCTCTAAATTTTTAAACCTGACAGGACTTACTAAATTACCGGTAAGTAATTTTACTTTGGTTGGAATGGCAGGAATTTTAAGTGGTTTATTTCATGCGCCATTAACTGCTATTTTCTTAATTGCTGAAATTACAGGTGGTTATGATTTAATGATTCCTTTGATGATTGTTGCCTCTATAAGTTTTGCCATTTCAAAACGTTTTGAAAAACATTCAATGGACGTTAAAAATTTGGTTGAAAAAGGGCATGTATTTACAAGCAATAAAGATACGAACATACTCGCTACTTTAGAAACTAATTCTATCATTCAAACCGATTATTTAACCCTACAACCAAATGAAAATTTAGAAAAATTAGTGGATTTAATTTCAAATTCTAATCAAGTCATATTTGCAGTTGTGGATGAAGAAAATCATTTGTTAGGAATTGTTCATTTTAATACGATTAGGGAAATAATATTCAATACGTATAGGGTTAAATACACCTTAGTGAAAGAAATTATGATGCCCCTTAACGAAATTGTAACACCAGATGAAAGTATGGAAACAGTTATGGATAAGTTTGAAACATCTAAAGCTACCTATTTACCAGTCCTCAAGAATGGTAAATATTATGGATTTATATCTAAATCTTTTGCGCTAGAGGCATATAGAACAAAATTAAAATCAATGACTATTGAATAAATTTTAATTATCGAAAAAGTAAAATTACATACTTTCGATATCACATTCAGAATAGAAAACGCTAACAACAATTAGCGTTTTTTTTATATGCCATTTTAACACAATCTTCCAAACTGTTCTATCGAAAGAATAAATCAAAATGGTAACTTTGCCTTTTTGCAAAAATTATGTTAGACAAAGACAATACCATTGAAGTTCAAGGCGCTCGCGTTCACAATCTTAAAAATATAGATGTTTCCATTCCTCGTGAAAAACTAGTAGTAATTACTGGGCTTTCGGGTTCTGGAAAATCCTCACTAGCTTTTGATACCATTTATGCCGAAGGCCAACGCCGTTATGTTGAGACTTTTTCAGCTTATGCACGCCAATTTTTGGGTGGTTTAGAACGCCCTGATGTGGATAAAATTGATGGACTTTCCCCAGTAATTGCTATTGAGCAAAAAACGACTAGTAAAAGTCCGCGTTCAACCGTAGGAACCATTACTGAAATTT
>JAGOJA010000115.1 GCA_017995345.1 Flavobacterium sp.
GTTTCAGTTTGGAAGATCATTCCGTCAGCTTCGTTCAATTTTTCAGCTCTTTCTTTAGCGATTTTATCTGATTCAGCGTTAACCTCAGCATCTTTTTTCATTCTTTCGATTTCTTCAGCTGTTAATCCAGAAGAAGCTTCGATACGAATGTCATGCGATTTTCCAGTTCCTTTGTCCGTTGCAGAAACTTTGATGATACCATTGGCATCAATATCAAAAGTTACTTCAATTTGTGGAACACCTCTTGGAGCTGGTGGAATACCATCTAAATGGAAACGACCGATAGTTTTGTTATCAGCAGCCATTGCTCTAGCTCCTTGCAATACGTGGATTTCAACTGTTGGTTGAGAATCTGCAGCAGTTGAGAATACTTGTGATTTTTTAGTTGGAATAGTAGTGTTAGACTCAATTAATGTAGTCATAACTCCACCCATAGTTTCGATACCTAAAGATAAAGGTGTAACGTCAAGTAACAATACATCTTTTACATCTCCAGAAAGAACTCCACCTTGAATAGCTGCTCCAATTGCAACAACCTCATCAGGGTTAACTCCTTTAGACGCTTTTTTACCAAAGAATTTCTCTACTTCTTCCACAATTTTAGGAATACGAGTAGAACCTCCAACCAAGATCACTTCGTCAATATCAGCAACAGTTAAACCTGCATCTTTCAATGATTTAGCAACTGGTGTCATAGAACGCTTAACTAACGAGTCAGTCAATTGCTCAAATTTAGCTCTAGTTAATTTTTTAACTAAGTGTTTTGGTCCTGAAGCCGTAGCAGTTACGTATGGCAAGTTGATTTCAGTTTCAGCAGAAGAAGACAATTCAATTTTTGCTTTCTCAGCAGCTTCTTTCAAACGTTGCAATGACATTGGGTCAAGACGTAAGTCAACACCTTCTTCAGCTAGGAAGTCAGCCGCCAACCAGTCAATAATTTCGTGGTCAAAATCATCTCCACCTAAGTGAGTATCTCCGTTTGTAGACAATACTTCAAAAACTCCGTCTCCTAATTCAAGAACAGAAATATCAAATGTACCTCCACCTAAATCGTAAACAGCAATTTTTTGATCTTTACCTTTTTTATCTAAACCATAAGCAAGTGCAGCAGCAGTTGGCTCGTTGATGATACGCATTACTTTAAGACCTGCAATTTCACCCGCTTCTTTCGTAGCTTGACGTTGTGCATCATTAAAGTAAGCTGGAACAGTAATAACCGCTTCAGTAACTGTTTGACCTAAATAGTCTTCAGCTGTTTTTTTCATTTTTTGAAGTGTCATAGCTGACAATTCTTGAGCTGTGTATAAACGACCATCAATATCCACACGTGGTGTATTGTTGTCCCCTTTTACAATCTTGTAAGAAACTCTTTTTGCTTCAGCCGAAACCTCGCTAAAAGAATGTCCCATAAAACGTTTAATAGAAGCAATAGTCTTAGTTGGATTAGTTACCGCTTGTCTCTTAGCAGGATCTCCCACTTTAATTTCGCCACCTTCAACAAAAGCGATGATAGATGGTGTTGTTCTTTTTCCTTCTGCATTAGGAATAACAACTGCTTCATTACCTTCCATTACAGAAACACAAGAGTTGGTCGTACCTAAATCAATTCCGATTATTTTACCCATTTTTAATATATTTAATTTTATTGTATACTTGTTTTAATGACTCGATGTCGTTAGGTCAATCTTTGTGCCAATACAAAACCCTCTTGTCAATTGTCAGTTTTTGTTAAAATGGCGGAAAATATTCTGACAAGATGACATTTTAGGCAGCCTGTCATTGAGAAAAATACGATAATCAGGCTGACAGCTTCAATAATGTCAAGGAGCTTTTCCCGCTATCCGCTCTATCTTTATGTTCTTAAAGAAATAACATAAAGGATGCCGCTGCTATCGGGGCTATGGGATTTGTGAATCAAACTATTAAAAGTCGGTAATTTCATTTCAAACATAAAATCACAGGAAACAGTTTATTCAATCTAAAAAAGTTGTTACATTTGATGATATATTAATTAGTGTCCTATAATCATGAAAAATAAAAGACTTATACTAATTATTTTTACAACAATAATTCTATTGTTCATCTCATTAATAGCGATGCAATTCACAAACGAAGTAAATTGGAAAGTTTCCGATTTTGTAGTCGCTGGAGCTTTATTAATTGGAACTGGCCTAATGTGCGAGTTAGTCATTAGGAAAGTTAAAGTAACCAAATACCGAATCGCTATTTGTTTCGCTTTTTTGACAGTTCTCATTCTCATCTGGACGGAATTGGCAGTCGGTATTTTCGGAACTCCGTTTGGCGGACAATAACACGTCATTTGAAAAAAAACAGAGCTAGTGATAAACCAAGTTGCATTTTCACAGTATGAACAATGAATTAAACAGATCTATCTTAAGCTCCTCTTAAAAATACTTGATACAAATGAAAGATTCCATCATACTCCCTAGTAGCATTGCTTTTTTAAATAACCTAGAAACAAATAACAATCGAGAATGGTTTGCTGAAAATAAGGAGAGGTATATTGCAGCACAAAGTAATATTATTGGAGTTATTGACCAGCTCATAGTACTTATGAATGCTCATGATGCCATTGAAAATGCATCTGGTAAAAAAAGTTTGTATCGGATTTATAATGACGTCCGTTTTAGTAAAGATAAACTGCCTTACAAACCTCGATTTGCCTTTAGTTTACAACGAGCTACTAAGTTAAAAAGAGGTGGGTATTATGTAAACATACAACCTGGAAACAACTTCTTAGCTTGTGGCTTCTTCTCCCCTAATCCCGAAGACCTGAAAAGAATTAGAAAGGATATTGAACTCAATCCCGCGGCATGGAGCAAGATTTTAAATTCAAAACCAATCAAAGATAATTTTGTGGAGTTAGCAGGAAATAAAGTTCCCACTTTCCCTAAAGGATTCCCTAAAGATCACGAAGCAATTGATTTAATTAGGCATAAACAATTTATCCTGAGACATAATTTTACGGATCAAGAAGTTGTAGATCCCGGATTTGTTTACACCGTAAACGAAATATTCAAATCCGTACGTCCGTTTTTTGATTACATGAGCTTTGTTCTTACGACTGATTTAAATGGAGAAACAATCGTTTAAATCAGTAAAAATAACTCCTATTTCTATCCACAATGACGGATTTACAATCAGACTTAGACAATCCCTATTCCAATATATAATAGTATCTTTTAATTAAAATGAAAAAATTAAATCCTTCGATTAGGCATCATTTACTAATAGGAATCTTCATCAGTGTTTGGCTTTTTATTTTCGCTTTTTTTATAAGGCCATTTGACGATGGAACAATAAATTTTAAAATGTGGCTACTTATAAGTTTCGGCTTTAGCCTAATTGCATTTCTATGCTACGGAATACTTGCTATAATTCAAAAAAGTATTTATCAAAAAGTTTTAAAATGAAATATTGGTTTTGAAATCGTAAGCCTAATCTTTTTTCAGATGCTTTTTTTAATAAGTACTTATCTCTATTACAAAAGCCCCGTTCTAAATGGAGGATATGATTTCATTAAGTTTTCAAGGATTATAATTCTTAAATCAGCTTTGATTTCAACGCCGATAATAGTGTTGGCAAGGATATATTCTGTTAAGTTAATCCCAACGAAAGACGAAAACATAATTATTAGAGGTGAAAACAAATTAGATATTTTAAAAATAAGAAAACAGGACTTAGTCTGCGTTTCTAATTCACAAAACTATGTCGAGATTTTCTTTTTAGAGGAGAACAAACTAAAAACAAAGTTAATTCGCAGTACACTAAAAAAAGTTCAGAATGATTTTGACTTTTTAGTTCAAGTGCATCGTTCCCATTTAATAAATCCAACGCATTTTAAGGCTTGGAAAAATCAGGATACCCTATCTCTTACTCAAATTGAACTGCCTGTTTCTAAAAATTACAAGGAGCATTTATTGTCCTTATAATTTTCGTACCTAAAACGGCATATTTCATACCTAACCTCTCATTATACACTAAATCAGGATGTGTTTGAGTTTATTTTTGTCTCTTAAATCAAAATAAATAATTTATGAAACAACTATGGTTTAGGAAATTGTTATACGCCGCTATGATATTTTTAGTCTTTTTTATTGGCGTTTTTATCTGGGCAGATAATGAATTAGATACGGTTTTGGGCAAATCAACTGAAGTAATAAATATTTCTTCAATTGTAAAGCCATCCACAACAATTCAAATAAAAAACACAAATATCCTTTCAGAAGATTGTACCTATTTCATTAAAAATCAAGATGTAATTATTAAAAACGGAAAGATTATTAATTTAGGAGAAAATCAACTTCTAGATAACTCTTCTACCATTATTGATGGAACAAACAAATATTTAATTCCTGGTCTTATTGATTCTCACGTACATTTAAAAGAAAGTAAGAACGATTTATTTTTATATTTAGTTAATGGTATAACTTCTGTTAGAGAAATGGCTGGAAGACCAATTACTTTAGAATGGAAAAAAGCAATTCAGAAAAACGGAATAGGGCCACGAATGTTTATCACTTCTCCTCCAATATATAGTGAAAGCGGATTGACAGCTTATTACTATAGTTGGACTAGACAGTCGATCAATTATTCTACTAAAAAAGACGCTGAAAAATCGATAAAGAAGATAAAAAAGCAAGGTTATGATGCAGTTAAAATGTACGGTTTTGTTAATCCCAAAATGTTTAAAACTACAATAGAGATTGCTGAAAAATATAATATTCTTGTTATTGGGCATATTCCATTAGTCAATTTAGATGCGTTTTATATATCAGGTCAAAAAGAGGTTGCTCACATTGAAGAACTAACGGTAAAAACTATCGATGATTTTGGAAAATCAATTTCTAAAAATCCAAATGAATATATCAATTTCTTAAAAGCACGTTCAGGCCAAATTGCAAAAAAACTAAAAGAGAATAATATTAGTGTTACTTCAACTGTCTGGTTATGTGAGAGTTTTAGAAATCAAAGATTCGACCTAAAATCAAAACTTAAAGAAATAGAATTAAAATATGCCAACCCTAAAATTATTGAGGGAACGCCACTTTACAAATTGGGTTGGTTACCTGGTAAAAATGGATATGAATATGACGGGAAAGATGACACTAATGCAAAAAAATTATCATTAATTTACTGGAATACTTATGCAGAAGCGATTCATATTATGACAAAAGCACTGGTAGATAATAAAGTTACAATTATGGCTGGAACGGATGCTAATGTAGCCACAGTTGTCCCAGGATTTTCACTTCATAATGAATTAGAATCTTTATCTAAATCGGGAATGACTAACGCACAAGCACTCTATTCAGCAACCGTTGCACCAAGCAATTGGATGAAAAGCAATACAGGAAAAATTAAAATAGGATATAATTCAGATTTAGTACTACTTTCAAAAAATCCATTAGATGATATTAAAAACACAAAGACTATAGAATATGTGTTTTTTGACAAATATATGATTGATAAAACCCAAATTGCAACTATTTTGAAAGCCATAGAAGATGCAAATAATGAAAACAGAAATATAAAAATTGACGAATACATAAATTAAAAACGAAAAGAGAAAAGCTTTCTTTTCACCTCTCCATCCTGAACATATAACTACTAGTCCAGATAATGTATCTTTGCAATCCTTACCCACAAAAAACTTAAATAAATATGTTTATCCTAGAACAAATCAAACAAGCGTATGATAAAGTACAAACAGCAACCGATTTTGAAAATTACATTCAGGAATTAATAGAATTAGGCATAAAAGGATATGACACCCTTGTCACAGACGGTCGTGTTGTTTATTATGGCGACACAAATCACGAAGCAGCAACCGATAAAAAATACGATCAATTATCCATCGCTCCAACAGCAAATAAAGAGCGCTTTATTGAATACCTTGTCCTTCATGAAAGTGGTCAAACCGACTATTATACTTTTTGCCAACAAGCGTCGCAATGTGGTATTGCCAAGTGGCGCATTGACATCATCGAGATGACTTGCACTTATTTATCGGCTCAAAATGACCCTATTGTAATAGAAAAAATTCCAGTATAATTTTTGGAGTTATTATAGTTTTAATTTTGAAATTGCTCTCAAGCAACTACAACTGAAAGCTACCTTTATTCAATTCTTAATAAAATAGTACAGTCACAAACATTTAAAATTAGACATAAAAAAAACGGGAATAAATCCCGTTTTCTGTTTTTATAAATGAGCAATTTTTAGAATTTAAAATTTAATCCCGCTGTAAATGTGGTTCCGCTATAACCAAATTGGTTTACTTCCCATGCGTATTTAAAGCGACCACCCAAGTCAGTAACAACATCCCCTTTAGGATCTAATTTATCAGGATACACATTTAATAAATTGTTTACCATCACATTGGCTGATATTGTACTAGTGAATTTATACGCCACTCCTAAGTCAGTAATAATTTTTCCTGTAAAAGTTTGATCTTTTGAAACATCATCTGCATGTTGCCAAGTCACTTTCCCAAAATAAGTATTGTTAAAAATAACACTCACTTTATTAATATCATAATTAGCTCCTAACAATACTTTTGTATTAGGTCTTGCACTAAGAATTCTACCTTGTTCTTTACGGTTAAAAATGTCATAGCCATTTACTTTTAAAATAGTAGGTGTAGCAATTTGTCCATCAATTTTAGTATTAGCAATATTAGAAGCTAAACTAAATGCAAGCTTCCCCTCACCTACTGTCAAATTTTTGTAATTCAAAACAACATCAACACCTTTGGTTATGGTATTCACTGCATTGATGAAAAATTTCATACTTGTAATATCATTGGCAATTAACACAGTCTCAACTGGGTTAGTCGTAGTATTATCTCCATCAAATCCAACTTCGCCTGAAAAAAGGACACGGTCTTTTACTTTGATATGATAGAAATCAAGTGAAGCTGAAAAATTTGCTCCAGCTCTAAAAGTGAATCCAGTTGAAATGTTTTGAGATTTCTCAGCATGTAATTTAGGAACACCTAAACCAATAACCGCTGGATCAACATTGTTAAATGTTCCTTGGTTTGAAATCGTATTTCCAGATACAAGAGTTTGAACATTACTCAAGTAAATTTGGTGTAAAGCAGGAGCTCTAAATCCTGTACTGTATGAAGCTCTTGCTGTAATATCATTATTTAATTTATAACGTGAGTTCACTTTCCAAGAAAAATTATCACCAAAATCAGAATAGTTCTCATATCTCAAAGATCCTCCTATCAAGAAAGCCTCAGTCACATCATAATCTAAAGTAGTATAAACTCCTACGTTATTACGGTCTTTTTTTAATGCATTTACTGGTTGCAATCCTGGGAAAGACGACGCACCTCCACCTACATAAGACTCCTCTTGACCTGCTCTCGCTTCAAATTGTTCTTTTCTTATTTCTGTACCAAAACCAAAAGTTACTTTATCAAAAGTTCTTGAGAAATCAGCATTACCTACTAATTGACTAAAAGTATAGCCACCTCCATTAAATTCAGTTGGGCTATTAGCCCCTAAAGAAACGTTTAATGTATTTTTTATTATATAATCCACTTTATTAGAACCAGCTGTTAAACTGAAATCCGAATTAAAACCAAACAAAGTAGATTTTATGCCAACTGAACCTAAGTTATCAAATACATCTGTGTTAAATGTTGGCTGAAAACCATTATAAGTTGTACCAGCTGCATGCAATAAATTGTTAGGGTCTGAAACCCAATAAGGAGTTCTATACAAAGCAAAACTTGTTCCTTTTCTAATATTGACATCACCAAAAGCATAAAGCGTTGTAATGTCAGAAAGAGGATATTCAGCATTCACAACTAAAGCACCCATTTTTGAATCAGGTTGTCCAACATTCATCCCTAAGTCAGGATTTTTACTCAACCAATCTCCCCATGTAGGGTCATTAGCAGCAACACCAAACAAATCATCTTTCCCTGGCTTTCCAGCTCTGTTGGTTTTGTTTTGATCTAAATAAGAAAGGTTAAAATTCACAAAACCTTTATCTGCAATTTTGAATCCTGAGTTTAAATCAGCACCAAAGTTGAAACCATCACCTTGTGAAGTTATTCCTGATGTAAGACTAACTTCAGTAAAATTAGTTTGTTTTTTAAGGATGATATTCACCACACCAGCAATAGCATCAGAACCGTATTGAGAAGAGGCTCCATCACGTAACACTTCTACTCTTTCGATAGCAGAAAATGGAATACTTTTCATATCTGTTCCTACTTCTCCTTTTCCAGGTGTATCATTAATATATACTAATGCACTTTGATTTTTTCTTTTTCCGTTTACCAAAACTAAAGTACGGCTAGGTCCTAATCCACGCAAATCTGCTGGATCAAAGTGCGCAGTTGCATCAGAAACCGCCTGACTACTTGAATTGAAAGAAGGGATTTTGTACGCTAACATCTTGTCAAATGTAACTTGTCCGCTTGATTTAAGATCTTCAGCATAAAGCTTATCAATAGGCACAGCAGAGTTTAATACATACGCACTTTTGATCTGTTTCCTGTAACAACAACCTCATCTAAACTGTTATTAGTATCTAATTTGAAAACAATTGCTTCGGTAGCATTTGTCACTTCAATAGTTTTATTTTGGTATCCCACATATTTTGCAATCAATGTCGCTGGAAACCCGCCGACCTTAATTTCAAAATTTCCTTTTGCGTCAGTAGTAACACCATTGGATGTCGCTTTATCAACAACATTAGAAAAAGCCAAA
>JAGOJA010000188.1 GCA_017995345.1 Flavobacterium sp.
GGTAAAGGCATACTATTTATAGGAAATATAAATCCTGATAGAATAATTACTGGTAGCATCAAACCCATTAATGATAACATCATTGCGGTTTGTTGAGAATTAGAAACGGTAGAAATTAATATCCCCAATGAAAGAGCAGAAATGATAAATAATATACTTTCAAAAGCTAACAAAAAGATGCTTCCATTTATAGGCATTTTGAACACAAAATAGCCTAATGTTAATATTACGATTGCATTGATAATGGAAAGAAAAATATAAGGAAATACTTTTCCAATAATTACTTGAAATGGTTTTAATGGAGAAACTAAAAGAATTTCCATAGTGCCTAATTCTTTTTCTCGTGTGATAGAAATAGAGGTCATCATAGCTGAAACAAGCATTAGAATAACGGTCATTACACCTGGAACAAAATTAAAAACACTTTTGAGTTCAGGATTATAAAACATTCTCGATTGTACTTCAACCTTTACCGGATTACTATTGGATTGTTTTTTTTGCGATTGATAATTTTGTATAATTGCTGAGGTATAATTTGCTATTGTGTTGGCAACATTAGGTTCGGTTGCATCGGTAATTGCTTGAACTACTGCTACTTTTTTGGTTTCTAGATTTTTACTAAAATTTGGTTCGAAAATAAGAACTGCCTTGATTTTTCCTTTTTTAAATTCTGATTCTATGTCGCTTTCTTTTTCAATTTGGTTTGCAACATTAAAATAGGGTGATGCTTTTATTTTATAGATAATTTTTTGTGTTTCTATATCATTTGATTGGTCTAAAATGGCAATGTCAACATTGTTAATTTCATTTGTTATGGCAAAACCAAACAATAAAATTTGGGCAATCGGCATACCAAACAGAATAAACAAAGAACGTTTATCTCTGAAAATATGGTAGAATTCTTTTTTTACAAATCCGATAAATCTTTTCATTTGTTTTTTGTTTCTAGTTTAAGTTTCAAGTGTTGTAGTGATTTATTATTCTATATTCCTTGCTAATTTTAAAAAAACATCATTCATAGAATCTACTTTGAATTGTTGTTTTAAATTTTTTGGGGTGTCTAAAGCTTCAATAGAGCCGTCAACCATAATAGAAACACGGTCACAATATTCTGCTTCATCCATGTAATGTGTGGTTACAAAAATGGTAGTACCTTTATAAGCTTGTGTATAAATCATTTCCCAAAATTGTCTTCGGGTTATTGGGTCAACGCCTCCTGTTGGCTCATCGAGAAAAACAATTTTTGGCTCGTGCAGTAATGCAACTGAAAACGACAATTTTTGTTTCCAACCCAATGGTAACGAACCTACTAAATTATTTGCTACTTCTTGAAGTTCTAATTCTTCTATTAATTGTGCGATTTTTTGTTTGATTTGTATTCTTGATAATCCATAAATTCCACCAAAAAAAGTAATGTTTTCTTTAATAGTTAAATCATCATACATTGAGAATTTTTGGCTCATATAACCAATACTTTTTTTTACCATATCGGCTTGTGAGTGAACATCAAAACCTGCAACATTGGCTTCACCTGAAGTAGGATTTGAAATTCCAATCAACATTTTCATAGCTGTTGTTTTCCCTGCTCCATTGGCTCCTAAAAAACCAAAAATTTCTCCTTTATAAACATCAAATGAAATGCCTTTTACAGCAGTAAAATGACCAAACTCTTTCGTTAAATTTTTTACAGATATTATTTTTTCTCTTTCCATTTTTTTGTTTATAAGTCCATGAAAACATCTTCAATGGTTATTGTAGCTGGTTTAATAATTATATCCGTGTGATTTTTATTTTTCAAATAGGTTTGTAAATCGTTTGGATTGAAAGTTGCATTTTTATCTATGTAATGTACAAACTCACCAAAAGCATAAACACTGTATTGATTAGGATAATTTTTTAAATCGTGAATCAATCCGTGTGTGTTTTTTGCTTGTACATCATAAATTACTTTTTCGTAGTTGTTAATGATATTTTCAGGTGTTTCTATTTTTAAAATTTTGCCTTTTTGAATTAATGCAATTCTATCGCAAAGAGAAGCTTCATCCATATAGGGTGTTGAAACTAATATTGTAATGCCTTTTTGTTGCAATCTTTTTAGCATTATCCAAAATTCTTTTCGAGAAACGGGATCAACTCCTGTAGTTGGTTCGTCAAGAAATAATACTTTTGGAGCATGAATTAACGCACAACATAATGCTAATTTTTGTTTCATTCCGCCCGAAAGAGCACCTGCTCTTCTGTCTTTGAATGGTTCAATTTGAATGTATATGTCTTTAATTAAATCATAATTTTCCTCAATTGTGGTTCCGAAAATAGTGGCAAAAAAATGTAAGTTTTCTTCAACAGTTAAATCTTGATATAGCGAGAATTTTCCTGGCATATAGCCAACAGAGTTTCTGATTTCTTTGAGTTGTTTGACTACGTCAAAACCTGCTACTTCAGCACTTCCTTCATTGGCAACTAAAAGCGTAGTAAGTATTCTGAAAATAGTTGTTTTTCCTGCGCCATCAGGTCCAATTAAACCAAATAATTCTCCGTCATTTACATTAAAAGTAATGCTATCGACAGCTTTTAACTTTTTGTAAGATTTTGATATGTTGTTTACTGCAATACTCATTATTTCATCAATAAGAAATTACTTTCATCGATTGCTTTTACAGCGTGTTTTACATTTTCTTCAATCATTACATAAGTGCCTGAATTGAGATTAACGACTGTTCCTTT
>JAGOJA010000116.1 GCA_017995345.1 Flavobacterium sp.
AGTAGATACTAATTGACTGAACTTAGTTTCGTCATAACTACCATTAAAGTAGTTGTCGTTATTAATATAAGATCTCCCTTTCTCAATAAAGGATATTCCTAAAGCTGAATAATCAGAATTTAGGTTAGTTAAAAGTTGTGTTACTTGAGAACTAGTTAAACCTCCTGTACTATTTGATCTTCTTATAACATGAAAATAAACACGAATTTTTTTATCGCACGATATGCTTGTTAGGCTAGTACTTTTGGATTGCGTTTTTTCAGATAATAGTGGGGTATTGTCATCGACAGTATTGCAACGCCAAGAAGATTGTGCTTGACAAATTGAGAAAACAGCAAATAAATTAAATACTAATAAAAATTGTAAAACTTTGTTCATAATTGTAGGTTTTATTTTTTACTTATTTCTAAAATTTTAATTTTCTTGTAGGCTCTATAGGTGGTTGTATTGCCACAAATAAAGTCTTCATTTAATACTTCATATTTAATAAGAATTATTGTTTTATCTTTTTCAAATTCCTGAGACAAATTAGATGGTGAATAGTAAGAATCGTTTACCTTAATTATCCAGCCACAATTTTCCGTCGGTATTGGACCGCCATCCAAAATTACGGCCTCAATTAGTTCGCTTTTCGGTGATATATTTTGTGATTCACATGAATAATTCATTGACACAAAAGCTATTAATAAAATAAATGTTATTTTCATATTTTTTGCATAATTTAAGTTTAAAATTTAATTTTCTTTTTCACCCATTTTTTAATATGTTGGCTGAAAATAGAAATATGGTTGTCCTCTGGGAAAATTACTTATTTGAATTTTAAAACTGTTTCGTTTTTTCATCTGAATTTTGTTTATTTATTCAACTTTCATATATGTTGATATTATTAAATAAATTTAAAAACAAAACCATCATAATTATATGATATTTATCATATTGCTAATAATTATCAATTAATTTTATAATATCATATATGATTTTATAAAAAATAAATAAATATAAACATTTTACCACTATTAAATTAGGAAATTCAATTTTGGATTGATAATTTTAATAAAAAACGATGTTTTCGTCTTGTTTTATATTTGATAAAATGATAAAAAGGAGCGAAAAATGATACCGCTAGCTATTTCAAATCAGTCCAAAAAAGTATTGAAATAAATAAAGTATATAGCTGTATCGAACTAGAACAATTAGACCATTAAATAATTACAATTAGTATAGGTTGAAATGGGTTTGAAGAATGATAATTAAAAACTAAATGAAACGAAACTTTATCAGAAAGCTTGATAAAGAAATTGAATTTAGAATTTTCGAAAATTGGATTGAACATAGTTGCCATTTAACACTAATTGCAAAATTTAAAACATAGATAAGTCACTATTATCACACTTAAATTTTAAAATCCTTAAAAAGATAATATCTTTGAAAATTCAAATAAAATAAAATGACAACTCATCTCGCATTACTCCGTGGTATCAATGTTTCCGGTCACAGTATGATAAAAATGGAAGCGCTAAAAACGACTTTGGAGGCCATTGGTTTTCAAAATGTGCAAACCTATATTCAGTCTGGGAATGTTTTTGTAACTACCGAAGAGGAAAATGCAGCTGCCGTAGGTTTCAAAATAAAGCAAGAAATTTTCAAGGTTTTTGGTCACGAAGTACCAGTCGTCGTTATTGGTTCCGCAGATTTAGAAGCCTGTTTCAAGAACAATCCTTTCTTGAAAGAAAAAGACATCGATACGAAAAAGTTGTATGTGGCGTTTATTTTGACTACGTTGCAAAGTACAAGTATGAATGATTTGAAAATTAGTCAATTTAAGCCTGATGAAGCTAGTATTGACGGCAATAAAATTTTTATTAAATACGCTGTTGGCGCCGGAAAAACTAGATTCGACCAAAAATACATCGAGAAAAAACTGAATGTTACGGCAACGATTCGAAATTGGAATACGGTGACGCAGCTTTTAAAAATGTATGAGGAAACATAAGTGGGTAAAAATTGTATAAAATTTTCAAACTGCTAATTCGCGAATTAGCGGTTGTTTTTTACTAGTAACTATATCGACACTAAATCGCAATACCAAAATCCAAAATCAAACGCGTCAGAAGCACTCGTGTCAGAAGCGGTGTCTGAGGAATCTTCTTTTTCCGGTCTTTCATATTTTCGGTATACGACTTCACCAATTTCAAAATCAATGGATTTGGAGAAAATAGGGCCATCAAAGGTAAAGGTATGAAATTCACCATTTTCGCCGCAAACATCTACGTTTTTGGGTAAATCGTTGATGAAACTTTGATCGATAATACGACCAACAAAACTTTGATCTAAAAATCGTTCGTTGACACAAACAACAATCGTTTTAAAACCTAACCGAATAAATTCTTGAATTAAATCTTTGGTAGGTATTTTCCAAAGCGGGAAAACACCTTCGAAACCTATTTCAGTTAATATATCTTCACGGTATTTGCGCAAATCGTCCAGAAAGATATCTCCAAAAATAGAATGAGTGACGCCTTGTTTTTTTAGTTTTGTCAAGGTTTCGCGCATCACATTTTCATAAATTTCCATTGTGGGCATTTCGGGAATTTGCATGATTTCAAGTGGCAATCCAATACGTTCGGCTTGTTGTTCTAATAATTCTACTCGAACACCATGCATCGAAATACGCTGATTTTGCTGGTTTACACTGGTTAACAAACAACTAATTTCGAATTCAGAATTGTGTAACGTTTTATATAAGGCAAACGCAGCATCTTTTCCGCTGCTCCAATTAAACAGGGCTTTCTTTTTCAATGGAATTTTCTTGTGATTTATTGAGGCAAACATACAAAATTACTCGGATTAGTTTGAGAAACCTTTGTAACTTTGGAAATTGCAGTATTAAATACATTACTAATGAAATACCTATTCTTTTTAATTTTCACATTCACATTTGCGCAACAAACAAAATTTGTCGATTTCAAAACTGTTTTAGGGAAAATTCAAATAAATCCAACGGAGAGAGCTGTTTCAGGTGATGTTTTCTATAATTTTGAAGTATTAAAATCTATCGATACTATAAAGATTGATGCACAGAATATGGATTTTTCTGATTTGACTCTGAATGGAAAAAAAGTGAAATTTGTGAACACTAAAAAGCAATTACAAATCATCTTTCCCTTCAAAAAAGGGAAAAACACCCTGACTTTTCAATATTTGGCTAAGCCAAAGCAAACGATGTATTTCATTGGATCAGAAGTGAATGACAACTTGCAAATTTGGACACAAGGACAAGGAAAATATACCAGTCATTGGTTTCCTAGTTTTGATGATGTCAATGAAAAAGTAGTTTTCAATTTGAATATTGCATATCACAAAGACTATCAGGTAATTTCAAATGGAATATTGAAATCGAAATCGGAACTTGATGAACTTTCGGTTTGGCATTACCAAATGCAAAAACCAATGAGTTCATATTTATTGATGCTTGCCATTGGGAAATTCGAAAAAAACAGCCAGAAAGCAAAGTCGGGAATTTCCTTAGAAATGTATTTTGAACCAAAAGACAAAGCCAAATTTGAACCAACCTATCGGGATTCCAAAACGATGTTTGATTTTTTAGAAAAGGAAATAGGAGTGAAGTATCCTTGGCAAATTTATAGACAAGCTCCAGTACGGGATTTCTTATATGCAGGAATGGAGAATACATCAGCCACATTATTTTCCACACGTTACGTAGTTGATTCTATAGGTTTTATAGACAGAGGTTACGCAAATGTCAATGCACATGAGTTAGCGCATCAATGGTTTGGAAATTTAGTCACTGCTGAAAGCAGTACACACCATTGGTTGCAGGAAGGTTTTGCCACGTATTATGCGTTGCTGGCCGAAAAGGAAATCTATGGAGAAGATTATTTTTACTCCAAATTATATGAATCTGCACAACAATTGAAATACGCCTCACGAACGGATACCATTCCTCTTTTGAATGCCAAAGCGAGTTCACTAACTTTTTATCAAAAAGGTGCTTGGGCACTTTTTGTTTTGCACGAAGAAATTGGGGATAAGGCATTTAAAAAAGCAGTGAAAAGCTATTTGAAAAAGCATGCGTTTCAAAGTGTGACTACAGTAGATTTCTTTACTGAAATCAAAAAAGTGTCAGATTATGATGTGCATAATTTTAGTAAAGTTTGGCTTGAAAATACTGCGTTTAATACACAACAAGTCAACAGTTTATTGCTTAAAAACAAATCCATTCAAGTGTTGTTTGAAGTCGAGAAATTAAAAAGTAAACCGCTGTTTGATAAAAAAGATTTTCTTGAAAAAACACTGCTATCAAAGGTTCATTTTTTAGTAAAAGAAGTGGTTTTGAATCAAATGAAAAATGAAAAATGGGAAGACAAAAAACGTCTTTTTACACTCGCTTTAGAAACTAAAAACGTACAATTACGCCAAACTGTTGCTGCATTATTAAATTCAATTCCAGCAAGTTTTAGAACGGAATATGAAACTTTGTTGGATGATAAATCGTATCAAACACAAGAAATTGCACTGTATAATTTGTGGAATAATTTTCCGGAGCAACGCATTGCCTATTTAGAGAAATCAAAAAAATGGATGGGTTTCAATGATTATAATTTAAGAACATTGTGGTTGACACTTGCCTTGTCAACACCCAATTATGCAATAGATAAAGTAGCATTGGCAAACGAATTAATACCGTATTCCTCCATTAATTATGAAGCAAATACTAGACAAAATGCTTTAGAGAAATTATTGGCATTCAAAATTATAAATGATAGAGTTTTGGAGAATTTGGTACAAGCAACTACGCATCACATGTGGCAATTCACAAAATTTGGCAGAGACAATATTAGAAAATTATTAAAAAATCCAGAAATGAGAGTTTCATTGGAAAGGATCCTCCCGAATTTAAATGAAGCCGAACAGTTTCAACTGAATCGATTATTGAAGGAATAATTTTGAATCAAGTACAATTTAAACGTCTCAAATTCATTGATTTCAAAGATGATTCTTGGCGATATCAATGAATTTGAGACCTTTGTTATGCAGCGTTACGTTTTACCATAATTGTCCCACCTCATTTTTAATGAAGGCTAATGCAGCATTGCTAGGAGATTGTTTTTCCATCAAATCACTTAAAAGCACTTCCCGTAATTTATCAGCATTGTCCACACGATCACTCATATTTGCTTTTCGAATCATTTGGATTGTTGCATTTTTTGCCGTCACAATGATCGTCCAGCATTTATCGGACATGTATATTTGTTGGGTTAAATTGTGTTCAAATTCTTGTTCGATTTGTGAAATTACAAGATTTTCATAATCATTTTTGTCATTGGAAAGCGGGATAATCCGAATCAATAATTTGGTAGGATTGATTCGTTCCAAGTACAATGACATGCGCTCATACGCTTGCAAACGCAACGGTAGAGCGTCTTTTTGCGCCTCTTTCTGCAATAACCATCTTCTGGTGTTTTGTTGGTCTTTGAAATAAGAGTTAAATAAATAATAGGCAACCCCACCAGTAATTAAGGAAGGAATTGTGTAAGCCAGAATTTCTATGATTTTTGTTGAATCCATTTTGCTGTAAAAATTTTAAAAGCAAAAATATACTTTTTTGGGTATAAATCAATTTCTATTTTATAGCAATAAACCAATCCGAATAGTATTTTTGCCAATCGAAACAGGAATATTTTAAATTGATTATCTATAATGGAAACATACGTGCTCGTTTTGCTTTGTGCAGCCGCTTTTGCAGCAGGATTTATTGATGCCATTGTTGGCGGTGGAGGTTTGATACAAACACCAATGGGATTGATTTTATTACCTAATTTACCAGTTTCAACCGTTATAGGAACCTTGAAAATTCCTGCTTTTAGCGGTACTTCCTTTGCGGCGTATCAATATCTGAAAAAAGTGGATATGAACTGGAAATTATTGTGTATTATGATGCTTTTGGCGTTGCCATCAGCATTCTTGGGCTCTACTTTGTTGACCTACGTAAGTAATGATTTCATGAAGCCTTTATTGCTAGTCGTGCTTTCTTTTTTAGTGATTTATACGTATGCCAAGAAAAATTTTGGTGAACACATTGAAAAAAACCATCCTCCCAGAACACAAATCTTGAATGCCATAGGAATTAGTTTTATTGTTGGGCTTTACGATGGATTTATTGGACCAGGAACCGGCAGCTTTTTAGTAGTGGCTTTTATTGCCATTATGGGTTTCGATTTTTTACATGCTTCTGCAAATGCCAAAATGGTGAATCTGGCGACGAATTTCGGTTCTATTTTTTTGTTTATTTTAAAAGGAAAAATCATTTGGGCAATAGCACTACCAATGGCTGCCAGCAATGCTTTGGGCGGTTGGATTGGTGCAAAACTTGCGATTAACAAAGGAAATAGCTTTATTCGGATTTTCTTTTTGATAGTGGTAATTGGGACGTTAATCCGTTTTTCGTATGATGTCTTTTATAAATAAAAAGCTAAAATGTTGTATTAAAGAAATTGATGTGCTGAATTCGTCAATTGTTGTTTTTTGGTGCTTAAAACCTCATTCAAAATCGCTATTTTTGCATACAATACTATAAAAATTTCCATGCACAAATATATAGATCAACTTAATGAAGCCCAGCGCGAACCTGTTTTGCAAAAAGACGGACCTATGATAATTATTGCGGGTGCCGGTTCCGGTAAAACGCGAGTGTTGACCATCAGAATTGCTTATTTAATGAGTCAAGGGATTGATGCTTTTAGCATTTTATCGCTTACTTTTACCAATAAAGCCGCCCGTGAAATGAAAAAACGGATCTCGGATATTGTAGGTGCAGGCGAAGCAAAAAATCTTTGGATGGGTACATTTCACTCGGTTTTTGCTCGAATTTTACGATCAGAAGCAGAACATTTAGGATATCCCTCCAACTTTACCATATATGATTCTCAGGATTCATTGCGCGCTATTTCTGGGATAATCAAAGAAATGCAATTAGACAGAGATGTGTACAAACCAAAACAGGTTTTAAGCCGAATTTCTAATTTCAAAAACAGTTTGATTACGGTGAAAGCCTACTTTAATGATCCTGATTTACAAGAAGCCGATGCGATGTCTAAAAAACCTCGAATGGGTGAAATTTATCAAAATTATGTGGATCGGTGTTTCAAATCAGGAGCAATGGATTTTGATGATTTATTGTTGAAAACTAACGAATTATTGACTCGTTTTCCAGAAGTTTTGGCCAAATATCAAAACCGTTTTCGCTATATTTTAGTAGATGAGTACCAAGACACCAATCACTCGCAATATCTTATTGTTAGGGCTTTATCCGATAAATTTCAGAATATCTGCGTGGTAGGCGATGATGCGCAAAGTATCTATGCGTTTCGTGGTGCAAATATCAATAACATTCTTAATTTCCAGAAAGATTATGAAAATGTAAAAACGTTCAGGTTGGAACAAAATTATCGTTCAACCAAGAATATTGTAGAGGCAGCAAACACAATTATTGAAAAAAATAAAGTAAAACTGGATAAAGTTGTTTGGACAGCGAATGATTTTGGTCCAAAAATAAAAGTGCACCGAAGTTTAACTGACAATGAAGAAGGCCGTTTTGTAGCGAGCACTATTTGGGAGCAAAAAATGCAAAATCAATTGCCTAACGGTGCGTTTGCTATTTTGTATCGTACCAATGCACAATCCCGTGCAATGGAAGATGCGCTTAGAAAAAGAGATATTCCCTACCGAATTTATGGCGGACTTTCTTTTTATCAAAGAAAAGAAGTAAAAGATGTTTTGTGCTATTTGCGATTGGTTATCAATCCAAAAGATGAAGAAGCTTTGATTAGGGTAATCAATTATCCAGCACGTGGCATTGGAAATACAACTATCGAAAAGCTGACAATTGCAGCTAACCACTACAAACGTTCGATATTTGAAGTCATGCAAAACATTGAGCGAATTGATTTAAAACTGAATTCGGGAACCAAACAAAAACTGTTAGATTTTGTAACTATGATTCAGAGTTTTCAGGCTATTAATGAAAATCAAGATGCGTTTTATCTGACGGATCATGTAGCAAAAAAAACAGGATTAATACAGGAATTAAAAAAAGATGCTACTCCGGAAGGAATGGCTAAAATTCAGAATATTGAGGAGTTATTAAACGGGATAAAAGATTTCACGGACGGCCAAAAAGAAGTGGATGGCGCTCGTGGCGCTTTAGCTGAGTTTATGGAAGACGTGGCTCTTGCTACTGATTTAGACAAAGATACCAGTGATGAAGATCGCGTGGCGTTGATGACTATTCACTTGGCTAAAGGATTGGAATTCCCTCATGTTTTTGTGGTGGGAATGGAAGAAGATTTGTTCCCAAGTGCGATGAGTATGAGTACAAGAAGTGAACTCGAGGAAGAACGTCGCTTGTTTTATGTGGCTTTGACACGTGCGGAACATCAAGCGTATTTGACGTATGCACAATCACGATACCGTTGGGGAAAATTGACCGACAGTGAACCTTCTCGTTTTATTGAGGAAATCGACAGTCAATATCTTGAATATATGACACCTCCTGAAAATAATTACAGGTTCAAACCGATGATTGACAGTGATATTTTTGGTGATGTGGATAAATCCAAATTGCGTCTGGCAAAACCAGC
>JAGOJA010000034.1:0-22634 GCA_017995345.1 Flavobacterium sp.
GAACAATTACTCGCTCTACATCTTGAATGGTACGAATAGGATTGGGCACAAACGGACCAAAATTTTCTTTCATAACCACTTCTAGCCCCATGGCTTGTGGTACTACCAAGATATCCGAGAATAAAATCGCAGCATCTGGAGCGATTCTACGAATAGGTTGCACCGTGATTTCGGCAGCAATTTCTGGAGTTCTACAACGGGTGAAAAAATCATATTTATCACGCAATGCAATGAATTCCGGTAAATATCTTCCTGCTTGACGCATCATCCACACTGGTGGGCGTTGTACAGTTTCTCCTTTTAATGCTCGTAAAAATAGGTCGTTCTTTATCATAATTTATTGACTATTCGCTTAAAGCCGTTCGCTAAAAGCATTCTGATTATTTTATATTGCCAAAAGCTGAAAGCTACGGGCACAAATTTATTTATATTCGGCAATTACTTCTTCAATCACATCTTCAATTGTGGGTTGATCTGCTATTACAATATTTTTTGTTATTCCTTCCAAGGCGCTTGAAGTGGTTGTACCAATGCAAAAACAAGTTTCATTCTTGATTTTATTTTCCTTCAAATAACTTTCAATAGCCGACGGGCTAAAAAACATTATGGCATCAACAGAAGTTTCTATTTTCTGCGGTGTCAAAGTCGTTTCGTACACCTGAATTTCGTTAAACTTAACTTTTGCTTCTTTCAAAGCTTCTGGCAAGGTCTCGCGTCTTAAATTCCCACTGAAAAAAGTATAACTTTCATTGGCATAAATCAAAGTGATTATTTCTGCTAAGTCAGCTGCATAACCCGTATAAGCAATCACGTTAAAGCCGCTTTCTGATAACAAAATCTTAGTTTTCAATCCTACACAAAAAACATTTTTTGTTTTTAAATCTTCCGATTTTGGATCTAATAAAAAACTTTGAACTGCATTTTGACTTGTAAAAATCAAGTTGTCGTTGATTTCATTGAGTTTAAAAGCTTGACTCTTTGTATGAATAAAGTCTACTTCAATAACATTGAAGTTAGCGTTGACCAAGGCTTGTTTTTGATTGTTTAAAAGTGTTTTTGTTGATAGTATTTGAATCATTATTAACTTCTTATTTGATGTTCTTCTTGTCCTAAACAGTAGGTTTCTATATCTTTATTGTATCCATAAACGACCAAAATATCATTTTCTAAAACAATAGTGTCTGGAGCAGGACGGCCAATTGTTTCTTTTACAATAGATTTTTTCCCTATTAAATTTTTCTTCTCTCGTTTTCGAATAATAGTGATTAAAGTTAAGCGATATTTATCTATAGTATCTAATACAGCTAATGTTTTCCCAAAGAATTCCGGTTTTGCTTTTACTTCAGAAATAGTATAATTATCATCTAATTGGTAATTTTCTAGTGTGGATTTAAAATTAATTTGCTTGGTTAATCTATCCGCTGACTCTTGTTCTGGATGCACGATACTGTGAATTCCCATAGCTTCTAAAACCGTGTCGTGAATAGGAGACAGTGCCCTACTGATAATTTTTACATCGCTCAATTTTTTAATAATGGCAGTAGTAATAATGGCTGCGCCTTCATTTTCTCCAATAGCAACAACAACTTTATCGGTATCTTTTAAAGGCAATGCTTCGTAGGACAACTCATTAGTTGAATCCATAGCAATCGCATGTGAAATTTTATCTTTCACTAAATTCACCTTTTCAATATTTTTGTCAACGCCAATAACTTCATTTCCTGTTTCGGTAAGACTTATTGCAAGAGACATTCCGAAGTTTCCTAAACCAAATACGATTATTTTCATTTGGACAAGATTAGTTAATTAATATATTCTCTTTTGGATATTCGTAAAATTGATGGTTCAATCTACGCAATAATCCGATCATTAAATTGAGCATTCCTATTCGGCCAATAAACATACACGCAATCAAAACGTATTTACTTGGCTCTGTAAGAGTTGGCGTGAAATTCATACTTAATCCCACGGTACTATAGGCCGAAAAACATTCAAAAGCAACTGTTAATAATGAGGTGTCTTTGGGTTCAAAAATTAAAATAGCCATAATAGAAATGCCGATAGTAATTAATGAAATAGATAAAATAGCAAACGCACGAGAGGTAGATTCAGATGATATTCTTCGTCCAAAAATCTGGATTCTACTTTTTCCTCTCGCTACTGCCACTATATTTAAAGTTGCCAATGCAAAAGTACTCGTTTTAATACCACCAGCTGTTGACGCAGGTGATCCACCAATCCACATTAAAAAAATAATAAAAAGCAACGACGGAACATTCATTTGTTCATAATCTACTGCACTAAAACCAGCAGTTCTAGGCGAAACGGCGTTAAAACTTGCAGCTGTTATTTTCCCGAAAACAGTTTCATGTTCTAACAATGTGTTATTGTATTCTGAAAGGAAAAGAAAAACAAAACCACCTACTAACAATAGCAAGGTGGTATAAATTACAATTTTAGTATTTACAGTAATAATTCTGATTTTTCTATGAATAATCTTTTTCTTAAACAACTCAATGACATAGGTTTTTAAGTAGAAGAAAAAATTGAATACAATATTATGTCCTAATCCGCCCAAGATAATCATACACATGATAATCCATTGTAAATAATAATTAAAATGGACTGTTTCATTTACCATTCCACCGGGTATAGTAGAAAATCCTGCATTACAAAAAGCGGAGATAGAATGAAATATTGAAAAGTAAAAATCATTATCAATGGCTGGATTCTCAATAATTGAAGAATAAATAAATAACGCGCCCACTAACTCAACTCCTAGCGTAAAAACGACCACGTTAAGCGCAGCTCTAAAGACATCTTTCAAGCCATCATTAGCAATAAAATCTCTAGTATTTAAGCCTTCTTTAAAGGAACTGCTACTCCTAAAGAAAAAGGCAAAAAACGATGTGAATGTTAAAATTCCAATTCCGCCCAATTGTATTAAAACGATAATTATAGATTGCCCCACAATAGTAAAATCTACAGCGGTATCAACTACCGTTAAGCCTGTTACACAAACCGCACTTGTAGCTGTAAAAAGTGCATTTGTAAAAGTAATTCCATTTGTAGTAGCACTAGGAAGCATCAGTAAAAAACTTCCTATCAAAACTAAAATCATAAAACTTCCTACAAAAACAATCGCTGGATTAAAGTAAATATCATAAATATGGCGCACAAAAACCATGAGACGTAATAAAAAATAGAGAATCAGTCCACCTTCTAGAACAGGTTTTATTTTTTGTAAGATATAATAGACTGAAAAACTACTATTTAGCAACCACATTACACCACAGCTTGCCAGAATAACAATCAACAAAATCATATTGATTAAAACTACTTTCTTATTGCTTTTGAAGGTAGAATTAAAAAACTTAAAGGAATTAAAAGCCAACAGACCAAGTGAAAGAAGAATTAAACCAACAACATGCGGAGAATTATAATTTTCTTCAAAATCATATCCAAAGTCAAAAACAATAAAAAGCAATACGATAATATCAAAAAAACGATATAAATAATTGAGTAACGATTCCTTCTTCATAATGAGATAAAATTACTTTTTTAAATCTTTACGAATGCGTTCCATTAGACTAACTCCTCCATTATCTAAAATTTCCTTAGCGGCTATAAATCCTAATTTTTTCCATTCTTCTAATGGAACTATTTTATTAACCTCTATTTTTTCCTTCCCATCAAGTGAAAATAAAACGCCACTAAAAACTATTTCATCTTCCTGAATAATTGCCAAAGCTCCTATTGGCGCGGTACAACCACCTTCAAGGGTTTTTAGAAACTGTCTTTCGATATGCGTACACACCTCGGTTTCGATATCATTTAATTCAGCAACAGCATCTCTGCAAAAATCATCATTTGCCATAGCAACAATAACCATAGCACCTTGTGCTGGTGCCGGAATCATCCAATCTAAATTAATATAATTAGAAGGTTTCAAGTTGATTCTTTCTAATCCTGCTGCTGCAAAAACAGCGCCACTCCAGTTACTATCTTGCAATTTTTGCATTCTAGTGTTTACGTTTCCTCGCAAATCAACAACCTTATGATTGGGATATTTATTCAACCATTGTGCTTGACGGCGTAAACTGCCTGTAGCAATTGTTCCTTCTCCGTTTAGAAAATCGAGATTACCTTTGTGAACTAAAATATCCAACGTATTCGCTCTTTCTAGGACGGCCGCTTGTACAATTCCTATTGGTAAAGCCGTAGGGACATCTTTCATTGAATGCACGGCAATATCAACCTGACCGTTGATCATGGCAATGTCTAATGTTTTAGTAAAAATTCCGGTAATTCCTAGTTCGTAAAGTGGTTTGTCAAGAATGATGTCTCCTTGAGATTTTACTGCAGTAATTTCGGTTTTATAACCTAAATCGTTTAGTTTTTTTTGTACTGTGTGGGCTTGCCAAAGAGCGAGTTCACTATCTCGGGTTCCTATACGTATCGTTTTACTCATTTCTTTAAACAGCTATACTACATTTTTTGTAGTTCCCGCTTCAGGGGCTAAAGGGCTTATTTTGAACACTTTTTCAATCCATTCGATACTTTCATCTACCATCGTGTCATCATCTTTCAAATGGTTAGCAAAATGAGTCGTTATTTTTTGGATAATCCTGTTGCTGATAATTTCGGCTTGCTCTTCATTGAAATTCGAAATTTTTCTACTTTGAAAATCCAATTCTGAAGTTTTTATTGCATTCAATTTTGCTTTCAAAGCCGTAATTGTTGGAGCAAACTTTCTGCCTTTGGTCCAAGTAATAAACTCTTCTTTTATTTCTTCAATGATAGCTTCAGCAGCAGGGATTTGTTTTTTTCTATTTTCTAAAGTCTCGTCAGTTAGTTGTGACAAGTAATCCATGTGAATCAGCGTGACTCCTTCTAAATCCTCTACGTTTTTATTCACATTTTTCGGAATCGATAAATCCAAAATCAAAAGTGGTTTCTTCAAATTCAGAATTGCTTTGTCAATCGTTGGGTTTTGCGCTCCAGTAGCCACCACAACAACATCTGCTTTTTGCAATTCCAAATGCAGTTCAGAATAGTCTTTTACGATTAAATTCAATTTTCCAGCTAACTTCTCTGCTTTTTCTTTTGTTCGGTTAATCAGGGTAATGTGTTCATTTTTAGTGTGTTTTACTAAATTTTCACACGTATTTCTACCAATTTTTCCCGTACCAAATAACAGAATGTTTTTGTTTCCAATGTCAGGTACGTTATTCATGATATAGCGCACTGCGGCAAAAGAAACCGATGTTGCGCCAGAACTAATCTCTGTATCCGTTTTTATTTTTTTACTGGTCTGAATAACAGCATTCACTAATCGTTCCATAAAAGCGTTAGCTAAACCCAACGATTTTGACTCGGAAAAAGAATTTCGTATTTGTGAAATAATTTCAAAATCACCAAGAATTTGACTGTCTAAACCGGTTCCTACACGAAACATATGGCTAATAGCTTCTTGATTTTTATAGACAAAACCTACTTTTTGAAATGATTCAACAGAGCCTTGACTATTCTCACAAATCAGCTTGATTAATTGAAAGGGATGTTCCGCATAACCGTAAATTTCAGTTCGGTTGCAGGTCGAAGTAACTATTAAACTCTCTATTCCTTCATTCTTAGCTTGTTCAAGCAAACGCGTTTTTGCAGCAGCGTCTAAACTAAAGGCACCTCTTATCTCAGCATCTGCTTTTTTGTAGCTCAATCCAACGGAGTAAAAATAGTGATGCTTTGATTTATTATTGTTTTCCATATTTGCACTTTTCCTGAAAGCGGAACAAATTTAGAACTATAGTTTTTAAAAAAGTAACGCTAGAAGTGCTTTTTGTATCGCTATGTGATTTTTTGATTTTAATTAGTTGTTTTATGCTAAATATTGCTATTTTTGTGACGAAATCAGCTTGTTTACAGCGTTTTATTTAGAACTACTCTAAATAGTCCTGCGTGATAAATATCATTTTCGTAACAAAAAAACATCGCTATGAGTTCTCAAGAAATTATAAAAATTGAAGACGACTTTGCCTTAATTCTCTTTCAAAATGATAGCGCCAATGTCTTTAAGGCCAACCATGAAGTGAGTAACGGATTGATTCAGTTTCACTTTGGAATAAAAGGAAATGCAAAATTTGTCTTTAATCAAGGTAATTATGCCTTGGAATTGAAAGAGGAAAAATCATTACTTTTTTACAACCCAAAAAAAGAGTTGCCTTTAAATATAGAATTAGCACCAAACACTTGGGTTATTTCTATGATTATTTCTATCCAAAAATTTCATGCTTTATTTTCTACCGAAGCGGATTATATTACTTTCTTGAGTGCTGACAATAAAGATAAAAAATATTATAACGAAGAAAACATCAGTCCTTCCATGGCAATTGTGTTATCGCAATTGTTTCATTACAGTTTACATCCATCCATAAAAAACCTGTACTATAAAGGGAAAGGCTATGAACTATTGAGTTTGTATTTTAACAAAACGGAAGATCCAAACGCAGAACAATGTCCGTTCTTAATTGATGAGGATAATGTAATGAAAATTAGAAAGGCCAAGGAAATCATCATTGCAAATATGGCTGAACCTCCAGGATTACAGGAATTAGCCGATGAGATTGGTTTAAATTTAAAGAAACTCAAAATGGGTTTCAAACAAATATATGGCGATACCGTTTATGGGTTTCTATTTGATTACAAAATGAATATTGCCCGAAAATTATTGGACAGTGGCTCCTATAATGTAAACGAAGTAGGGTTGAAAATTGGATACAGTACCGGAAGTCACTTCATAGCGGCATTCAAAAAGAAATTTGCTACCACACCAAAAAAATATTTAATGTCGATAAATCAAAACGTGCAGTAAACAATTGATTTCTTATAGTAAACAATAAATAAAAAATAGTTAATCACAATTTATAAAAAAGTAAGTTTATTTACTTTTATACCAACAAAAATCAGAAACATGAAAGGTGTATTATTAGTTAATTTAGGTTCTCCGGAAAGTCCAACTGCAAAAGATGTAAAACCCTATTTAGATGAATTTTTAATGGACAAATACGTTATTGACGTTCCGTTTTTGTTAAGAGCATTATTAGTTCGCGGCATTATTCTTCAAACAAGACCAAAAAAATCAGCTGCCGCTTACGCAAAAATATGGTGGGACGAAGGTTCTCCATTGGTAGTTATTTCTAAAAGAATGCACGAAAAAGTAAAAAAATTAGTAAACGTTCCTGTTTCCTTAGCCATGCGTTACGGAAATCCTTCCCTCTTATCCGGTTTACAAGAATTGCATGATAAAGGTGTGAATGAAGTGTTGCTTTTCCCGTTGTACCCACAACATGCAATGGCATCTACAACCACCATATTAGAACTGGCGGAAGACTTGCGTAAAAAACATTTTCCAGAAATGAAATTTACTATTGTTCCAGCATTTTATAACAAACCCGATTATTTACAAAACCTAGCTGATTCTATCAAAAGTCATTTAGCAGGTTTTAATTACGATCATTTACTGTTTTCGTATCACGGTATTCCGGAGCGTCACATTCGCAAAACGGATATTACCAAATCACATTGCAAAATTGATGGTTCTTGTTGCAACACACCATCACCAGCACATGAATTTTGCTACCGTCACCAATGTTACGAAACCACAAAACAAGTCGTTAAACTACTTGGAATTCCAGAGGGAAAATACAGCCAGACTTTTCAGTCTCGTTTAGCTGGTGACAAATGGCTAACACCTTACACAGATGTTGAAGTAAACAAAATGCCAGAAAAAGGAATTAAAAACTTAGCCGTTGTAACTCCAGCTTTCGTGTCGGATTGTTTGGAAACTTTGGAAGAAATTGCCATGGAAGCCAATCATGAATTCAAAGAACATGGCGGAAAGGAGTTTCTAGCAATTCCTTGTTTAAACGATAGTGACGATTGGTGTCAAACAGTTGGAAACTGGATTAATGATTGGGCGAAGTAAAAACACATTGCAACATATTCACGAATTCTCTATTTTAAATTCGTGAATTCGTGTCAAATCAAAAATTATAAATGGAATACTACAATTACCTTAAATCACTACACCTCATCTTTGTAACTACATGGTTTGCAGGATTATTTTACATTGTTCGCTTGTTTGTTTACCAAATTGAAGCGGCACAAAAACCGTCTCCAGAGAAAGAAATTCTTCAAAAACAATACAAAATAATGACGTATCGCTTGTGGTATATTATCACTTGGCCATCCGCAGTCTTAGCCAGCATTTTTGCTTTTTGGATGTTGTTTTTTACTGACTTAGGACGTTCCTGGCTTCAAATGCCTTGGATGCATGTAAAACTTGGCTTCGTATTTGCGTTGTATTTGTACCAATGGAAATGCCATTTAATTTTCAAAGAATTACAAAATGACCAAGTAAAATACACAACAAATTTTATGCGGTTGTGGAACGAAGGTGCAACCATTATACTTTTTGCAGTAGTTTTTTTAGTAATTTTAAAAAATGCAGTCAACTGGATTTATGGTGTAATTGGAATTTTCCTTTTTTCCGTCTTAATTATGCTTGGGTTTAAATTTTACAAGAAAATTAGAGAAAGAAATCAATCTTAATATGTTGAAAAGCTTCAAAATAGCAATGCTGTCATTACGAATCAGGATTTTCCTTTCGATGATCGTATTGATTATAATGGCTTCTGTCATACTGGCTTCTATTTCTATATTCCAATTTAAAAACGAAGCAAAAGTATACCACCAGGAGCGACTGGAGCGAAACGAAAATGCTATAAAGCAACACATTAACTACATCCTTGCCACCACAACCTATCCGTTAAATTCTGGCAATCTAGACTTAATCTTTAAAGATAAAATCCACGAATTATCCCATATCCACAATGTCGAAATCAACATTTACAGTCTAGACGGAAAATTGTTAAAATCATCCAAGGAATCATTTTCTATTGACAAAGTTGCGCCACCAATTCCCAAATATATTTTGAAACTGGTACGTTCCTCTATTGATAAAAGATATGTCGATATTAAAACTATCAATGGTAAAAAGAACCGTTCTGCTTTTAGCCAAATAAAAGATGATAAATTCAAACCCCTAGGAATCCTGAATCTGCCTTATGTAGAAGATGATGGCTATTATGAAAATGAATTAAACAGTTTTCTAATTCGCCTGGGGCAGGTGTATACCTTCATGCTCATTATAGCTTTTGCCTTTGCTTATTTTCTATCGTCCTACATCACAAAACCATTAAAAACAATTTCGGACAAACTTAGCGAAACAAGTTTGAGTCAAAAAAACGAGAAAATTGTTCTGGAAGCCAATAGCAAGGAAATTAATTTATTGATAAAGGCATACAACGAAATGGTGGATGAACTCGAGAAAAGCGCCATCAAACTAGCACAAAGCGAACGCGAAGAAGCGTGGCGAGAAATGGCGAAACAAGTAGCTCATGAAATCAAGAATCCGCTTACGCCAATGCGATTAACGGTACAAAGTTTTCAACGAAAATTTGACCCTACTGATCCCAATGTAAAGCAAAAAATGAATGACTACTCGGAAACTTTGATTCAACAAATTGATACTATGAGCGCAGTAGCTTCCGCTTTTTCAAATTTTGCATCGATGCCGGCACAGCAAAATGAAACTTTGAATGTGGTTGCTGTTGTAGAGCTGGCTATGGATATTTTCAACGAAGATTATATCGTTTTCCAAAGTGATTCTCCCGAAATTATTTCGAAAATTGACCGAACCCAATTGATCCGAATCATTACCAATCTGGCTAAAAACGCCATTCAGTCCATCCCGGAAAACCAAGAAAACAAAGCCGTTCTAGTGCGCATCCAAAAAGAAGAAAACAATGTCCTAATTACAGTAACTGACAACGGAATTGGCATTCAGCCCGAAGACGTCAACCGCATATTCGAACCAAAATTCACCACCAAAAACAGTGGCATGGGTCTTGGTCTTGGTATTATAAAAAACATTATCGAAAATTATAAAGGAACAATTACCTTTGAAACTAAATACGGCGAAGGGACTACTTTTATTGTTTCACTTCCAATAATTAACACCTAAAAACACACTTATGAATTACGAAAATATTTTAATTGCAACAGAAAATAACATTACTACAATTACTATTAATCGTCCCACTAAATTAAATGCGTTGAATGTTGTCACTATAAATGAGCTGCATGATGCGTTCAAAACAGCAGGGGAAAACAATGCTATTCAAGTAATTATTTTAACCGGAAGCGGTGAAAAAGCTTTTGTTGCCGGTGCTGACATTTCAGAATTTGCTCATTTTTCGATCGAGGAAGGAGAACAATTGGCTGCAGAAGGACAAGAAAAATTATTTGATTTTGTTGAAAATCTAAAAACTCCAGTCATTGCAGCGGTCAACGGTTTTGCATTGGGTGGTGGATTAGAATTAGCCATGGCGTGCCATTTTAGAGTAGCTTCAGAAAACGCAAAAATGGGATTACCAGAAGTTTCACTGGGTGTAATTCCTGGTTATGGAGGAACACAACGTTTGCCACAATTGATAGGAAAAGGACGTGCGATGGAAATGATTATGACGGCAGGAATGGCAAACGCCCAAGATGCTCATAGAATAGGACTAGTAAATCATGTGGTGCCACAAGCCGAATTGTTACGTTTTTGTAATGAAATTGCGCAAAAGATCATGAAAAACTCCCCTTATGCTATTGGTAAAGCCATTGAAGCTATAAATGCTACTTTTAAAGAAGGGGAAAATGGCTATAAAACCGAAATAAAAGCCTTTGGAAAATGTTTTGGAACCGAAGATTTTAAAGAAGGAACAACGGCTTTCTTAGAGAAAAGAAAAGCAGTGTTTACTGGAAAATAATAACAAAAGAGAGCCGCATTGGTTCTCTTTTTAGTTTAAAAGTAACTATCCTTGAAAATAATCTTTGCGCAAAAATAGATTGTTTAATTTTCAACACTTAATTTTGCACACCCGTTTCGGACTTTAACTCACATCAAAAATCAAACTTATGTCCTTCCAACCTGTATTTGTACTTTTCTGGGAAAAGGTAAAAGAAAGCATCCAAAATGGAACTTACGCCAAATTAACACTTGCTAAAACCATAGGTGATACGGAACTAAAAAACATCTATGTGCGTCCCGTTTTATTGGAAAATGACCTATTTAGTCTTTCGGTTACGGCGCGTTACAAAACAGAAGAAATAGAGAGTTTTCATACGCTTGATGAAGCTTTCATGATTTTAGCTCCTTTCATGAACAACCCGTTTTTAACCGCATTGCTCTTTACAACAGAGAATGACATTACCTTTAAACTCAATAAAAAAAGAGTAGGAACCATTATTGAGCAAGCGCCCACTTTTAAAAACGCCTCGGATGTGATTTTGGAAATGAAAGTAAAAGGAATTACAATTTAAGATTCATAAATAACGATTGTTGATTTATGATTTAAAATCAGCAATCGAAAATCTTACTTATCCCCTTCCCATTCCGCATAAAACTGCGCTAGAAACCCTTCCATATAACGGTGCCTTTCTTTTGCAATTTTTTTACCAGTATCGGTATTCATCTTGTCTTTCAAAAGCAATAACTTTTCGTAAAAATGATTCAGCGTTGGCGCATCATTTTTCTTGTATTCTTCCTTGCTCATTCTAGAATTTGGAGCAATTTTAGGATCGTAGAGCGCTCTATTTTTAAATCCGCCATAATTGAACGCTCGGGCAATTCCAATCGCGCCAATCGCATCTAATCGGTCAGCATCCTGAACCACATCTAATTCAAGAGAAGAGAATTTCTTTTCGAAATTGCCTCCTTTGTACGAGATGTTTTTGATGATATGCACCACATGGGTGATAATTTCTTCATCTACATTTTCTGATTCTAAAAAATCGCGCGCTATTTTAGGGCCAACGCTTTCATCACCCTCATGAAACTTACTATCAGCAATATCGTGCAGTAAAGCGCCAAGTTTGACAACAATCACATTACAATCTTCGTTTTTTGCAATCAGAACAGCATTTTTGAACACTCTTTCAATATGAAACCAGTCGTGTCCACCTTCGGCATTTTCTAGTTTTGCTTTTACAAAAGAAATCGTTTTGTTTATTAATTCAGGGTATGTCATTGTTTATTTGCACTTAAAAAAAATGTTGAACTTTAAAGTTACTACTTCAAAACTCAACATTTTGTATCTATTTAGAACTCTAAAATTTATCGTATTACAGCGGGCTCCACCCATTTGAAAATATGGGATTCTTGAGGAATCACTAATCTTTCTGAAATTTTTGCCATTCTTCCTGGTAATTTCATCAAGTAGTCACGGGCTTTCTCCGCTTCTTCTGTCAAACTAGAAATTTTGTCAATTTCCCATTTGTCTATTAATTTTTGCATAATATCAACATAATCAGCTGCAGTGTAAACCCCAATTCGTTGTGCTGAATCAGAAAACTGTTCAAACGCAGTACCAATTTTTTCGCCAGATTCTCTCAAGAAATGGGCAGGCATAACAATTTTAGCTTTCATCATATATTGAAAGGCAAGCATCATTTCGCTTGGATCAACTTGAAAAATACGGTTTACAAATTCGCTGTAGGCATGATGATGACGCATTTCGTCACCAGCAATCATTTTGCACATTTTAGACAATTTGTTATCCCCATATTTCTTAGCCATTTGCGCCACTCTATTGTGCGAAACATAGGTTGCTAGTTCTTGAAAACTAGTGTATACGAAGTTTTTGTATGGATCTCTTCCGGTTCCAATATCAAAACCGTCGTTAATAAGATGTTGCGTAGTCATTTCTACCTCGCGCATATTAACTCTTCCAGACAAATACAAATACTTATTAAGTAAGTCCCCATGACGATTTTCTTCTCCGGTCCATTGTCTGATCCATTTAGACCAACCATTTCCGCCGTTTTCTACTTGGTCAATACCCTCAACATCCATTAACCAAGACTCGTAAGTGGGCAAAGCTTCTTCAGTAATGGTGTCACCTACTAAAGTTACCCAAAAATCGTATGGCAATTCTTTTGCAATTTCACGCAATTCTTTGACCTCATCAAAAAAAGTTTCATTTTGAGAATTTGGCAAAAAATCAGTTGGTTGCCATATCTTTTCTACAGGAATTAGATACTGATCGACAAAACTGTCAACGTTTTTTTCTAAAAACTGCATTACTTCTAATCGAATGTTTTTTGTTGACATTGTATATAAATTAAATTTTTATTCCTTGAACTACTGCTGTTTCTGTTTTCTCCATGAGCTCAGCAAAGTCATACTCTTTGACTGCTAAAGGTTTATGAACTGTAAAGGTAAGGCGATTTCCTAAACCTAACGGAAAAAATCCGTATTTTACCATTTTCCAAGAATTGTTTATTGTCACTGGAACGACATAGGCCGAAGGTGCATATTTGCACAAAATTTTAAAACCGCTTTGCGCAAATTCTTTTGGCTTTCCAGTTTTACTTCGTGTTCCTTCCGGAAAAATAACTGCTGAACGGCTATTTTTTTCTATATATTCAGCCAATCCTTTGATGGCTGGAATGGCTTGTTTAGAATCTTTACGATCAATAAGAACAGAACCTCCATGACGTAAATTAAACGAAACACTTGGAATCCCTTTCCCCAATTCCTTCTTACTTACAAATTTACAATGAAAACGACGAAAAAACCAAATCATCGCAACAATATCGTACATGCTTTGATGGTTGGACACAAAAATTAGAGGCACATTTTTAGGAATGCTTTCTATGTTTTCAAATTTGTAAGTGGTCCCCAAAAGATTTGTGCATCTCACTAAGAAAAAATTCAAATAATCGACACTTTTTTTATGGGCTTGATAGCCAAAAACATGGAAGCAAATCCACTGAATAGGATGAAAAACAACCAAAGTAAGACCAAAACATAAATAATAAACGATGGAAATGGGATACGAAATTAATTTTTGCATGCTTTAAAAATTTGTCGCAAAAGTAAGGAATATTTTTTTAGTGGTATTTAAATATGAAACAATATACATGCTCAACGTTTAATCGTAACTTTGCCCATCAAAACCCATGTCTTTTTTCTATTAAAATGAACTTCACTTACCCAAAAAACGAAAAGCTAAAAAGTAAAATCACCATTGGATTATTGTTTACCGAAGGGAAATCAGTGTCTAAATACCCGTTGCGATTGGTATACAAATCAGGCACTTTTGGCGAAGGCGAAAAAATTAAAATGGGCGTTTCAGTCTCCAAAAAAAACTTTAAGAAAGCGGTAGACCGCAATTATTTCAAACGGGTACTCCGCGAAACGTATCGCCTTAACAAGCATCTATTGATAGATAATCTGGACCAACCGTATTCTTTTATGTTTTTTTATCAAACTAAAGACCGATTGACCTACCACGAAATTAACACCAAAACCGTTCAATTGTTTGAGAAATTTTTACTTCAAATAAAAAAAGAGGACTAGCATTTCTATTTTTTGTATTTTTAGCATTCAAATTTCCTGTTTATGAAGTCACTAGCCTTGTCTTTGATTGTATTAGTTTGTTTTTCCAGTTGTAAAAAAGCGGATGAATTAGGCAACAACTCCGATTTAATAAAACTTCCTCAGAAAGAAGTTTCCGCAGCAGATGCAGCTTATGAAACTACCGATAACAAATCACCTGCAAAAGAATCCGAAAAAAACATTGAACAAAAAATCATCAAAGAAGGCAATCTTCGTTTTGAAAGCAATGACTTAAATGCTACCTATACTCAAATACAAAATGCAGCAAAAAGTTATAAAGCTACCATACAAAATGATACGGAAGGCAAAGATTACACCTCCATTTTTAGAAGACTTATTATAAGGGTTCCAAGCAAAGATTTCGATTTGTTTTTAAAAGATATTTCAAAAGGAGTGGCGTATTTTGACAATAAAGAAATTTCCTCACAAGATGTAACTGCAGAATATATTGACATTGACGCACGATTAAAAGCCAAAAAAGTACTAGAAAACCGTTATCTAGAACTTTTGAAGAAAGCGAATAAAGTGTCTGAAATATTAGAAATTGAACAACAACTGTCCGCCATTCGTGAAGAAATTGAAGCCAAAGAAGGCCAATTGAATTACCTGCAAAACCGTGTTTCTTTTAGCACTATTACTATCGAATTTTACAAATCTGTTGCCAATGAAAGCGGCATAACGGTCTCTTATGGTATGAAAATCTGGACCGCAATCAAATCAGGGTTTAATTCTATTTCGAGTTTATTTATAAATTTACTCAGCATTTGGCCATTTATCATTATCCTATTTTCAATCGTTTATTTTATCAGAAAAAAAATTAAGTCCAAAAAAACATAAAAACAATGTATTCTTTCTTTAAAAAAAAATTCATAATTCCTGTTGTTGCATCCGCATTTCTATTTATTGGAACCAGTTTCAAAGATGATTTTTTTGAAATCGCCAAGCAAATTGAAATATTCACCACTCTTTTTAAGGAATTGAATAAAAATTACGTTGATGAAACAAATCCTGGTGACTTAATGGATAAAGCCATCAAAGGCATGTTGACCAGCTTAGATCCATACACGGTGTACTTCAACGAGCAGGATGTAGTGCGATTTAAGATAAACAACACTGGAGAATATACCGGAATAGGTGCTTTATTGACTCGGAAAGAAGACAAGTTAATCGTCAAGGAACCCTACAAAAACTACCCTGCTGACAAAGCCGGTTTGAAAGCCGGTGACGAAATTATACAAATAGGTGACGTACTTTTATCTGATTTTAAAGAGGAGGCTTCCCAGCTTTTCAAAGGCACTAAGAACACTAAGATTGACATAAAATACATCCGACAGGGAAAAGTAAATAGTACCCAAATTATTCTTGACGAAGTCGAAATAAAATCAGTTCCTTTTTTTGCAAAAATAGACGAGAAAACCGGCTATATTGTATTGTCTCATTTTAACAAAAAAGCATCCTTGGAGACCAAAGAAGCTTTGGAACAACTCAAAAAAGATGGTGCTCAACGCATTATATTGGATGTAAGAGATAATCCCGGCGGACTTTTGAATGAAGCCGTGAATATTTGTAATTTATTTGTTCCAAAAAACGAGATTATTGTTACTACAAAATCAAAAATCGACAAACACAACAGCACCTATAAAACAAGCAAAGACCCTGTAGATACTGAAATCCCTTTGGTTATCCTTGTCAATGGTCGCAGTGCTTCTGCATCAGAAATTGTGGCTGGCGCCTTGCAGGATTTAGATCGCGCTGTAGTGGTAGGAAGCCGTAGTTTTGGAAAGGGATTAGTGCAAAGACCCGTGGATTTGACCTATGGAACGCAACTAAAAGTAACCATTTCACGTTATTACACGCCTTCTGGAAGATGCATTCAAGCACTGGATTATTCTCGCAAAGATAAAAATGGAATGGCCATAAAAACGGAAGAACAAAACTACCACGCCTTTAAAACCCGAAAAGGAAGAACAGTTTATGACGGTGGAGGAATCCAGCCTGATGTAGAACTGGAAGAAGCTAAATCGAGTCCAATAACCAACGCTTTATTGCGAAACGACGGAATTTTCAACTATGCTACCCGTTATTATTATAAAAATCCAGATTTAGGAAACAAAGTTCCAGTGATTTCTGATGCTGATTATTTAGATTTCAAACAGTTTTTGAAAACACAAAAATTCTCCTTTGATACTGAAACAGAATTGGCATTGAAAAACACTTTGGCTGTAGCCAAAAAGGAAAAACTAGAGGAATCTATCTTGGTTGAATACCAACAATTACTGAGCGCACTTCAAAAAAGTGAAAATGCATTATTGGATAAAAATCAAAAAGAAATAAAAAATCTAATGATAGATGAAATCATTAAACGCTACCAATATCAAGAAGGATTGTATCAATATTACATCAAAAACAACTCTGAAATTAAGAAATCAGTAAGTATTTTGAACAATGCGGATTACAAAACGATTTTGAAAATGTAAATTACTCCCTTATCATCTCAATATGCGGAATATCGTCTTCCAGATACATTTGGCTTGTTTGCACGAAGCCATGACTTTCATAGAATTTTTTCAAATACAACTGTGCGCCAATGGTAATTTTATCTTCGCCAAAATGGCTTAAAACACCAGCAATGGCTTCCCGCATTAGGTCATGTCCCCATTTTCTGTTGCGGTACTTTGCAGCGACCGTTACTCTGCCAATAGAGGCGTTATCAAAAGTGATTCCTGCTTTGAAAAGTCGGGCATGCGCCACTATTTTGCCTTCAAATTCTCCAATAAGATGCAAAGCCACAACATCTTTTCCATCCAAATCAAGGTAAACACAATTTTGCTCCACTACGAAAATTTCGCTTCTTAACCGAAGTAAATCATACAGTTCGTAAACAGAAAGTGCGTCAAACGCCCTTATTTTCCATTGTAGTGCCATGTTTTTAGTATTTTTTATAGAATACAAATAAAGGAAAATAAAAACTATCTTTTTGAGATAACAACTGATTTTATTATCGCTTCCAGTTCATGCATTAAGTCCCGTTTGTCTTTTGAGGGCGCATAACAAAAACCCTCTAAAACTAGGATTCGATTATAATCGGCATCGATAATGGCATAATTGATAAAAGGTCCCGACATAAAATCATTGTTTAACTGCCAGGTTCCCTTCGTTTCAAAGGTTTCTTTTCCGTCCAGATTAATCTTAAAAAGATATGGTGCATAAGCCTCTTCCGTAATCATATTTGTATTGGGTTCCTTTCCGCTGATGTATAAGTTCCCAATAGAATCCCGCATTTTAACGATACAGCTAATTAAATCTCCTCGTTTCTTAATGGTATTTAAGGGCACTTGATAAATTAAAAGACTGGTATTCCCTCCTATGATTTCTTTTTTTAGCCACAAAAAATTGCTTTTTTGAAGGACATAAGCATAGCCCGAAGGAACTTGTATTGAAAGGTGAAATTTGTTCTCGATTACTTTTGGGTCAATCAATGACTGGCTGTTGATTTTTTGACTTTCAGCTAGTTCACAATTTTTGATTGTCTCAATCATTTTAGGCGTATTCTTTTCGATACAGGCTATAATGTCAGCGGCAGTCTTGCCTGAAATATGAAATACATTTTGAGGTGATGCGTATTGATTTTTCTTGATTTCGAATTTGTTTTCCTCTGCTTTTTTCACCACTATAATCGCTCGGGTATCCGTCATGAAACCTTCTAAAAGCCGAACTGGATACTGATTGATGTTGAACAAAGGTTCTTCTTGTGGCAATCCAATTACTGGAGAAGCAAATTTGTTTCGAATGCTGTCGCCAATCTCGCCATTCCAAAACTGGTCATCAATTATAACTGAAATCGTATTGATTTTACCCGTCGTTTTACGAGGTTGGTGCTCATTTTCCTTTTTACAGGAAAACAATAGCAGAGAAACAAAAAGAAATATAAAATGGGTTTTATTCATTGCTATTCTATTGTGAAACAAAACCCAAATTTATAGAAGTTTATTGTATTATCCGTTAATTTTCAATTTCATTCCAGGTTTAATATCTTCACTGCTAATACCGTTCCATTTTTTTAAATCTGAAATACTTACACCTGGATATTTTTTGGCAATGCTAAATAGAGAGTCTCCTTTTTTTACATAATAGTCTGCCGAAGTTTTTTTAGCTGCCGAAGTTGCATTTGATTTGCTCTTAAAGGAATTAACAGTTGCTTTCTCAGTCACAATTACAATTTCATCTTTGGCAACAATCAAGCTTTTCCCAATAGCAATAGTGTTATTTGGCAATTTATTCCACAGTTTTAAATCTGACAAGGAACTCCCAAATTTACTGGCGATATCACCTAAATTATCTCCTTTTTGAACTACATATTCAATATCTTTTCGTTCAGGACCTGTAACTAATTCCTCTTTGCTTTCTAGCGCTTTTTTTACAACTTGCAATGAAGCTCCTAATTGTATTGTATTATTTGAAAGCCCATTCCATTCTAAAATTTCAGCAACAGTCACGTCGTATTTCTTAGCAATGCTTCCTAAATTATCTCCTTTTTGAACCACATAAAGTGATGCATCCTCATTTGCTAATGATGCAGAATTAACTTTTGTTTTTTCTTCTTTATTTATTTTTGATTCAACAGCAGCAGCTCTTTGATTACCTATAATTGTTGTCGAAGAAGACGAATTGTTCACAATTTTCAAACTTTTACCGTAAGCAATCGAATTGCCTTTCAGTTTGTTCCATTTTTTTATGTCAGCAACTTCAACATCGTATTTAGCGGCTATCACACCCAGATTATCTCCTCGTTTTACCTTATAATAGCTTGTTTTGGCTCCTGCGGTTTTTAGAACGGAACTAGTAGTATCCTTCGCGGCTATCGTCTTTTGTGAGTGAAACGGTCTTTCGCGTTTGTCTGATTCATATTGGGCATAGGCATAAATCTGGTCTTCATTTGAAGCAAAAACAGCTACTTTATCTTGCGGAAGCCTCAAGAAATGATATTGATCTTTATAAAACGGAATCACATTGAGTTTATATGATGGATTTAAAAGTTGCAGTTGCGACAGGGGAACATCAAGCAAATCTCCTATTTGTTTGAACGACATTTGCTTCTTAATCATTATAGTATCTGTGGCAAAGTGTTGCACTGTTGCTCTTTTTGGAACAATTCCGTGTTCCTTGTGGTATTCATAAAGATACATTGTTGCTAAGAAAGCTGGCACATAACCCTGCGTTTCTTTAGGAAGATTTTTTCTAATATTCCAATAATTTTTTTGTCCACCAGAACGCCTAATGGCTTTAGAAACATTACCTGGACCTGAATTGTAAGACGCTAGCACTAAATCCCAATCACCAAATATTTTATACATATTAGTCATATATTGGGCGGCGGCTTCGCTAGATTTCAAAGGATCACTGCGTTCATCCACATAAGAATCGATTTTCAACCCGTATTGTTTTCCTGTATGATACATAAATTGCCATAATCCGGTAGCCCCCATTTTAGAAACAGCCCTTGGATTCAAAGCCGATTCCACAACAGCCAAATATTTGATCTCCAAAGGGACATTCTTTTTGGCTAAAGCCTCTTCAAACAGTGGGAAATAATATTCTGAAACACCCATTAATCGTTCGAAAGAACTTTTTCGGTTCTTTAAAAATGATTTGATGATGTTTTCTAATCCTTGGTTGTACTCAATATTGAAAGGTGATTTGGCGTCCATCGCTGCTAATCTCTCTTTGAGAAGTTCAGTTGACAATTCGTGTTCAATTTCTTCATCAATATTAATATTCTTAATATCATCAGAAATGGTATTGTACAAATCTAAGTTGACGAGTTCATTCATCCATAAACTATCTACGCGAGCGGCTAAATCATTGTTTACGAAAGATTTCTTGATGGAGTCTAAATAAGATAATTTAGTTTCAAATTTATTACTGCTATTATTTTCAAAGCTTTCCTGCGAAAATAATTGTACGGATACTAATAGCAAAAGGGACAGAGTGGTGTTTTTTATATTCATATTTTTACGATCAAGGACCTATATTTCAAATGATTACAAAGCTTAATATTTTACAAACATAATAGCTTCAAACTAAAATTTTGTTTAAATATTGTTAAAAATGCAATATTTGAACTAATTATGCGGAATTTTCTACTGTTTAACTATCAATAATGCGTTTTGAAACACAATTCGATACTATTTGAAACTAAAAAAACCTTAGCGATACAATGTATCGCTAAGGTTTTGAAAATTATGCATTGTAGTAGGTATACTAAATGTGAGTTCTACTTCAAATCCAAACCATATTTTAGTCTAAAATAGCTGCAATTCCAGGCAGCACTTTTCCTTCCAGCATTTCCAGCATGGCACCGCCACCAGTTGAAACATAGCTTACCTTATCTTCTAACCCAAATTGTTTTACAGCCGCAACTGAATCGCCTCCACCCACAAGTGAAAAAGCTCCATTTGCAGTGGATTCTGCGATGAAATTTCCTAGGGCAATTGTACCGTTAGCAAAACTTTCCATTTCAAAAACACCTAATGGACCATTCCAAAGAATAGTTTTCGACTCCATTATTACTTTTTTGAAGTTTTCTAATGATTTTGGTCCAGCATCAAGTCCTTGCCAACCCTCTGGAATTTCATTTACATCTACAATTTGAGTATCGGCGTCATTTGAAAAAGCATTTGCAGCCACAACATCAACCGGAATATGAATCTGAACGCCTTTTTCCTTAGCCAAACGAAGGATTTCCAATGCCAATTCTTGTTTGTCATCTTCACAAATAGAATCACCTATCTTACCTCCTAATGCTTTTACAAAAGTAAATGTCATTCCACCACCTATAATCATGTGGTCTACTTTATCTAGAATATTTTCGATAACGGTAATTTTAGAAGACACTTTTGAACCTCCAAGAACTGCTGTTACCGGTTTTACACTATTTTTCAAAACTTTATTCAAGCTCTCAATTTCTTTGGCCAATAATAAACCAAAGCATTTTTCTGTTGGAAAAAACTGTGCAATAATCGTAGTTGAAGCATGTGCTCTGTGCGCTGTACCAAAAGCATCGTTTACATAAATATTGCCAAGTGACGCTAGTTTTTTTGCAAAAGAAACATCTCCAGCCTCTTCCTCCGCATGAAAACGAAGATTTTCTAACAATAAAACTTCCCCAGATTTTAAATTTGCAGCCGCTTTCGTTGCTTCTTCACCAATGCAGTTTGAAGCAAATTGAACGGGCACTCCAAGAATTTCAGAACAAGTTGACAGAATGTGTTGCAACGAATACTTTTCTTCGACTCCTTTTGGTCTGCCTAAATGCGACATCAAAATTACGCTTCCACCTTGTGCAATAATGGCGTCAATGGTGGGTTTTGCTGCTTCAATACGTGTAGCATCTGTCACGTTGAAATTTTCATCCAAAGGCACGTTGAAATCTACTCGTATTATGGCTTTTTTATTGTTGAAATCGAAATCATTTAAAGTTTTCATCGGTCTATTTTTTTAGATTAATTTTCTTAGAAAGAACAACAAATATAGAACTTTTAAATTGTTAATAAATTAAAGCAAAGCACGTGAAATAAGTTTTAAGCAACGAAATCGATGTAAATATATAAATAATGCTCCTTTTTAATCATTTATCCGTTTAATATTATAAAATAGGGGTCATTTTATTTTCTGAAACACAGCTGCTATTTTTTACTTTTTCGAATCTTAACCAATGCAAACGCAGCTGTTCTTAACATACATTTATTACGAATTGATTTTAAAGTTTTTTAAAACTTTCGTAGCAATAATTGATTTCTATATAACACATGTATTTGTAATTTGTGCATTCGTGGCAAAAGCAACTCCTGCGTTTGCGCCGAAACTTTGCCTCTTAAAATTTTAGACTAACCCATTTTCTTCTATCTTTGCTTTATGCAATTTTCAGAAATTTTAGGGCAAGAACACATTAAAAGTCATTTGACAAAAAGTGCTAATTTGGGAAGGATTCCACATGCGCAGCTATTTGTTGGTCCTGAAGGAAGTGGCACTCTACCTATGGCAATTGCTTATGCACAATACCTTATTTGCAGCAATCAAAACGGGGAAAACTCCGGTTCAAACGAAGCTTGTAATTTAAAATTCC
>JAGOJA010000034.1:22734-25614 GCA_017995345.1 Flavobacterium sp.
CAGCTATTTGTTGGTCCTGAAGGAAGTGGCACTCTACCTATGGCAATTGCTTATGCACAATACCTTATTTGCAGCAATCAAAACGGGGAAAACTCCGGTTCAAACGAAGCTTGTAATTTAAAATTCCAAAAAACTTCGCATCCGGATTTGCATTTTATTTATCCGACTGTTAGCACCGAAGAGGTAAAAACAAAGCCAAAAAGCATCGATTTCATAACGGAATGGCGTCAGTTTTTAGAACAAAACAAGTACGGCAGCCTCTTTGACTGGTATCAAATTCTAGGGGTGAAAAACAAGCAAGGAGAAATTAGGGTTGATGATGCTCAGGAAATCTTGAAATTATTAGCGTTGAAATCTTTCGAAGGCGGATACAAAGTAATGATTATCTGGATGGCTGATAAATTGAATATCGCCGCTTCTAATAAATTATTAAAATTACTAGAAGAACCCACTGACAGAACGGTTTTTATTCTGATTTCAGAGAATGAAGAAGACATCATACAAACGATTCGTTCCCGTTGTCAGGTGCTACATTTTAATGGTTTGCCCGAAAAAGTTATCGCTGATGCTTTAATTTCAAATCAAAACATGGAGCCTAAAGCTGCTTTAAAAATAGCGCATCAGGCACAAGGAAATTACAATAAAGCACTGCAATTATTACAAACAGACAACGAATCTACTTTTTTTGAAAAATGGTTTGTCGATTGGGTTCGTGCCGCTTTTAGAGCCAAAGGAAACGCAGCCGCCATTCAAGATTTAATTCAATGGAGCGAGCAAATTGCTGGTTTGGGACGAGAAACCCAGAAAAAATTTCTAGAGTTCTGCATCGAGATGTTTCGTCAAGCGCTCCTATTAAATTATCAAGCTCCAAACTTGGTGTACATGGAACCGCAGGTGGAAAAATTCAAGCTGGAAAATTTTGCGCCTTTTGTAAATGGCAACAATATAAATGACATTTTCAAAGAACTATCGGATGCCATGTATCACATTGAACGCAACGGAAATGCTAAAATTATTCTCACCGATTTATCTATAAAACTTACCCGTTTAATTCACAAAAAATAACAAAATGAACAACATTACTTCAATATTGATTTTAATTTTTCTGGCTATGACTTTTTTGCAATCGGGCTATGACAAGCTTTTTTATTGGAAAGATAATGTCGATTGGTTAAAAGGTCATTTTTCGCAAACACCATTAAGAAACAAAGTGCCTTTAGCACTAGCAAATATTCTGGTATTAGAATTAATTTCTGGTGTTTTGTGCATCGTAGGTTGTATTGAACTTTTGATAAACAACGGACGACTTTTTGGGTTTTACGGTGCCGTTTTTTCTTGTATAACTTTACTAATGTTGCTTTTTGGACAACGTTTAGCTAAAGATTATGATGGCGCAAGAACAATTGTTATCTATTTCATACCGGCTATATTGGCCGTATATTGGTTAAACTAAAAACAAGATTTAAAAATTAACAAATAAAATGACTCCAAAACACCCTTCTGAATCCCTGACAATATTAACTGATTTGGTTTTACCAAGTGAGACTAATCCTTTGAATAATCTTTTTGGTGGGGAACTATTGGCTCGTATGGATCGTGCAGCAAGCATCTCGGCAGGAAGGCACTCCAGAAGAATTGGCGTAACAGCATCAGTAAATCACGTGGCTTTCAACAAAGCCATCCCTCTAGGAAGTGTGGTTATTGTAGAGGCCAAAGTTTCTCGCTCATTTAGAACTTCAATGGAAATATTTATTGACGTTTGGGTTGAAGACAGACAATCCGGAAATCGCACTAAAGCTAACGAGGCCATTTATACTTTTGTAGCCGTTGATGATACCGGAAAACCGGTAGAAGTGCCGCAAATAATTCCGGAAACAGAGCTTGAAAAACAACGTTTTGATGCCGCATTAAGACGCAAACAACTCAGTTTAGTTTTAGCAGGAAAGTTAAATCCTCACGAAGCTACTGAATTGAAAGCATTGTTTCAATAATCAGGTAGAATCAACTTATTATTTGCTTGGAGTTTAGATTTAAAATATTCTTGAAAGAGAAAATTTACATTAAAAAAAGAAGTATTTTTACGAAAACAAATATTCGCACATAAATGGAATTATCAGGATAATTAATCACCCTGTCAGTTTCTTAGAGTTATAAAATAATACAAATCGATGAAAGAAAAGGTAAAAGAGAAGATGAGCACAGAAAAAGAATCTAAATTAAAAGCGTTACAGCTTACGCTTGACAAACTAGACAAAACCTACGGAAAAGGTACGGTGATGAAAATGGGGGATAAAGCCATTGAGGAAGTAGAAACTATTTCTTCAGGATCTTTAGGAATCGATTTAGCCTTAGGAGTTGGCGGCTATCCAAGAGGACGAATCATTGAAATATATGGTCCGGAATCTTCTGGAAAAACAACCTTGACGCTTCATGCTATTGCTGAGGCGCAAAAAGCGGGTGGAATAGCTGCTTTTATCGATGCGGAACACGCTTTTGATAGAAATTATGCCGAAAAATTAGGTGTAGATATTGAAAACTTAATCATATCGCAACCAGATAATGGGGAACAAGCTTTAGAAATTGCGGAGAACTTGATTCGTTCTGGCGCCATTGATATTGTTGTTATTGACTCGGTTGCTGCTCTGACTCCAAAAAGCGAGATTGAAGGCGAAATGGGAGATTCTAAAATGGGTCTTCATGCTCGTTTGATGTCTCAAGCATTGCGTAAATTGACAGGAACCATCAGCAAAACACATTGTACTGTTTTCTTTATTAACCAATTAAGAGAGAAAATTGGAGTAATGTTTGGTAATCCAGAAACAACAACCGGAGGAAATGCTTTGAAATTTTATGCATCAGTACGTTTAGATATTCGTCGTT